>JBGAQV010000030.1:0-26607 GCA_044220505.1 Dermatophilaceae bacterium
AAGCGTTTACAGGGCGGGGGTTGCCCGCCCGAGACGGGTTCTTTACTACTGGCTAACATGAAATCCCGCAACCTCGCTGCGTCCTGCTCTGCCGCTTTCTTCTTGGGGGTGGTGGGTCCGGCGCAGGCCGAGGACTGGGCGGGCGCCCGCGCCGCCTCCCGCGGGGGGGCCGCCCTCGCCGACAGCACCGACGTGGGCGCGGCCGGCCAGGTCGGCGAGGGTGGCATAGGGCTGACCGGCGACGACGCGCTCCACCTCGGCTGCGGTGATTCCCTTGACCTCCGACAGAGCGATGCGGATGCCATAGCCCCGCGCATCAGGGAGGTCCGGATGATCCGGAGGGGGCAACTGCTCGACGTCGAGTGGATCGAGCCGCTCCACGGCATACCCGGCCTTGCTGGCGTTAACATCCACCCCGAGCACGGTGATCCCCAGCGAGCGGGCATCGTCGAGGATGAGCCGTTTGGGATACATCCCCGGGTCATGGGTGAGCACTCCGGCGAGGAAGGCCGCCGGATGGTGGGTCTTCAGCCAGGCCGACTGGTAGGTCGGCAGAGCGAAGGCCGCAGCATGGGCCTTGCAGAACCCGAAGGAAGCGAAGGCGCGCAGCACCTCCCAGATCCGGTCGCAATCGGCCGCGGTGTAACCGCGAGCGAGCGCGGCTGGACGCCACCAGGCCAGCACCTGCTCCTGGCCCTGTGGGGAGCCCATCGCCCGGCGGGCCTCGTCGGCGGCGGCGAGGCTGACCCCGGTCGTCTCGGCGACGATGCGCAGCACCTGCTCGTGGAAGACGACCACCCCCTGGGTCTCCCGCAAGGCCGGTTCGAGGGTCGGATGGAGGTATTCCGGTTGCGCCCAGCCGTGGCGGGCGTTGAGGAAGGGGACGATCATGTCGGACTTGACCGGTCCGGGCCGGAACAGCGAGATGTCGATGACGAGGTCCTCGAAACGCTGCGGCCCGAACTTGCCGATGAGTTCGCGTTGGCCCGGGCTCTCGATCTGGAAGCACCCCAAAGTGTGGGTGGTGCGGATCAACCGGAAGGTTGCCTCGTCGTCCAAGGGCACCGAGGTGTCGTCGTCGAGGTCGACCTGCGCGCCGTCGACCCGGGCGGTCTCGGCGACGGCATACGCCATGGCCGACTGCATCCGGATGCCGAGGACGTCGAGCTTGAGCAGACCGAGCACCTCGACGTCGTCCTTGTCGAACTGGCTCATCGGGAAACCCGCCCAACTGGCCTCGACCGGAGTGCGATCCAGCAACGTGGCATTGGACAGGATCACTCCGCACGGGTGCAGGGCGATATGCCGCGGCAGCCCGTCGAGCCGTTCGACCAGGTCGAAGAGCAGGTCGTAGCGAGCCGAGCCGAGTCCGGTGACGCGCAACTCGGGCAGGTCGGCAATGGCCGATCGGGCATGGCGGGCCGAGATGTGCGGGAATGCCTTGGCCATGGCGTCGACCTCACCGGGCGGGAGCCCGAGCGCGGCACCGACGTCACGGATCGCGTGCCGGACCCGGTAGGAATCCATCATCGACACGCAACTGACCCGATGACCACCGAAGCGCTCAAGGATGCGCTCGTAGATCTCGGTGCGCCGGGCCGACTCCACGTCGATGTCGATATCGGGCAGTTGGGCCCGCAACGGCGAGCAGAACCGCTCCATGAGCAGGTCGTAGCGGATGGGATCGACCCCGGAGATCCCCAGCAGGTAATTGACCAGCGAGCCGGCCCCCGACCCCCGTGCGGCGACCCGGACCCCCATCTCACGGATGAGGTCGGTGACGGTGGCGACGGTGAGGAAATAAGTGGGGTAACCCAGGGTTGCGATGACCTCCAGCTCGTCCTCGAGCCGGTCGGCGATCGCCTGCCCGGCCGAGGGCGACCGGCCCGGATAGCGGGCGCCGAGGGCGGCCCGGCAGCGCTCGGCAAGCACCCGTTGCGGGTCGTCGCGCAGTCCCATCCCCAGCGCGGTGTGCTCGGGCAGGTGCACCCCGCCGATCCCGAGGTCGATCGCTGGGTCCTGGATACACTCGGCGGCCACCGCGAGGGTGCTGGCCAGCAGCGCTGCCGCGCCCTCTTTCACGAGTGTGCTCCCGCCCCCGAGCCCCGGTCCGGACGCCTGGACGACATCGTGGGCCGTCGCCACCATGGCCGCCGTGGGGGCCAGATGCCCGGCGGTCGTCACCCGATCGAGGTGTCGAACATCGAGGGTCACCAGTCGGCGGGCAGCGTCGAGCACATCGACGGTGGCCGCTTCGGCGGGGTCGGCATGGCGCACGGCGGCAGTGAGGACGACGGGTATGCCGTGCTCGCGACCCAGCGCAAGGAGCCGACCAGCCTGGCCCAGGCTGCCCGGGGTGCCCTCGGGACCGCCATGGCAGACCGTCTCCAGGATGAGGGCATCCGGAGGCAGCGCCGCCCGCCACCGAGCGAGCGCGGCATACGCATCGCTTTTGCGCCCGGCGAGCACTGCCCGCCCGACGTCGGAGTCGGGTCCGAACAGCACGCAGACCGGCGCGGGCTCTCCGGCGGCCGGTGGGGTGGTCGCGGTGCGCAACAGATCGAGGGTGGTCACGGGTGTGCCGCGCGCCCCCGCAAGGTGGGTGGCGGTGACCAACCGGCACAACCGGGCCCACCCCACCCCGGGTGCGACTCCCGCGCCGGCTCCGCGGGCCAGGACCGTCACCCGCGGCAGCCGAGGGTCGACGATGGCGCCTCCCCGCACGGGGGTGCGCGGACGACCGCGCACCGTCGCGTCCGCCGCACCTGGCCAGGACCCCCGGGCTGACCCGGTCAGCGGCTCGGGCTGTACCGCCAGATCGACCCCGAGGATCGGATCGATGCCAGCCGCAGTGCACGCCTGGACGAACCGGATCGCACCGTAGAGTCCGTCGCGGTCGGTGAGCGCGAGGGCAGGGTGCCCGAAGGCCGCCGCCCGGGCCACGAGAGCGGCCGGGGTGGAAGCGCCGTATTGCATGGAATAGCCCGAGGCCACATGCAAGTGGACGAAACGATCCACGTCTGACCCCGTTATCCCGCGAGATCGGTATGCCGTCGGGTCGGGGCCACGGGCGTGAGGTATTCGGGCAGAGCGACGACCGGCGGCACCCCCAGCAAGTCCTGGACGATGCCGACGAAGGTCTCGGCCTGTCGCACCAGGTCATCGGCGGCCCGCGCCGTGACCTTGCGTCCCTCCCGCTCGATAGCCGCCCGTTCTCCTGCCGCCAGGGCAAAGAAGCCGGCCCATTCGGTGAGCTCGGGTGCCAGTGTCGGGAGCACCTCCCACACACTGCGCGGCCGAGAGAACCCACCCGCACCGGTGCGAGCCGCAAGGACCGCCGCCGCCGCCCGCAGCGCACACAGATGGGCCGCGACATAGCGCTCCTCGGCCCTGCACGCTCGACCCGCTGCCCGCAGGCTGGCCCCGGAACGGTCCAGCAACTCCAGCACGCTCGCCGGCACATAACCCCGCCGTGAAAACGGGTCACCTTCTCCCGCCCACAGTGACGAATCACGGTGGTGGGCGCTGGAACTGCTCACAACCAACCTCCACACCTCGGGTATGCCGTCCGGCCGCCTGCTGCGCCGGGCCGGGGAGCGCTGAGACCGATCCACGGGTGCTCGACCACCGGTACCCGGGCCGGCTGATCAGTCCTGGACTCAGTCCTGGACTCAGTCCAGGACGCGGACCAACTGCCACCGGCCCGGACCGTCGAGCCCGACCTCACAGGCGATCTCGAACACTCCCGTCGCCCCGGTCGATGCGCCCGCCCGAGGGTTTCCCGACGGGCCGGGGCCATCACCAGGTCCTGGAGCAGCCTCGACCCGCCAGACCCAGCGCTCGCACGCCGCCGCGGCGATCCCGTGCGGCTGTCCGGGAGCGGGATCGAGGGCCTCCCGCCACCACGGGCGCCGTTCCCGCCACCGGGCCAGCACGACGCGCACGGCATACCGGCGGCCGTGCCAGTGGAAGCTGCGTGGGCAGCGCGGGCCGTCTGCACCCGACCCCGGCATCCCCTCCCCGGGCAGGTGACCTTGGCTCGGGGACCCCGCTGCGGGCAGTTGGACCGGAAGCTCTTGGGCGTATCGGCGCACCACGACATGACCCCCTCCAGGGTGATGAATTGGAGACAGCGCGGACTCGACCCATCCGCAGAATGTGACCCGAACCCGGCTCGAAAGCCGGCGAACACGTGTTCGAGTTAGCTCTACTCTAACCCCTCCCTCGGACACCCTGTCAACCCGTCCCGATACGGTGTCCGCCATGTCGGACATCACGGGCTCCGCGGCCGCGATCTTTGCCCACCCCGCCGTCACCCGGGTCAACGACCGCCTCCGAGCGGCGGGCGTCAGCGGCCAGATCCGGGTGCTCGACGGTGCCGCCCGCACGGCGGCCCAGGCGGCCGAGTTCCTCGGCGTGCAGATCGGTCAGATCGCCAACTCGCTCGTCTTCACCTTCCTACCCAACCCTAAATCCAGTGGGTCGTTCGGCATCGATTCCAGTGCCCCACCTGAACTCCAGCCACTGCTCATCCTCACCTCAGGCGCCCATCGGGTCGACACCGCGGCTGTGGAGAGCCGCCTCGGCGGGCGGCTCGGCCGGGCCGACGCGACCTTCGTCAAGGACCGCACCGGGTTCGTCATCGGCGGTGTGGCACCGGTGGGGCACCTGCTGCCCGTGCGCACCTACATCGACCGAGACCTCGCCGCTTACGACTGCATCTGGGCCGCAGCCGGCCACCCGCACACCGTCTTTCCCACGACGTTCGACGAGTTGGTGCGAGTCACCGGCGCACACCCCCTAGACGTCACCTGAACACCCCGCTGCCATCCTGCGCCCACCCGTCCGGACGGCAGACGAGGAGTGAAATGAGTATCAATACGGATACCGTCAACGGCGTCGGCATGAGAGGCTCAAAGCACTTCGCCACGGCGTCGGCGCAGTTTCAGATCTGCCAGGGGGTGATCTGAAGCCAGGCCGACACCGTGGCGTTTGTTGTGCCTGCCAGGCCGCGGAATCCCACAGTGGCGCCGGACGTTGACCGCCCGACGGCATACTGCCGTGGGGGACCTTGCGAACGCGGCTCATCACCGGCGCATCACAACACGAAGAAGGACTGCGAATGGGTGCAGAAGTCCTGCCCTGGGTGTTCACGTCGGGCTGGGCCAGCGGCATCAACGCGTATGCCGTCGTGCTCATCATGGGCCTGGCCGAACGCATCTTCCACGTCACCGAGATCCCGGACGCCCTGGCCCGCACCGACGTCCTCATCGGTGCCGGCGTGCTCTTCCTCATCGAGATGGTCGCCGACAAGATCCCCTACCTCGACTCGACGTGGGACTCCATCCACACCGTCGTGCGCCCGGCCGTCGGGGCCACCCTGGGCTACCTCTTCGGACACGAGAACTCCGATCTCAACGCCGCCTTCATGGCTGCCACCGGTGGCTTTGCCGCCCTCGCCTCGCACCTGGTCAAGGCCGGCACCCGGGCCGCGGTCAACACCTCCCCCGAGCCGGCCAGCAACATCGTGGTCTCCACCGCAGAAGACGTCACCGTCGCCGCCGTCATGACCACCGCGTTTGCCAGCCCGTGGCTGGCCGCCGGCATCGCCGGTCTCCTACTGGTCATCGGCGCGGTCGTCGTCGTGTTCCTGCTCAAGCGGGTGCGCCGCTTCAAGGCCCGTTACGACGCCTGGGGCGAGCGCCTGGTCAACGGCGAGCCGCCCAGTGGCGCAGGGACGCTACGCGAGCCACCGCACTAGACATCACACGCGCCCGCTCAGGGCGCTGCTTCCAGACCGAGGTTCTCCCAGACCCGCAGCGTCGAGGTCGATCGGTTCATCGTGATGAAGTGGATCCCCGGCGCACCCTCTGCGAGCAACGCAGTGGACAGCTCGGTGGCGATCTCCACGCCCACCTCCCGCACAGCCGCAGGGTCGTCCTGGACGGCGATCAGTCGATCGGTGACCGCGGTCGGCACCGGTTGACCCGACAACTCGGTCATCCGGGCCAGCTGGCGCACATTCGTCACGGGCATTAGCCCTGGGATGATCGGCAGGTCCCGGCCGCGGGCCGCCACCCGATCCCGCAGGCGCACGTAAGCCTCCACGGTGAAAAAGAACTGGGTGATCGCAAACGCTGCGCCCGCGTCGGCCTTGCGCACGAGCACGTCGGCGTCGTGTTCCAGGCTCGGGCTCTCCGGGTGCTGGTCGGGGAAGGCAGCGACCCCCACGGTGAACGGCCCGAGGTCACGGATCATCCGCACGAGATCCTCGGCGTGGTCAAGGCCTTGCGGGTGCGACACCCAGGGCTGGTCGAGCCCCCCTTGCGGGTCTCCGCGCAGGGCCAGGACGTTGCGCACTCCCCCGCTGGCGTAGTGACCGACGATATTGCGCAGCTCGGTGACCGAATGACCCACGCACGTGAGGTGAGCCATCGGCGTGAGTGTCGTCTCCTGAGCGATCCGGTCGGTGAGGCGAATGGTGCGGTCGCGGAAGCTCCCGCCGGCGCCGTAGGTCACCGACACGAACGTGGGACGGGCCTTCTCCAACTGCCGGATGGCCTCCCATAGCAGGGCCTCCCCCGCGTCGTCCTTGGGAGGGAAGAACTCGACACTGATCGCCGGGCGCGTGTCGGCAAGCGCATCGGGGATGGACCGCACGACGTGCAGCGGGCGGGTGAGACCGGGCATGCCACCAGCCTACGAGCGGTCCCGAGCCCGGATCGGTGCGGTCCGGCTGATGACACCACGTAGGCTGGCCGGCAGCGCCCCGCCTGGGTCCACCCGGACGGCAAGCATCCCACCGGCATACCTCGACCCTCTGGACGGCCCTCGTGATCCATCCCCTCGACCGTGACGAGCTGCGCTCGCAGGTCCAGGCGTGCATCGAGGCAGAACTCGCCCGCCAGCGCCGTGTCCTCGACGAGGTGGGACCCGACCTGGCGGCCCTGGTCGACCCGGTTCAGCGGCTGTTGTCCGGCGGAAAGCGGCTTCGCGCCGCATTCGCCTACTGGGGCTATCGGGCCGCGGGCCGGCCAGGCAGTCCGCAGCTGGTGCGCCTGGCCAGTGCGATGGAGTTCTTCCAGGCCGCCGCGCTGCTGCACGACGACGTCATGGACGGCAGCGACACCCGACGAGGTATGCCGTCCGCCCACCGCGCTGCCGCCCTCGCGCACACCGAATCGGGCTGGTCGGGCGATAGCGATCGCTTCGGCGAGGCCACAGCCATCCTGGCCGGCGACTTGTGCCTGCAGTGGACCGACGAGCTCTATGCAACCTCGGGACTGCCCGCCGAACACCTGGCGCGGGGGCGGGAGACCTTCGACCGGATGCGCACCCAACTCATGGGCGGGCAGTTCCTCGACGTGCTCGAGTCGGTCCGCGGCTGGGAGGGACTGACCACGCCGGAACGGGTCGCCGCCGCCCGTCGGGTCATCCGGTTCAAAAGCGCCAAATACACCATCGAGGCCCCGCTGCTCGTCGGGGCGTTGGCCGGCGGAATCGCCGCCGACACCGCCGCAACATTGTCCGCCTACGGCCTGGCGCTCGGCGAGGCCTTTCAGCTCCGCGACGACCTGCTCGGGGTGTTCGGTGATCCGGTGCACACCGGCAAACCCGCGGGTGACGACCTTCGCGAGGGCAAGCGCACCGTGCTGGTGGCCTACGCGGCCGACGGCTCGGCCGAGCCCGAACGCGATCTCCTGCTCAGCGCACTCGGCGACCCGGGCCTGACCCCGCAGGTCGTGGCGGATTTGCGCGCCCTGATCCATCGGTCGGGTGCCGTCGAGAGGGTTGAGGCAGACATCGCAACCCTGGCGGCCGAGGCGGGGGCCGCACTGGCTTCCTTCCGGGCGGGAGTCGACCCGACGGCATACGAAGTGCTCGAGGCACTCATCGCCGTGACCACCGACCGGGTCACCTGACTCCGGGAGATCGTGCCCCTCAGAAGGCCAACGCCTGCGCCCGCCGCCGGACCTCGGTCTTGTGCCCCAGACGCAGCGCATCCAGCGGGGTGTCCCCGACCGGCAGGGTGGGGTCGGGGGTGTGCAGCCAACGGATGATCTCGACATCGTTCATCCCACCGTCGGCGAGCACCGTGAACGTCCCCTTGAGCTCGGGCAACGGCCCGGCCGCACCGAGGAAAGCGGCCGGCACCGCCAGGGCCTGGTTCGGACCGACCCGGTGAGTGAGCAGCTCGCGATCGGCGATGTGCCGGCGCACCCGTGACAGCGGGATGGCATAACGCTCGGCGATGTCGGGTAGGTAGACCCACTCGGACACCACTCGGGTGAGATCGTCGCCGGCGTCGTCGGGGTCGGGCGTCGCAAGGTGATCGGTCACGACCCCAGCCTGCCATGTCGGCAGTCCCGCGACGGCACGGCATACCGCAGCCGAGCGCCTGCGGAACGTACACTCGCCTGCGTGTCCAGCGACCAGACCGTGCCGACCGAGGGGCTCATCGCCGGTCGCTACCGTCTCGTGCGTCGTATCGCCGAGGGCGGTATGGGCGAGGTCCACCTGGCGATCGACGAGCGGCTGAGCCGCCGCGTCGCGGTCAAGGTGCTGCCGGCCACGGCCGCCGACGACCCGGACCTGGTCTCCCGGTTCCGGCGCGAAGCGCAACTGGCCGCCGGCCTCTCGCACGCCAACATCGTGTCGGTCTACGACTTCGTCGAGGACGAGGGTCCGTTGTGCCTGGTCATGGAGTTTGTCGCGGGCCAGACTCTGCGCCACCACCTCGATCGGACCGGCGCCCTCACCGTGCGGGAATCGGTCCGGATTCTCACCGGCGTGCTGCGCGGGCTGGCCGCCGCCCACCGCGAAGGTCTCATCCACCGCGATGTCAAACCCGAGAACGTCCTGCTCGGTCAAGACGGATCGGTCAAAGTCACCGACTTCGGGCTGGCCCGTGAGGCCAGCACGCTCTCGCGCACCGACTTCGGGCACGTCCTGGGCACCATCCACTACCTCGCGCCGGAACAGTTGCACGGACAGCGGGCCGACGAGCGCAGCGACGTGTATGCCGTCGGGCTGGTGCTCGTGGATCTGCTCACCGGGCGGCGCGCCATGCAGGGTGAGACTCACGCCCAGGTCGCGGCCATGCACGCCAACGGAGCGGTCCCGTTGGCCTCCGAACGGGTGAGCACGGTGCCCCTGGAGATGGACCGTCTCATTGCCCGCGCCACCGCCCTCGACCCCACCGACCGGCCCGGGTCTGCGGGCGAGTTTCTCGCCGAGCTTCGCGAGGCCACCCGGCTGCTCAGCGATGCCGAGCTCGACGCCGACCCGGTCTATGTCCCGGGCATGCAGCCGCAACAGGTCGGCTCGACCGGTACGCGCACCGCGACGATGCCCGAACCCGACGCCGGCCCGGCGGCGACGGCGGTGCTGCCCTCGCTCGCGCACACCTCGGTGTTGCCGGTGGGCGCACCGGCCGGCCGGTCGGGGGCGGCGACGACCGTCCTGCCGGTGAGTGTGGCGACCGATCCCGTGGGCGCAGCGGCCGCCGATGTCGCCATGCCCGCCACGACGTCCACCGCCTCGCTGCCGCCGGCCTCCGGGCCTGGTTCCGACCGGGCCGAGCCGCACGAAGGCCCCACCCGGCGTCGACGCTGGCCCTGGGTGCTGCTCATCCTCGCGCTGGTGGCCGGGGGTGCCGGTGGCTGGTTGTGGTACGACTCCACCGGGCCGGGCGCACAGCGCATCGTGCCGCCACTGGTCCACTTGGCCGCGGGGGACGCCGAGAAGGCGCTCGCGGCGGTCGACCTACGCGCCGATCAGACATTGGCCTACAGCGAGACCGAGCCTCGCGGGCAGGTCATGGACTCCACTCCCCCGGCCGCTGCTCAGATTCGCAAACACAGCAGTGTCACCCTCGTGGTGAGCCAGGGTCCCGAACGGTATGCCGTCCCCAAGCTCGTGGAACGTCCACAAGCCGAGGTGGCGGCGGCCCTGGCCGACCGGCATCTGGTCCTCGGCCCAGTCACCGAGGAGTTCAGCGAGACTGTCGCCGCCGGCATCGTGCTGCGCCAGGATCCCGCTCCCGATGCCTCCGTCAAACGCGACACCACCGTCGCCATCGTGGTGAGCAAGGGCCGCGAACCGATTCCCGTCGCAAAGGTGACCGGCAAGTCGGTCGAGGAAGCCACGGCCTTGCTCAAGACCGCCGGCCTGGCGGTGACTGTCGCCGACGCGGTCAACAGCGAGACAGTGCCCTCGGGGGCCGTGGTGAGCCAGAGCCCCGACTCGGGCACCCTCTTCCGCGGTGACACGGTCACGATCGTGCCTTCCAAGGGCCCGGTGCTCATCCCGGTGCCCGACGTCACGCTGCGCAAGGTCACCGAAGCCGAGAAGACCCTCACCGATGCCGGTTTCAAGGTGACGGTCAACAAGCTCTTCGGCGGGGCGCTCAAGACGGTGCGCTTCCAGGACCCGGCCGGCGGCACGATGGTCCGCCGCGGCACGACCATCACACTCACGGTCATCTAGCGAGCCACGGCCCGTGCCCCTTGCTCCGCAGCGTGCCCGCACGCTCGCCACCATCCTGCTCGTCGCCCTCACCGCCGTCTGGGGATCGACCTTCTTCCTCATCCGCGATCTGGTCCGCACCGTGCCGCCCGCCGACTTCTTGGCCGTGCGGTTCACCATGGCCGCTGTCCTCATGGTCGTGATCTTCTGGCGGCCGCTCCGGGCCCTGAGTCGCCGCGAGGTCGCGGTCTCCCTCGGGCTGGGCGCGTGCTACGGATTCGCGCAGATCCTGCAGACCATCGGCCTGGCTCACACCGACGCATCGGTGTCGGGGTTCGTCACCGGCACCTACGTCGTGCTCACCCCGGTGTTCACGGCCCTGCTGCTGCGCGAGCGGGTGCCCGCCAGCACCTGGTATGCCGTGACACTCGCCACCGCGGGTTTGGCGTTGCTGTCGTTGCAGGGGTTCAGTGTCGGCTTCGGCGAGGCGCTGACCCTCGGGGCGGCCGCGCTGTACGCCTTGCACATCATCGGTCTGGGTCGGCTGTCGATCCCGAGCCGGGCAGCCGGGATGTCCGTGGTGCAGATGCTCGTCATCGCTGCGGTGAGCGTGGGCGCCGCCGTGCCCGATGGCATCGTCTGGCCGCAGGGCACCGGGCAGTGGGGTGCGGTCATCTATATGGCCACCGCCGCGGGGGTGCTCGCGCTGTGGAGCCAGACCTGGGCCCAAGCGCACATGCCTGCCACTCGTGCGGCGATCGTCATGACCCTCGAACCGGTCTTTGCCGCCGGCTTCGCCATCGCGCTCGGCGGCGAATCGCTCACCCTGCGCATGCTCACCGGCGGGGCTCTGGTGCTGGCTGCGATGTATACCGTGGAGTTGGCCGGCCGACGCCCGGGCGCCGATCACGCCGATCACGCCGAGCCGACCCGGCATCACGAGGTCTAACCGGCCGACTCCCGGCCACCGCACGCAAGGAGCGTCGCCAGAACCTGCCCGGCGTGATCTGTCGCCGAGTCGTCGACGTCGAGGTGCCACACGGCCCGGACCGAACGCGGCCCGGCGGCATACACCCGCACCCCCCTGGCACCGGCGGCGACGACGAACTCAGCCGGGCTCCACCCGCACGCGGCGACGTCGAGCATGAGGATGTTCGTCTCCACCCCGGACGGGTCGACACTCGCCGGTGCGGCGCTCGCACACGCGACGGCGACCCGAGCGGTGCGCGCGTGGTCGTCGGCCAATCGGGCCAGGTGGTGCTCCACGGCATACCGGCCGGCGGCCGCAAGGATGCCCACCTGCCGCATGCCGGCGCCATAGCGCTTGCGCCAGATCCGGGCTTGCGCCACGAAGTCACGCGACCCCACGAGGACCGATCCGACCGGTGCGCCCAATCCCTTACTGAGACAGACGGATACCGAGTCGAACTCGCGACCGTAGTCATCCAGGGGTAGGCCCGTAGCGACATGGGCATTCCAGAGGCGGGCACCGTCGAGGTGCATCCGCACGCCCACCGGCTGGGTGGCCGCCCGCACTGCCCGGATGGCCGTCAGGGGCTGGATGGTGCCGCCACCGAAGTTGTGGGTGTTCTCGACGACGACCAATGACGTGCAGACCTGGTAAGGCCCGACACCCGTCGCCAAGAGGCGCAGCGGAGCCGCCGGGTCGAGCCGGCCTCGGTCGCTGGACCAGGTCCGGGAGGTGATCCCGGAGAAGGTCGCTGCAGCCCCGAGCTCCGCGCGCACGACGTGCGCGAGCTCGTCGGCGAGCATCTCCTCGCCGGGGGCGACGTGCAGTCGCAACGCGAGTTGGTTGGCCAGCGAACCCGTGGGGGTGAACAGCCCGGCCTCGTGCCCGAGGAGGGCGCTGACCTGCTCTTCCAGCTCCCGGACGGTCGGGTCCTCACCGAAGACATCGTCGCCGACGACCGCCTCTGCCATCGCAGCCCGCATCCCGGGGGTGGGCTTGGTCAGGGTGTCCGACAGCAGGTCTGCGATCGGCGCGGGCGGGAGGTGAGCGGACGGCATACCGGCGAGTCTTCTCTGTCAGTCCTGCGCGAGCATCTCGGCCACGAGGAAGGCCAACTCGAGGCTCTGCTGGTGGTTGAGCCGGGGGTCGCACACCGTTTCGTAACGCTTCTCGAGGTCGGTGTCGAGGATCTTTTCCGAGCCGCCGAGGCACTCGGTGACGTCGTTGCCGGTCAGCTCGACGTGCAGGCCACCCGGCACCGTGCCGAGGGATCGATGCACCTGGAAGAAGCCCTCGACCTCGGCGACGATGTCGTCGAAGTTGCGCGTCTTGTAGCCACCGTTGGACTCGAAGGTGTTGCCGTGCATGGGATCACACACCCACGTCACGACCCCACCCTCGGCCTGAACCACCTCGATCAGGGCCGGCAGAGCGTCGACGACCGCCCGGGAGCCCATCCGGGTGATGACGGTGAGCCGCCCCGGGATGCGCTGTGGGTCCAACTGCTCGAGGATGCGTTTGACGTCGTCGTGAGTGGTCTTGGGCGAGAGCTTGATACCGATCGGATTGTGCACTCTGGCAAGGAAATCCAGGTGCGCACTGTCGTGCGCCCGGGTCCGCTCACCAACCCAGAGGAAGTGGGCCGAGGTGTCGTAGGCCAGTCCGTTGCGGGAGTCGATGCGGGTGAGCGGACGTTCGTAGTCGAGCAAGAGCGCCTCGTGCGCGGCGAAGAACTCCGTCGTGCGCATCGCCTCGAAATCGGCGCCACAGGCCGCCATGAAGCGCATGGCCTTGTCGATGTCGTGGGCCAGCCGTTCGTAGCGCTGGTTGGCGGCATTGGAGACGAAGCCCTTGTTCCAGTCGTGCACATGCCGCAGATCGGCGAAGCCGCCCGTGGTGAAGGCCCGGACGAGATTGAGGGTCGCCGACGAACGGTGATAAGCGGCCACCATGCGTTGTGGGTCGGGCCGGCGCGACTCCCCCGTGAAGGGGAAATCGTTGACCATGTCACCTCGGTATGCCGGCAGGCTCACCCCCGCACGCGTCTCGAGGTCGGCGCTGCGCGGCTTGGCATACTGACCGGCCATCCGGCCGACCTTGACGACCGGCACCGATGCGCCGTAGGTGAGGACGGCGGCCATCTGCAGGACCGTCTTGATCCGGTCGCGGATGTTGTTGGCGGTGGCACCGGCGAACGTCTCGGCGCAGTCACCACCCATGAGCACGAAAGCCTCGCCCTGGGATGCGGCGGCCATGCGAGTCAACATGACATCGCACTCGCCGGCGAAGACCAGCGGCGGATAGGACGCAAGCTCCGAGATGGCCGCTTGCAGCGCGGCGGGGTCGGGCCAAACCGGTTGTTGCGCAGCGATCCGCGTCCCGGCGGCTTCGGCCAGGTCTCGGTGCAGCTGTGCGTTGGGGTCGGTGCTCACCCCGACAGGGTAGTTGCGTCCCACCCTTCGGGATCACGTGGGTCCGGATAGCGAGAGAACGCGCCTCGGGATTCGCCGCGCCCTCGACCCAGGTGTCGGGGCCGGGCATAGGGTCCGCTGCATGACCTTCTCGATCGTCGCAGGGCAGGGCACGGCATACGGCGTGGCCGTGGCGAGCAAGTTCCTCGCGGTGGGAGCCATCGTCCCGGCCGCGGCCCCCGGGGTGGGAGCCGTCGCCACCCAGTCTTTCGCCAAGGTCTCCTATAAGGCCGACAGTCTCGCTCTCTTGCGGGCCGGCGCCGACGCGACCGACGCCCTGACCCGGCTCACGGCCGCCGACGAGCTGCGCGAGACCCGGCAAGTCGGCATCGTCGGTGCCCAGTCGGCGGCGACCTTCACCGGCACCGAATGCCTCCCATGGGCCGGCGGGGTATCCGGCGGCGACGACGCGGGCGGACGGTTCGCCATCCAGGGCAATGTCCTGGTCGGGCCCGAGGTCGTGGCAGCCATGCACGCGGCCTGGGAGCACACGACCGGTATGCCGTTGGCGCGCCGCCTGCTGGCCGCACTGCGGGCCGGCGACGACGCCGGTGGGGACCGACGAGGACGTCAGGGCGCGGCGCTCTATGTGGTCGACGTCGGTGCCGGTTATGACGAGTGCGGGGTGGTCGTCGACCTGCGGGTCGATGACTCGCCCACCGCTGCCCATGACATCGCTCGACTGCTGGACCTCAACGACCTCTACTTCGGGGGCCCGGAAGACCTCAGCCCGCTCGAAGGCGATCTATCCGCCGAGGTGCGCGACCGGCTCGCGACCCTGGGCTACCGGCATACCGAAGTGGACGAAGCGCTGGCCGAGTGGGCGGGTGTCGAGAACTACGAAATGCGCCTGCTGCCGGGTCAGATCGACGGCAAAGTCTTGGCGGCCTTGCGCCGGGCGACGAGCGGCTGACCTTCGCTATTGCGCGCAGGGCGCCGCTGCGGCGTCCTGGCCCGATTCGGTGAACCGTGTTAGAACTACAGGCATGGCCAACACCGCGTTCCGAGGTTCCCCCGTCACCACTGTCGGCGAGCTCCCCCGGGTCGGTGAGGCCGCCCCGGACTTCCAGCTGACGGGAGCCGATCTGGCCGACGTCGCCCGCGCCGACCTGTCCGGGTCCCGCGTCGTCCTCAATATCTTCCCGAGCATCGACACCGGCGTGTGTGCCGCCAGTGTGCGCCGGTTCAACGAACTCGCCGCAGCGCTGCCGGACACCCGGGTCGTCTGTGTCTCGGCCGACCTGCCGTTCGCGCTCGGGCGCTTCTGTGGAGCCGAGGGCATCGACAACGTCACGGCCGCCTCGAGCTTCCGCAGCAACTTCGGCGCCGAGTACGGCGTAACGATGGCCGACGGTCCGTTGCGTGGCTTGCTCGCCCGATCGGTCGTCGTCCTGGACGCCGCCGGCTCGGTCATCTACACCGAGCTGGTCCCCGAGATCGCTCAGGAGCCCGACTACGACGCAGCGGTCGCGGCGTTGGGCTGAGTCCTCGTCGCGTCCCCGTCGTGCGAGGTCAGCGTGTGCGGGGACCGTCCAGTCCCCGTTCCAGCGCGTACCGGACCAACTCCACCCGGTTGTGCATCTGCAGCTTGTTGAGGGTGTTCTGGACGTGGTTCTGCACCGTCCGGTGGGAGATGAACAGCTCCTGCGCGATCTCCTTGTACGTCCGGCCGGTGGCGACCAGTCGCAGCACCTCGGTCTCGCGGTCGGTGAGGGTGTCTTCGCCTCTGCCGTTGAGGCGTGCACGGGACCCGTTCTCGGCCAACCGGCGGAACTCCCCGAGCACCAGGTCGGCCAGCCCGGGCGTGAAGACTGCGCGTCCGCGCGCCGTGCGGCGCACCGCTTCAAGGAACTCGGCCCGTCCGGCCGACTTCACGAGGTAGCCGGTGGCACCCGCCTTCACCGCATCCAGCACGTCCTGGTGCTCCCCGCTCACCGACAGGATGAGGATGCGCGTCGGGCAACCGGCAGCGGCGAGTTCGGCGCACACCTGGGGGCCACGCAGGCCGGGCAGGTTGAGGTCGAGGACGAGCACATGAGGCACTGCGGCCAGCGTCCGGCGCACCGCAGCGGGCCCATCGGCAGCCGTCCCGACGACGGAGAAGCCGGCGTCGGCGAGGTCACGTGCGACTGCATCTCGCCACATGGGGTGATCGTCGGCCACGACGACCCGTAGTGGGTCCGGCAAAGGCTCCTCGCGCTCGACACCCTCGACCTCGTCCAGCTCGAACTCTGCGCTCGGCTCGGCCATCACTCTCGCCCCACTTTCGGCACCCACATCTCGACGGTCGTGCCCCCACCGGGACCGAATACATAGGTCGCTCGCCCACCGAGATCTTCGATGCGTGAGCTGATCGACGAACTCACCCCGAGGCGGCCCCGCCCGGCGGCCGCGTCGAGTGCCTCTTGCGACACTCCCACGCCATTGTCACGCACGGTGACGACCAGGTCGGCACCGAGATCGTCGACGAGCACCCAGGCCCGGGCACCCTCTCCGGCGTGCCGCCGCACATTGTCCAGTGCGGCTTCGACTGCAGCGACGATCTCACGGGCTCGCCGCGGGTCGATCTCGACCGGTTCGTGGGGGGCCACCAACGTGGCCATGCCGGCCACCGGGACCTGCAAGGACCGACGCACATCGACCGGGCCGTCGACGGTGGCCTCGAGCTCGGGCAGCGACGCGCCGCTGGCCAGGGCCCGCAGCTGCATCTCCTGTTCGGCCGCCAGCTCACCCAGGCGCGCAGCTTCACCGCCAAGATCCAACCCGCGGCGGTGGATGAAGGCCAACGCCTGGAGCACTCCGTCGTGGACGGTGCGGGCGAGCCGATCGCGCTCGGCAATCTCGGCCTGTTTGGCCAGCGCCCGCCGCAGCGCCAGTTGCTCCTTACGCGCGATGTCGGCGCCATAGCCCAGACAGACCCCGAGCATGATCAGCAGGCCGGCATTACTCACCGGCTCCGAGTCCACGCGCCCCACCTGCAGGATCATGACGGCGGTCATGATGAGCGACACGATCAGCCCGCCGCGCCAACCGAGGATCAGGGCGGCTCCGATGACCGGCACGCTCTGGAAGACGCCCGGCACCGTCGTGATCCCGTCGAGGGCGGCAGCGGGCGTGTCGATCCAGCGGGTGGACAAGATGGCCCCGGCCACCAAGGCCATCTCGATCAGGTGAACGCCCAGGTCACGACGCGCCGAAACGTACATATACGCCGACCACAGCGCCAACAACCCGAGGACGACGGCAACCAGGTCGGGGCGGGCCATGTCTACCCGCCGGACGTAGGCGCCCCATACGGCATACACGACCGCCAGCAGCCGGTAGACGCGCAGCGCACCCCAGAGCGCACCGATGACCAAGGAGTCGCCCTCGCGCACCTCGCGCCGCGTGGGTTGTACTACCCCCATCTGCCCGTCCCCCCTTGAGCCAGAGCCAGTGACTAGCTCGCCTTGCGCTCGGTGTCCGGCGCCGAGGCCGCTGGGTGGGAGTCAGCGGAGCCAGGCACCTCAGCGTCGAGGGCATCTTCCCCAGACGGCACGTCGGAGACAGTCGCGGTCGCCGGAGCCTTCTTGGCGGCGGCCTCCTGGATCTCGCGGGCCTTGGCGACCGCGGACTGGATGACGTTCTTCTTCAGGGACGTCGCGTAGACGTCGACGTACTCCTGTCCGGACAGCAACATGAGTTCGTACATGATCTCGTCGGTGATCGACCTCAGCACGAACCGGTCGTTCTCCATTCCCTCATAGCGGGAGAAGTCCAACGGCTTGCCGATCCGGATTCCGATCCGCATGATGTTGGGCACCTTCTGGCCGGTCGGCTGCGCCTTGTCGGTGCCGATCATGGCCACCGGGATGACCGGGCAGCCGGCCTCCAGGGCCATGCGTGCAATGCCGGTCTTGCCCTTGTACAGCCGACCGTCCGGCGATCGCGTGCCCTCGGGGTAGATGCCGAAAAGGTCGCCCTTGCGCAGCACTCGCAGACCCGACTGGAGTGCGGCCTCACTGGCCCGGCCTCCGCTGCGGTCGATGGGGATCTGGCCAACCCCCTTGAAGAACCACCGGGTCAGCCGACCCTTGATCCCGGAGCCGGTGAAGTACTCCATCTTGGCGGGGAAGGTGATGCGGCGAGAAAGTGCCAAGGGCAGGAAGATCGAGTCTGAGAAGGACAGGTGGTTGCTGGCGAGGATTGCCGCACCGGACTCGGGCACGTTGTCGGCCCCTTCCACCACGGGGCGGAAGAGCATCTTGAGGATCGGTCCGAGGACGACCGTCTTGAGAAACCAGTAGAACACCGAGTCAAACCCTTCCCTGTGACCTGGAGCACTCTACGGCACGGCCAGGTTCTGCGGTCCGCTGGGGTCGGGCCGACCTGGGCAGCCACCGAGGTTCTGAGACACTGTGCTGATGAGCGAGCAGTTCGATGACCGGGGGCGCGGCAACGCCGACGACCCCGACGACATCGATGCCCGATTCCGCGAGATCATCGCCGGTTGGGAAGCCACGACCGACCCGGCCGCGCCGACGACCCCCCAGGCGACGGTCCCCGAGCCGACCCCAACGCCCATCGATTCGTTCGCAGCCGATCCCATCGAGGCGGGGTGGCGCAGCTACGAGCCGCCAGAGGCGGACGAGCACTTCGAGCCGCCTGCTCCCACGTTGCCTCCCGCACATGACGCGACCTTCTGGCTGGCGATCGTCGGCGTCGTCGGTGGGCCGCTGATCATTCTCTGGGCGACGTTGCTCTCTGGCAATCCCGACCCCGGCTGGTGGGTGGTCGTCGGGATCGCGGCGACCGTCGTGGGCTTCGGCCTCATCGTCCTGCGCGGCTCGACCGAACGCGACCCCGACGATGACGGAGCCCGCGTTTAGCCACGTCACACCACCCGATAGTGCGGATTCAGCCGGTATGCCGGCGACGCCACCACAGCCGCGAGCGAGGCGGGGCGCCCTCGTCGACTTCTGCCGTCAGACCGGGAGCCGCCTCCGGCGCACTGGACGGGACGACGGTCGCCGCGACCTCCTCACGATGTCGCGCCAAGTCGGCAGCGCCCACCACCCCGGCATCATTGCCGAGGACGGCAGCCACGATTCGCGCCTCCGGACGATAGCCACGACCGGGCAACTGTCGTCGGTATGCCTCCCGCGCCGAATCCAGCAGCAGGTCGCCGGCCGCGCTGACCCCGCCGCCGATGACGAAGATGCCGGGGTCAAGAGCCGCCGCGAGGTTGGCCAGTCCGATCCCCAGCCACCGTCCGACATCGGACAGCAACTCGCACGCGGTGGGGTCGCCATCTTGTGCCGCAGCCGTGATGAGCGGACCGGTCAGAGCTGCCGCGTCGCCGCCGATCCGGGCGACCAGATCCTGAGCCATCGGCGACCCGGCGGTCATGAGCGACCGCGCCTCCCGCACGAGGGCGTTGCCACTGGCGTACTGCTCCCAACAGCCCCGGTTGCCACACTCGCAGCGCAGGCCGTCCGGCACCACCTGCATGTGGCCGAACTCGCCCGCGATCCCGAAACGACCCAGCTCCACCCGGCCGTCCAGGACGATGCCCCCACCGATCCCCGTGCCGAGGTTGACCATGACCATCCGGTCCTCGCCCCGAGCCGACCCGAATCGCCACTCCGCCCACGCCGAGGCGTTGGCGTCGTTGTCGACAGTCACCGGCAGACCGATGCGGCCGACCAGCCGAGACTGCAAAGGCTCGTCACGCCAGGACAGGTGTGGGGCGAAAACAACGGTCGCTCGGTCGGCTGCGACGAAGCCGGCCGCGCCGATCCCGACTGCAGTGACTTGCTCTTTGGCGACCTGGGTGAACAACTGCTCGACGACCGAGACGATGGTGTTCTCCACGACATCCGGCGTGGTCGACCGGTGTGGGGTGTCGGCGCGAGCACGGGCGATGACTCCACCGGCGTCGTCGACCACTCCCCCGGCGATCTTCGTGCCACCGATGTCGACCCCCACCGTGAAGTGCCCGTCACTCACGACCGGGTCTCCTCCCTGGGGCGCTGGGCACCGGCCTCGCGACGGCTGGCGGCAAAGCCGCGCAGCCCATCGCCGATGAGGTCGACGACGTCGGCGAGCCGGTCGATGGTGTCAGGGGTCACACTGCGCACCGCTCCGATGAGGACGCAGACCGGACAGGAACGGCATACCGACGCTTCTGGCGCTGGACCAGACCGATCGTGACCACACTCGGGGCACACGTGGGAGTCGGCTCGTGCGTCCGCATCCGCTCCGAAGGGCGAGCCGTGAGGACCCCGGCCGTCGGCCTGAGCGCCTGGCGCGGTCGATTCAGCGGTGAATCGGGCCGCGCGTTCACCAGCGGCTACCGCCTGGCCGTCAAGGCCGGTCGAGAACAACCCGATGAGGCGCGCCGCCTCCTCGGCGACCGACCCCACGTGCCGGTCGTATGCCGGTTGACTCACGACTCCTCGACGCGCTTCTTGAGCTCCGTGAGTGCTGTGTCGACGATCGCCTTCTCGGCCTTGCGCTTGAGCAGCCCCAGCATCGGGATCGTGAGGTCAACGGCCAGTCGATAGGTCACGCGGGTGCCGGAGCGGTCGGCAGCCAGCGTGTAGGAACCATCCATAGCCTTGAGGACCGTGGCCTTGACCAAGCTCCAAGAGACAACACCGGTGCCGTCGTCAGCGATGTCCCATTCGTAATCGAGGGTGTAGGTGTCCTTCAAAACGCCTGCGTCCAAGGTGAATTCGACGCGGTCGGCCCACCCATCGCCTTCCTCGGACAAGACCGTGGTGCGCTTGACCTCGTGGGCCCACTCGGAGTAGGCCTCGAAGTCTGCGATGACGTCCAGAACGGTCCCCGGGGGTGCCTCAATGACGATGGAGGACTCGGTGCGATCGGCCATGTCGACAGGCTATCGCGAAGCTATGGCCGTCTGCCCCGCGCCCGGACGCTCGCTGCCCCAGCTCATGAGCGCTCGGCGAACGCCCGCCGCGAGGTCACTCTCACTGGTGCCTTGACTCCTCAACCAGGCCGACAGTGCTGCCGTCGGGTCGGCCGGTGCCGGGGAGTCGAGCGAGCCCCCCACCTCATGGACCGCCTCCCACACAGCGCTCTCCACCACAGCGCTCCCCCGCCGGCGCTCTGCAAGCTCGCGCACGGCCAGCCACGAGACCTGGTACGCGGTTCCGAATTCCGTTTCAGCCGTGTCGAAGTCGCCGGCTACCGGCAGCCGCGTGGGCCAGTCGGAGATGCGAGCTCGATCGATCGCGGCGGCTGCGACCACCCGTGGGTCGAGACCGCTCTCCCGGTAGGCGAGATGTTCGGCCAGCCCCTCGGACAGCCACATCGGCAGCTCGGACCGGGTGGTGGCGCGCATGGTGACATGCGCGAATTCATGCGCGAGCACCACCACGCGACCCTCTGCGGTGAGTCGCCCGGCCGCCTCCGGCCCTAGCACCACACGATCGGCGCCCGCCGGCTTCCCAGCCGAGCGCTGACCGATGGTGGTGGCTCCGACGACCTCCAATCCGGCCGGGCTGGAGCGTCCGATCATCGCCGCGGTCACCGAAGCGGTGGGCGGCACCACGACAACCACATCCGGTATGCCGTCCGCCACCGTGGCGACGCGCTGCCAGGCCCGCTCTGCGGCCTCGCTCACGAGGGCCACCGGAGCAGCGGCTGACGAAACCACGACAAGGACGTGCCCCGCGCGACGCACCTGCACGTCGGGCAGGTCGAAGACCTCGGGGGTGTCCGTCGGACCCAACCAGGAGACGATCCGCCACTGGTCGCCCTGCTGCACGGCCTGCAGGGTCCGCAACGCCACCCGGTCATCGCGGTCAACACCGGGAATCCGGTAGGACAACTGAACGGTGCCGCTCCAGCGCCGAGGCGATTCCGCGGACACACCCGGCACAGCCGGTTCGGGAGTCTGAAGCTCCCGCACGGCAGAAAACGTCACCTCGCGGACCCCCAAAGCGCGGAGCGTGTCGAAGGCGCCGAGCTGAACCTTGCCCGGAGGGGAGCTGGGGTCTGCTACCCCCAGGGCCCACTGGGCCGCATCGCCTGCAGCCAGCCCCGCGGCCCGATGGACCAGAAGCGTTCCGACCGCTTGAGTCGCGCTCGCCGCAGACGTCGCAAGCGACAGAGCTGTGGGAGGCATCGCTCGCGCGCTCGAATGACTCTTGTCCGAGGCGGCCGAGGCGGCCGAGGGCACCAGGGCCGAGGGCGCACTACACCCAACCACTGCAGTGGCCAGGGTGAGAGCCGCCAGCGCAGGGGCGACCGTGTGGGTCCTCCGCATCGACGTCCTCATCGGGCAACTATGCCGCGATTCGAGGCGGACCCTCCGCGAACTCTTCACCAGCCTGCTGCGACCGCCGTGTCCGCAGCGTGCTCATGCA
Source organism: Dermatophilaceae bacterium (assembly GCA_044220505.1). GTDB lineage: Bacteria > Actinomycetota > Actinomycetes > Actinomycetales > Dermatophilaceae > Phosphoribacter. Next base: position 22,284 of record JBGAQV010000030.1, read on the forward strand.
TCGTTCGTGTCTTCGGATCTGGGGTGCGGACAGCCCACAATGTCGCAGCGTGATCCCGCCCGACCAAGCCGGCACGAACGAAGAGATCGACAGCCCGCTGCTCGGCAATGTCAAGCAGCATCGCGTGGTCGTGCGTCCAAGCAGCCGGGGAGTCGGCCGGTGCCCCCACGGGGATGGTCGCCAGCACGGTGACGATGCAGTCGTCACAGTGGACACGGCGCACCGGACAACCGGCGCAGTCGATCAGCATGTGCGCTTCTCCTGTCCTCTCGATCATGTAGCTGACGCTAGAACAGAGGTCTGACACCCTGCCGAAGCGGGCCACTGCGGTTGCCACGCACCCCGGCAGAAGCTCACGGGGCGTCGCGCGAGTGTCGCGAGGGAGGATGTCAGAGGCCACCCGTACGGTCAGTGTCATGCCCGTCGTGCAACCCACCCTCCAGGATCTGGGGACGCCGTTGCGCGAGGTCACCTTCGTCGTCGTCGACCTGGAAACCACCGGTGGCAGCGCACATGAGAGCGCCATCACCGAGATCGGCGCCGTCAAGATCCGGGGCGGCGAGGAACTAGGGCGGTTCCAGACTCTCGTCAACCCCGGCGCTCCGATCCCCGCCTTCATCCAGGTGTTGACCGGCATCTCGGACGCGTTGGTGGCCAGAGCACCGCGGATCGACACGGTGCTGCCCGCCTTCCTCGAGTTCGCCCGAGGGTCGGTTCTGGTGGCGCACAACGCCCGCTTCGACATCGGCTTCCTCAAGGCTGCCGCCGCGCAGGCCGGTCATCCGTGGCCGGCATTCCGCGTCCTCGACACCGTGATCCTGGCCCGCCATCTGGTCTCTTCCGATGAGGCCCGCAATCACAAACTCGCCACGCTGGCCGGCCTCTTCGGCGCGACAACCACTCCCGATCACCGGGCGCTGCACGACGCACTGGCCACCACAGACGTGCTCCATGCCCTCCTCGGCCGGGTCGGCAACCTCGGGGTCACCACACTGGAGGAGTTGTCCAGTTACACCTCGCGCGTCACCCCGGCGCAGCGCCGAAAGCGCTTCTTGGCAGACCAACTGCCCGCCGCGCCAGGGGTCTACGTCTTTCGAGACGGCAAGGGTCGCACACTCTACGTCGGCACGTCCCACAACATCCGCAATCGTGCGCGGAGCTACTTCACGGCCTCCGAGCAGCGCAGTCGGATGGCCGAGATGGTGGCAGCAGCCGAGTCCATCCATCCGATCGTGTGCCAGACCGTCCTGGAGGCCCAGGTCCAAGAGGTCCGGCTGCTGCGTGCTCACAAGCCGCCCTACAACCGCCGCTCCACCCGGCCCGAGCGAGCCGTGTGGGTCAAGCTCACCGACGAGCCCTTTCCGCGACTGTCGATCGTCCGAGAGGTGCGCACCGAGGCGGCCTGTTACGTCGGCCCGTTCCGGTCCCGCGCCGCAGCTGAGGCTGCAGTCGCTGCGGTCCACGAGGCGATTCCGTTGCGACAGTGCCCCACCCGGCTGGGGAAGCGCCCGCGTGGGAGCGCGTGCATCGTGGCCGAACTCGGACGGTGCGGCGCGCCGTGTGAGGGACGGCAGAGCACAGATGAGTATGCCGGGCTGGTCACCCAGGCCCGTGAGCTCTTGACCGGCAACGGTCACGCCCTCTTCGGCCGGATCGCCGATCGCATGCGCGAGCTGTCCGCGGCGCACCGCTACGAGGAGGCTGCGACCGTGCGTGATCGGATGGAACACCTCGCCAGAGGCGCCGCGCGTGCACAGCGGCTGGCACCGCTGGCAGCAACCGCCGAAGTGCTTGCGGCCCGTCGCCGCGACGAAGGCGGCTGGGAGTTCGCCTGTGTCCGTTATGGCCGTCTGGCCGGAGCGGCAACGAGTCCGCGGGGGGCCGACCCCCTCCCGTTCGTCGAAGCGCTGCGCGCCACCGCCGAGATCGTCGCTGCCCCGGACGGCCCGATCCCCGCCGCCATCCCGGAGGAGACGGAACTCGTGCTGCGATGGCTGGAGTCCCCCGGCGTGCGCATCGTCCATCTCGACGGCGAGTGGACCTGTCCGGTCGGGGGCGCCGGACGGATCCGCGAGGAGCTGCGCGTGGCTAGGCTGGGCGCGTGATCACCGCCATCGTCCTCGTCACCTGTGACGTCTCCCGCATTCCGGAGGTCGCGACCGAGATCGCCGCCATCGAGGGGGTCTCCGAGGTCTACTCCGTCACCGGTGACGCCGATCTCATTGCGATGGTGCGGGTTCGGGCGCACGAGCGGCTGGCCGACGTCATCGCCGATTCGTTGTCGAAGGTGCCGGGGGTCACCGGCACCACCACGCACATCGCGTTCCGCACCTACTCCCGGCACGACCTCGAAGCCGCCTTCAGCCTCGGGCTGGACTGACCGCCCTCGGCGCCCTCCCCAGGTGTCGAGCCCGGCATACCGGGCATATGCACCTGCCTACCTGTTCATCAGGTGAGAGTCGTCCCGGTGCGGCGAGTAGCTGCGATCCATCGGTCCACGACCTGGGTCGCAGCCCCGGAGTCGATGGCAGCCGCAGCCCTGGCCATCCCGGCCCGGACGTCGGCGTGCAACTCGCTGTCCGCATCCGCAGCAACGGCCAGGGCGACTCCAGCGTTGAGCACGACGGCGTCACGGACCGGGCCTCGCCCACCGGCGAACGTCTCGATGACAACCCGAGCGTTGTATGCCGCATCGCCGCCTCGGAGCGCTTCCGTTGGAGCTGGCTCCAAGCCGAGGCGCTCAGGGTCGAGCCGGTGCAGCACGACGTGCCCACGGCGCACCCACCAGACCGAGGTCGTCGTCGCCAGAGTGGCTTCGTCGAGGCCGTCATCCCCGCGCAGGACCGCGGCGTCACGCCCGCGCCCGGCGAAGACCCCCGCAAGGATCGGCGCCATCCGCGCATCGGCCACGCCCACCGCGGCGTACGTCGGCTGGCCCGGGTTGGTGAGCGGCCCGAGGAAGTTGAACACCGTGCCGACGCCGAGTCCGGCGCGTGCCGGGGCAGCGTGCCGCATCGACGGGTGGAACCGCTGAGCAAAGCAGAAGGTGATGCCCGCCTCGTGCACGATCTGCTCGACCCGATCCTCCGGAAGGCTCAGGTCGATGCCCAAAGCCTCGAGGACGTCGGCCGAACCTGACGAGGAGGATGCCGCCCGGTTGCCGTGCTTGACGATTGGTACCCCGGCGGCGGCACACACCATGGCCGCCATCGTCGAGATATTGACGGTATGGGCCCGATCTCCACCGGTCCCGACGATGTCAAGGCTCGGGTTGGGTGCCGTGATCCGGATGGCGTGAGCCAACATCTGGTCGGCCAGACCGCGCACCTCTTCGACGCTCTCGCCCTTGGTGCGCAGGGCCATGAGAAAGCCGGCGAGCTGCACCGGGCTCGCCGCGCCGGACATGACAGCGTTCATCGCCCATTCACACTGGGCGCGGGTCAGGTCGCGACGTTGGACGAGTTGGCTGAGCAGATCAGGCCAGGTGGGGGCGCTGGGCTCGCCCGGCACGAGTCAGGCGCCAGCGCTGACGCGGGCGCGACCGAGGTCGGCGACGGCCTTCGAGAGGGCCAGCGGGTCGGCAGGGTGCGGTACGACTGCATCGGCCTGCGACCACGCCGCCAACCACCCGTCCTGGACCCGACCGGTGAGCACGAGGACCGGCGGGCAGTCGAAGATTTCGTTCTTCAATTGCCGACACATGCCCATGCCACCCAGGGGGACCGCCTCGCCATCGAGCACGAGCACGTCGAATCGGTTGTTGTCGACAGCCTCGACAACCGCGGCCGGGGTCGCGCACTCGCGCCAGGAGGTCACCTCGACATCGCGCGCGGGGCGACGCCCGACGCCGACGCGGACGGCGTCGCGCACCGTCACGTCATCGCTATACAACAGGATAGAAATCCCATGGGGGGCGGTGCCGGGAGCGGCAGTCGAGGACGCGGAGGCGCCGGAAGCACTCATGGGGCCATGCTAGCGAGGTCGGGCCACGGCGATCGCTCGGGCAGAGTCGACACTCGCGCACCGGCCCGGTCACATCGCCACCCGTCACCGGCCCTGGTGGGCCCCTGACCGGGACCGGTCTCGCCCGAGGTGCGTCGACGGCATACCTGTCGTGTCTAGAGGGCGATCTCGCGGCCCTCGTGAGGACATCCCGGAGCGCGTGAGCGAGGCTGGGAGACAGGCCGATCCGCCCCAACGTGACCGATGTCATGGCCTCGGTAAGCAGGAAACCGACTCAGTGTCAGAAAAACCGGGGGGTCGGTCACACAGGGCAACCCGGGACAGGCCATAATGGCGCGCGTGGCGACAGCATCGGCGATTC
>JBGAQV010000031.1:0-25644 GCA_044220505.1 Dermatophilaceae bacterium
CCCTCAGCGGGCAGTTCTCACGTCCGCCAGCGGGCAGCTTCGTGGCCGTCTCCGGGCAGTTTGTCGTGGCCGTCGACGGCCAAGGCCCGCGGCGATCGCAGGGGTCGCTGCTCTCACCGGAGCGCCCTTTGGTTGAGGCTACTGATCTCGCCGGAGCGGGTGTTGCTGCGGGGAGGCATGTCGCTGCTGTTGCGGAAACAGCTCTTCGTTGCGGCGACCCGAACAGGCCTCCCGCCGCGCGTGCCCGGACTTCATCGCGGCTCTCGCTAGCGCGACCCTTCGTTGAGGCAAGCTCGCCGACGCGATCACCCATGCTGCAGCCTTCATCGCTGCCATCGAGGTGGCAGCTCCTTGTTCGGGCTGGAGCGGCCATGTTGCCCGTCAAGGTGCCGCCCACCTGGCCCGCGTAGAGTCACCTGGCGTGGAACCGCAATCGCTCACGCTCGTCACCGACCTGCTCATGGCCAGACTGCTGGGCTCAAGCATTGAGGACCACAGCGACCACCTCGCGGTCCGCTCGCCGGCCAATCCCGACCACTGGTGGGGCAACTTCCTCGTCCTCGCCACGGCCCCCGACCCGCACGACATCCCGCACTGGATGGCCCGTTTCGCCGAACTCCACCCCGGGGCCCGCCACTGCGCGGTCGCCATCGACACCGCTCCGCCCGACTACGACCCGAGCCCGTGGACGGCATACGGTCTCAAACCCGGGCGCACCACCGCGCAGGTCCTCGACCGCGCGACCCTCACCCCGCCGCCGCGCCCCAACACTGAGGCGGTATGCCGTCCGCTCGCCACCGAGGCGGACTGGCTGGACCTGGCCCAGCTGCAGAAGGACAACCGCGGCGACTTCCCCCTCGAGGAATACGCCCCGTTCGTCGATCGCTCGGTCGCGGCCCGCCGGCGCCTGGTCGAGCAGCGCCACGGGCAGTGGTGGGGTGCCTTCATCGACGGCCAGTTGCGATCGTCGATGGGCCTGTTCACCGACGGCTCGGGGGTGGCGCGTTACCAGCACGTCGACACTCACCCGGATGCTCGGCGGCAGGGCCTGGCCGGCACCCTCGTGCACGCCATCGGGGCGTGGGGCCTCACGCCCACCGCCCAGGGCGGCCTCGGCGCCGACCGGCTCGTCATCGTTGCCGACACCGACGACGGCGCGATCCGGGTCTATCGCAGCGTGGGCTTCCGCGACACCACGCCGATCCACGTCTTCGAGCGCCCCGGCTGGGAGCCGGCGCCGGAGGTCACTCCGCAGGGGTGACCCCAGCAGACGCGTCGCCGGACGCCACCCGCTGCGGCCCGGCGGACGGCATACCGGCTCGTATGCCGTGCCGCGCCTCCCCGGGGAAGCCATGCCGGGCGTCGAAGACCGGCCGTTCGGAACGGATCCGCGGCAGCGAGGTGAAGTTGTGCCGCGGCGGCGGGCACGAGGTCGCCCACTCGAGCGAGGCGCCGTAGCCCCATGGGTCGTCGACGAGCACGCGGGGTGCGCTGCGCCAGGTCTTCCAGGCGTTGTAGAGGAACGGCAGTGTCGATGCCCCGAGCAGGAACGCACCGGAGGTCGAGATGATGTTGGCCAGCTGGAACCCTTCCTCGGGCATGTAGTCGGCGTAGCGCCGCGCCATTCCTTGGATGCCCAGCAGGTGCTGGATGAGGAAGGTCGTGTGGAAGCCGACGAAGAGCATCCAGAAGTGGATCTTGCCCAGCCGTTCGTCGAGCATCCGGCCGGTGAGTTTGGGCCACCAGAAGTAGTACCCCGCGAACATCGCGAAGACGACCGTGCCGAAGACCGTGTAGTGGAAGTGCGCGACGATGAAGTAGCTGTCGGTCACGTGGAAATCAATCGGAGGGCTCGCGATCATCACCCCGGTGATGCCGCCGAAGAGGAAGGTCGTGACGAATCCGATCGCCCACAGCATCGCTGCCGACATCGTCACCGAACCGCCCCACATCGTGCCGATCCAGTTGAAGAACTTCACCCCGGTCGGCACTGCGATGAGCATCGTCATGATCGAGAAGAACGGCAGCAGCACCTGGCCGGTGGCATACATGTGGTGCGCCCAGACGGCCGTCGACAGCGCGGCGATTGCGATCGTGGCAATGACCATCGACTTGTAGCCGAAGAGCGGCTTGCGCGAGAAGGCCGGCATAACCTCGCTGATGATCCCGAAGAACGGCAACGCAATGATGTAGACCTCGGGATGCCCGAAGAACCAGAACAAGTGCTGCCAGAGCATCGCCCCGCCGGCCTCCGGGTCGAAGATGTGCGTCCCGAAGACCCGATCGGCCGCCATCCCGAACAGCGCCGCCGCGAGCACGGGGAAGACGATGAGCACCATGAGCGAGGTGACCAGCACGGTCCAGGTGAACAGCGGCAACCGCCACATCGTCATGCCGGGCGCTCGCAGGCAGATGATCGTCGTGATGAAGTTGACCGCGCCGAGGATGGTGCCGAATCCGGCCGCCGTGAGGCCGAGCGACCACAGGTCACCGCCCAGGCCCGGGCTGTAGGTCGCATTCGACAAGGGCGCATAGGCAAACCAACCAAACGCCGCTGCGCCGCCAGGCATGAGGAATCCGCTCACCGTGATCAGCCCACCGAAGAGATAGAGCCAATACGCGAACATGTTGAGCCGGGGGAAGGCCACGTCCGGCGACCCGATCTGCAGTGGCACCAGCGCATTCGCGAACCCGGCGAACAGCGGCGTCGCGAAGAGCAACAACATGATCGTGCCGTGCATGGTGAACAACTGATTGAACTGCACCGGATTGTCGACGACCTGCAGTCCGGGCGCAGCAAGTTCGGCCCGGATGACCATCGCCATCAGCCCACCGAGCATGAAGAACAAGAAGGTCGTCGCGAAGTAGAGATTGCCGATGACCTTGTGGTCGGTGGTCGTGACCACCTTGACGATCGACGGCCACAGGCCGCCGGCCGGGCGCGACCCAGGCGGGGATCCGCCGCCTCGTCCAGGCTCGGGAGTGAGCGCTGATCCGCGGGTTGGGACGTCGATCGTCGTCATCAGAGTCTCGTTCGTTCGGAGGTGAGTTCGGAGGACATGCCGACATCGCGGTCGATGTGGTCGGCGAGGGTGTGCAGCACGTGCGACACCGCAATGCAGTCGGGAACCCGTTCGGCAGCGCAGGTGTCACCGGCGCCGACTTTGATCCCCAGATCCCCTGAGCCCAGGCGCGCGAACGCCGCCTCGTCGGTGACGTCGTCGCCGAGGAAGATCACCGCGGCGGCTCCCGACATGGCGCGCAAGGTCTCGACCGCCACGCCCTTGTCAGCGGGCGTCGTGGTCGCCTCGAGCACGTCGTTGCCGGGCAACAACCGCACACCCGGTATGCCGTGCAGCGCCTGCCGCGCGGCCGCGAGTGCTGCGGCCCGCAAGTGCGACGGCATACGGCGCACGTGCACCGCAACCGAGCTGCGCTTGAGCTCGACCCAGGCGCCCGGGTGGGCCGTCGGAGACCCCGGGGCGGGCCGGCCCCGCCCACTCGTCACCGTGGCTGCCGACCATGAGGACGCCAGGGCCGATCTGGGCGACGCTGCCGAGGCTGGCCAGGTCGCGCCCGGAGACGACGGCAACGGGTATGCCGTGCGCCACCAACCGTTGGATCGCCGCGACGGTCTCGGGCAGGGGAGTGACGGCCGCGGGGTCATCACCCAGCGGGGCGACGACGCCGTCGAAGTCGAGGGCCACGAGCAGCGGGTGCTGATGGGCAACCTCAAGCAGTCGCGCCGAGAGTGACTCGGGGAGCGACTGCGCCAGCGGAGTCGACCCTGACAGATGAATCGACTGCGACAGAGCCTGATTCGCGAGAGTGGGCTGAGTCATGAGGCCACGTCCGATCCGGTGAGAGAGGCGAAGAAGTCTCCGGCCCAACGCTGCACGGTGCGCTGCAGCACGACCCGGCGCAACTGGCGCATCCGCGCCCGGCGCTCGCCCAGGGGCATCCGGATCGCGCGCACGATGGTCTCTTTGACCCCCGCGATGTCGTGCGGGTTGATGAGCAGCGCTTGACGCAATTCGACTGCAGCGCCAGCGAATTCGCTGAGGATGAGCACCCCGTCACCGTCGACCCGGGCTGCGACGTATTCCTTGGCGACGAGGTTCATGCCGTCGCGCAGCGGGGTCACGAGCATGACGTCGGCGGCCCGGAAGAGCGCCGCCATCGCCGCCCGGTCGTGGCTCTGGTGCAGGTAGACCACGGCTGGCTGGCCGATGCTCGCATGGTCGCCGTTGACCCGACCGACGATGAGTTCGACCTCGTCGCGCAGACGGCGGTAGTCCTCGACCCGCTCTCGGCTCGGCGTCGCCACCTGCACGAGGACCACCTCGGCGGGGTCGATGCGACCCTCAGCGAGCAGCTCGGCATATGCCTGGAGCCGATGCCTGATGCCCTTGGTGTAGTCGAGCCGGTCGACGCCGAGGATGATCCGACGCCCGCCGAGGTCGGCGCGCACCTGGGCAGCCTGTTCGGCCACCTCCGGTGTGCCCGCGAGAGCGCTGAGCGCGGCCGAGTCGATCGAGATGGGGAAGTCGGTGACCGTCACGGGGCGGCTGCCGACGGTGTTCGGGTCAGCCACCCGAAGCTGCCCGCGGCGGCGCGACAGTCCGGTGAGCGCCCGCGTGGCGCGCAGGAAGTTGTCGGCGTCGGCATCGACCTGGAAGCCGATCAGGTCGGCCCCGAGTAGGCCGCGCACGATCTCGGTGCGCCAGGGCAGCTGGGCAAACAGCTCATAGGGCGGGAACGGGATGTGCGCGAAGTAGCCGATCCGCACGTCCGGCCGCAGCTCGCGCAGCAGCTGCGGCACGAGCTGGAGTTGATAGTCGTGCACCCAGACCGTCGCACCCGGCGCGGCGACCTGCGCGGCCCGCGCGGCGAAGCGCTCGTTGACCCGCACGAAGGCCTGCCACCACGACCGTTCGAAGGTCGCAGGCACGATGACGTCGTGATAGATCGGCCAGATCGTCGAGTTGCTGAACCCCTCGTAGTAGTCGGCGACTTCCTCCTGCGACAACTCCAGCGGCTCCAGCCAGATCCGGTCGGCAGCGAACGGTTCGATGGCCTCGTCGGCCACCCCCGGCCACCCCACCCAGGCCCCCTGGCGCTCGGCGAGGATCGGTTCGAGTGCGGTGACCAGACCCCCTGGGCTGCGCTGCCAGTGAGCGGTGCCGTCCTGGTCGACGTGCCGGTCGACCGGCAGCCGATTGGCTACCACGACCAGTCCGAAGGTCCGCGGATTCGTGCTCATGGAGTGACTCCCAACAGCGTGACGTGCGGCGTTCCCGAGGGGAGACTGTGACGCCCCTCACGCCGATGCCCTACCCAAGGGCACGTCGGCGCAAACGGCCCGCCACCACGGGGTATGCCGTCCGGTCCCGCTCCGTGGGACCGCACTGTCCCGCCTAGTGGGACGCGGCCGGACCTCCTCGACAGCACCTGAGAGCACCGGAGCGGCGACCGCCACGCGAGGGCAAGCCGTCGGAGAGGCTTGCCTTAGTCGCTGGAGTGTGGTCCTCTGGAATCGGTGGACCGGCTCGAACCCGTTGGCTGGCTAGCTCATTCGAGGTTGCCATGTCTTGGTCCGAATCTCCCCGCAGTAGCGTCGGATCTCCCCGCAATCGCGTCGGATCTCCCCGCAATCGCGTCGAGCGAGACGCCCTCACCGAAACTCTGCTGACCCAAGCGGTGACCCAGGCTGCCCGCGGCGACGACCTGTCGCAGCGCCGGCTGCAGCAGCAAGCGATCGTCCTCAATCGCACCCTCGCGCTCGGGCTCGCGCGCTTCTTCCACGGCCGGGGCATCGAAAACGAGGACCTCGACCAAGTCGCCATGGTCGGCCTGTGCAAGGCCGTGCGCGGCTACCGTCCCGCCGAGGGCACGGGATTCCTCCGGTATGCCGTGCCCACCATCCGCGGCGAGTTGCGCCGTCACTTCCGCGACCACGGCTGGCTGGTGCGCCCATCCCGCGCCGATCAGGAGTTGGGGGTCGCCATGCGCACCGCCGAGCCGACGCTCGAGCAACAGCTCGGCCGGGCTCCCACCACGTCCGAGCTGGCCGAGGTCCTCGGTTGCGACGCCGAAGATCTCGTCTCCGCGTCGGCCGCGCAGTCTGGCTTCCGGGGCATTTCGCTGGAGACGCCCTTGTCCGAGGACGGGTTGTCATGGGGCGATCTGCTCCCCGATCCCCACGACCCCGGGGTGCGGGCCGACGACCGCGTGGTGTTGCGACAGATCATCGACCATCTCGACCTGCGCCGCCGGACCATCCTGGCGTTGCGCTTCGATCACGACCTCACCCAGGCGGAGATCGGCCGCATCGTCGGGTTGAGCCAGATGCAGGTGTCCCGAGTGCTCTCCGAGACCCTCGCGACGTTGCGCCGCTGGATCACCGACGGCGTGCCAGAGGGGGTCCGCACCTCCCGTGACTCGCGCTCCGGTCCCACCGGAAAAGGCCTGCTGCCCACGGCGATTGGATCGGCGATGGCTGGGTAACCCGCAGGCGTACGGAAACGTGCGGCGTCCCGGCGCCTGGCCTGCACCCGGCATACCGAAGCGGTGTGCTGCAGGCTCACGGCGTCAGGTGGGGGGGTGGGCACGCGTGGCAGGACGCGGTGCCGCTGCTGCGGTGCCCGGGTGATCGGTGGCGACATCCGGGCGCCGCAGCTTCCGTGCGCACGGCACATCGCGGACCATCCAGTCGGGCTATCCAGTCCCTTCGCGGGTTAAGGTGAAGGCGTAGGAGGAGGGGACCCCTCCTGGGTCGACCGACGATGCGGTGATGTTATGGACACCCAGCCCAGCCTGCCTGAGTCGCTTCCCCGGGCACTCATCCGTGCCGATGACCAGGTGCTGTGGGCCGACCCCACGGTGCTGGCCCTCCTCTCCTGCTCGGCGTCCGGGCCCTGTGCACCGCAATGGGATTGGTTGCTGGGGCAGATCTGTCAGACGACCGCCCAGGTGCGCGAGCGGGGCGTGGGGGGAGTGCACCCCGGGCCCATCCGGCTGTTCGTCCTCGACGAGGCGGGCCGACCGATGGAGACCTACTGGCTGGTCGCGGTGTCGCCACAGCCGCAGGGCGCGGTGCGGCTCGGCCTGGTCCAGGTGACCCGGCGGGTCGTCGTGGAGCGGCGCTGGGCGACCGTGCAAGCTCTCGTGGCACTGGAACGCACCCCTGGGCGCGACTTGGTCGACACCGGCCGGGCAATCCTGCAGACCTTGGCGACCAACCGGATCTCGCTGCCCTGGGCGATGTGCTACGTCGACTCGGGCCAGGGATTGTCGCTCGTCGATGCCTATGGGCTGCGCCACGAGGGCCGTCTGGCGCTGCCGAATCTCGATCCGAACCCCGAGCCGACCTCGCGCCACCCGGTGGAGCGGGCCCGTGCCGTCGGCACCGGTCGCCTTGTCTTGACCGGCCCCTGGCTGCGCGAGGTCGCCCCGGGGCCGCTAGGCCCGACCCCCCCGGCCCGTGGGGCGCTGCTGCCCCTGGCCAGCCATCGCACCGGTCGAGAACTCGGCCTGCTGGTCCTGGGTCTCAACCCGTATCGGCCCGACGAGGAGCTCTTCAGCGAGTTCCTCCATCTGGTGAGAAACCAGGCTCGGGGGGCGTTGGGCGCCGCCGAGGCCGACGCGCGGGCGGCCCACCTGCGGGTCGCGCTGGAGAGCAATCGGACCATCGGCACGGCCATCGGGATCGTCATGGCCCGCGAGCACCTCACCGAGAAGCTGGCCTTCGCGCGCCTGCGGCAGGTGAGCAACGAGCGCAACCGCCGCATCGTGGACATCGCCGACCACGTCGTGCTCACCGGCGCCCTGCCTGGGCCGCACCAGGCCCCTTCGTCGCGCAACGGCGGCGTCCCCGAGGAGGCGCCGCCGTCGCGAGCTGGCGGAGGATAGGGGATTTGAACCCCTGAGGGTGGTTAACCCAACACGATTTCCAATCGTGCGCACTAGGCCACTATGCGAATCCTCCGTGGGGGAGGCTACCGGAGCGCCCGCCTGGCGCCGAAATCGCCGGCCCGGGGCACGGGGGCCGGTGACCTATGATGAGCACGGCACCCCGCGTGGTGGTACCTCACTGAACTCCCCCAGGGCAGGAATGCAGCAAGGGCAGGTGAGCTCTTCCAGGTACGCGGGGTGTCCTGCTGCCCCGGCATACCCGCGCCACGGCATACCCGAGCCGGTATGCCGTGCCGCTCACCTCACGCGCTGGCGGACGCCTCGTCGCCGAGCCGATAGCCGAAGCCGGCCACCGCTTCGCCGATGCGGGGGCCGCCGGCGCCGCGGATCTTGGAGCGCAACCGACTCAGGTGCACCTCGACGACGTGATGGTTGCCGGGCCACGGCCCCCACACGCGGTCGAGCAGCTCGCTGCGCGGGACGACGCGGTGGGGATTTTCGGAGAGGACGACGAGCAGGTCGAACTCGATGCGGGTGAGGTGTAACGGCGACCCTGCGACAAAGGCGCGGCGCTGGTCGATGGCGACCAGGAGGGTGCCCAGGACGCGCTCGTTGGTGACCCGGCCGTGCGTGCGGGCTGCGCGCGCCATGAGGGCGCCGACTCGGGCCAGGAGCACTCGATGCGGATAGGGGGTCGCGACGTAGTCGTCGGCGCCGGCGGCAAAGGCCAAGAGCTCATCGATCTCGTCGCGACTGGGCCCGATGACGAGGATCGGCAGATCGCTCGCGGCCCGAATCTCGCGGCACTGGTCGTAACCGGACGGCCCGTTTCGGCCCATGCCGACGACCACGGTGGCGTCGTGAGTTGCGTGTGCGGCCGCCAATGCCGCTCGCACGTCGCCGACCCGCACGGTCACGTGATCGGAGCGCACCGCTGCGCACACGTCTGACTGCACCGCGGAGTCGCTGGTGAGGAGGATGACTGTCCCCATATAAGCATCTGCCCTGTCCCCTGAACTGGCCCCCGAGGCCGTCTCCAGAGTAGGGGCTGCGGCCGACGGATTCATCCGGTTTCGGGGAATCGGCGATGAAAAGGCCTGGGTTTCCTGGCCGCGAATATGCGCAAATCGGACACCGTCCGGTGGGCCGTCCCCCAGTTGGGGGGCCGAGTTAACCGAGATCATCAATACAGCTGTCCGGTATGTCATCCCGCGGGGTTTTATGTCATGCGGTTCGACTTTCGTGAGCACCTTGTGAGCGGTCCGGGAAGCGACGGCAAGGCGGGTCCCGCATCGTGTGCTCCACGGGGGTTGACGCAGGTGTCGACAAAGGGGAAGTGCATGTCCGGGTTCTCGCAGTCAACGTCGTCGAGGTTTGCCGTCGAACCGAGCACGGTGTGGCGGCGGTGGGTGCGGTTGGTCGCCGTGCTTGCCGCGGTCGCCGTCGTCGGTGTCTTGGGCAGCGTGCGCATCGCCTTCGCCGCCGACGGCCCCCCGACCTTGGTCTCCGACAAGGCTGACTATCCACCCGGCGGCACGGTCGTGCTCACCGGCGAGAACTGGGCCCCCGGCGAGCAGATCCACATCACGGCCAACGACGACGCCGGCCAGACCTGGTCGCTCTCCAGTGGCTCCAACGGCGCTCCGGCCGACCCGGTCGCCGGCGCCGACGGGGCGATCACCTATACCTTCCAGCTGCCGGCCTGGTTCGTCGCGACCTACACCGCGACGGCCACCGGGGCCAGCGGCACGGCGTCCGTGACATTTACCGACTCGCCGGTCAAGGCATTCGACCAATGTGCGAATAACCTGGGCAATGGATATCCGTCGACGTCCAGTGACCCGGGGTGCCAGTGGATCAACGGCAACCTGCAACAGGCGAATTCGGTATACAACGAAGGCGATTCGACAGTCCAGCGGCTTGCGCTCACTGGCTTGGTGACGGGGCAGACCTACTCCTTGGTCTTCACCTACCAGACGAGTAAAGGCGGCCTGCACGCTTATGACTACCTCACGACCTACAACGCGTCCGAAACCTGGATCACAGACCAGTGTCAGGGTTTGACGCCGTGTTCGATCGCCGGCGCGTCCACCTACCCCATCCCCACGACCACCCCGCAGAGCGGCGGCCAGAACTTCACCATGTATGGCGGCACGATGACCGGCGCGTCGATCGTCATGCCCACCTCGTATGCCGGTGACACCACCGCCACCGTCACGCTCACCTTCACCGCCACGGGAGCCGACACGGTGCTGTGGTTCGGTGCGCACGTGGCCTCCCAGCTCGACTGGGGCACCGGCCAGGGTGCCGGCTCGATCTCCGGCTCTCCCTATCACGTCTCGCTCGTCTCCCTGAACGGCGCATCCCTGGGATCGATGGACAACCAGATGGCCTCCGGCGCCGTGCAGAAGGCAGGCACCGTGACGATCATCAAGGACGCCATCCCCAACAGCGCTCAGGACTTCAGCTTCACCTTGGCCAGCGCCACGTCGTCCAAGACCTTCCCGTTGGACGATGACGCCGACCCGACGCTGTCCAACACGGCCACCTACAACGTGGCGCCCGGCACGTGGACCCTCACCGAGGCGGCCACCTCCGGCTGGGACCTGTCCAGCATCAGCTGCGTCGGCGGCACCTACACCGTCAGTGGCGCCACCGCGACCCTGACCGTGCAGTCCGACAAGACCATCACGTGCACCTACACGAACAAGTACGTCTACACGGACCTGGTCGTCTCGAAGACGGCCAACACGGCATACAACCGCGACTGGACCTGGACGATCACCAAGTCCGTGACCCCCGAGAGCCAGAACGTCGCCAGCGGCGGGAGCGCCGACTTCACGTACACCGTCACCGCGGTCCCGACCGCACAGGAGTCCGGCTTCGTCACCTCCGGCGTCATCACGGTGACCAACCCCAACGACGTCCCGGTCCCCGGGGTGAGCCTCGTCGACTCGATGACCGGCGGCACCTGCTCGATCACCGGCGCCACCAGCGGCATCACCGTCGCCGCGGGTGCCACGCTCACCTTCCCCTACACCTGCACCTTCGCCAGCAAGCCCTCCGCCGCGCTGACCAACACCGCCACCGCGACGTGGACTGCCGGTATGCCGTACGGCACCACCGGCACGGCGTCGGGCACCGCGACGGCCGACTTCGGCCAGGCCAACGTCACGGTCTCCGGCCAGACCATCACGGTCACCGACGACAAGACCGACCCGGCCCACCCGGTGGTCCTCGGCACCGCCGACGCGACCGTGCCGGACAGCCAGGTCTTCACCTACACGCTCACCAAGACCGCTCCGGCCGGCGGGTGCATGCCCTTCACCAACACCGCCTGGCTCGGCACCGACACCGCCCACCCGGCGACCGCGACCGCCACCATCTGCGGCGGCTCGGCGCTAGAGGTCTCCAAGACCGCAGACCCGTCCTTCACGCGTGACTGGACCTGGGAGGTCACCAAGGTTGCCGCCGCCCCGCGGGTCATCGCCGACCCCGTGACCGGCCAAGCGACCGCGACCTACACCGTGACGGCCACCCCGACCAAGACCGACTCGGCCTGGACGGTGACCGGCACGATCACCCTGCACAACCCCAACTCGGTCGCCCTCACCGGCGTCATCGTCAACGACACCCTCCCCGGCGCGACCTGCTCCACCGACGCCGTGCCCTCCAGCATCGCCGCCGGCGCCACCGTGACGGTGTCCTACACCTGCACCTTCGCCAGCGACCCCGGCACCGGCACGCTGACCAACACGGTCACCGCGAGCTGGGCCGACAGTGGCTATGTCAAGGCCGGCTCGATCTCGGCGACCGCGTCGACGACCTTCGCGGGCCTGGCCCCGGCGGTCGAGCACGGCGCGACGACCCAGGTCACCGACCCGCAGGCCACCACCGGTCTGCCGGCCACGGCCACCGCCCCCGCGGGCGGCAGCTACCAGGTCACCGCGACCTGGACCAACGCCAACCCCGACACCTGCCCGTCCTTCGACAACACGGCGTCGGTGACCGGAGACAGCGCCTCCGCGGCCGTCGAGGTATGCCGTGCAGCCGACCTCACGGTCGCCAAGACCGCGACAGGTGCCTACGACACGACCTACGCGTGGGCCATCGACAAGAAGCTCGGCGACGTCCCCGGCGTCATCCCATCGGGCTCGACGGTCGACTACCCCTACACCCTGACCGTGACCAAGACCGGCCAGACCGACTCCGGCTGGGTCGTCACCGGCACCATCACGGTGACCAACCCCAACACCTGGCAGGCCGTCACGCTCACCGGCGTGAGCGACGCCCTCTCGGTCGACGGCGCGAGCTGCGTCGTCTCCGGTGACCAGGGCCAGAGCATCCCGGCTTCCGGGTCGGCGCAGTTCACCTACACCTGCACGTATGCCGCGCAACCCGCGGCCTACCAGGGCAGCAACACCGCCACCGCCACCTGGGATGCTGCCGCGGCGCACACCGCCACCGGCAGCGCGAGTGGCGGCGCGGCATACACCCTGGCTTTGCAGGGTGAGACCAACAAGACGGTCACCGTCACCGACACCCAGCACGACTCGTGGATGCTGGACTGGGCGACGGCGGCCGCCTCGACCGACCTCACCTACACGCTCACCCGGACGGCTCCGGAGGCCAGCTGCACGACCTTCGAGAACACCGCCGCGGTCGTGGGCGACAACGCGGTCGAGCTCGACGGGGACTCGGTCTCGCAGGACCTGTGTGGAGCCTCGCCGCTGACGGTCACCAAGACCGCGGTTGCCGGCTTCACCCAGACCTACCCGTGGACCATCGCCAAGTCCGTCGACCAGACCTCGATCGTCGTCGGCGAGGGCGGCGACACCACCGTCACCTACACGGTCGAGGTCACCCGCGGCACCCCCACGCCGAGCGCGTGGACGCTCTCGGGCGACATCGTCGTGCACAACCCCAACTCCTTCGAGTCCATCACCGCCACGGTGACCGACACCGTCAACATTGCCGGGCTGACCTGCGCGATCACCGGTGACGCGACGGTGACGATCCTCCCCGGCGGCGACGCCACGCTGCCCTACACCTGCTCGGTCGCTGCCGGCGCAGACCCGGCCACGCTGGGCACCCTGTCGGGCACCAACACGGCCACGGCGACGTGGATTGCCGGTGCGGCCCACACGGCCGTCGGCACGGCCACCGGTGTTGCGGAGGTCACCGGCACCTTGAGTGGCTCGATCGACGAGTCGATCACGGTGACCGACCCGATGGCGCCGGATGGTGTCGTCGGCACCTTCACCGGGTCGGGCAGCGCGAGCTACGACGTCACCCTGACCGGCACCGTCGGCCAGTGCCAGACGATCGACAACACCGCGACGATCACCTCGACCGGCCAGTCCGACAGCGCAAGTGTCCAGCTGTGCATCGTCAAGGCGCCGACGGCGACCAAGACGGCAGCGGGCACGTTCACCCGCACCTACGACTGGACCATCGCCAAGTCCGCGGCCGACACTCAGGTCGAGGCTGCTCCCGGCGGCACCGCCACCTTCACCTACACAGTGACGGCCACCCAGGGCGCCACCACCGACTCCGACTGGGCGATGGCGGGCACGGTCACCGTGACCAACCCCAACACCTTCCCGGTGTCGGCCACCGTCACCGACTTGCCCTATGGCGCAGCCGCTGCGTGCACCTACCCCGACGGGGCAACGGTCGCGGTCCCGGCGAATGGCTCGGCCGAGGTCGCCTACTCGTGCACCGGGCTCGGTGCGCCCCCGGCCGTCGCCACCAACACGGCCACCGTCGCCTGGACGGCCGAGCCGGTCTCCGGCCAGCCGGTCAGCGGCACGGCATCGGCAACCATCTCGCCGGTGACCTTCACCGAGACCAACTCGGTCGACAAGTCGATCGTCGTCTGGGACGACAAGACCGGCGACACTCCGGTGCAGATCGGCACGGCGGTGTGGGATGACCCCACCTCGCAGAGCATCACCTATGTGGTGACCAAGCCCGCGAGCGACGCCGCGCCCGGCAGCTGCGCGAGCTACGACAACACCGCGTGGTTCGACACCGCGGCCAACGCCGACACGGCGACGGCCGCCGTGCAGATGTGCGTCGGTGCCGACCTCGTAGTCAACAAGACCGCGGTCGCCAGCTACGACACGACCTACACCTGGGACGTCGACAAGACCATCCTCGACTTCACTGGGTCGGTCGCCGGCGGCACCGAGGTGACGATCCCCTACGACGTGACCGCCATCAAGACCGGCCAGATCGATTCCGGCTGGACGGTTTCCGGCACGATCACGGTGATCAACCTCAACACTTGGCAGGACGTCACGCTCACTGATGTCACCGACTCCCTGTCGGAGGAGGGCGCCAGCTGCACGATCACCGGTGACCAGACCGCCACCCTCGCGAAGAACGAGGGCTCGGTCACGCTCGACTACACCTGCACGTATGCCGTTGCCCCGCAGTCCTACTCGGGCACCAACACGGCGACGGCGACCTGGGACCAGGCGGCGGCCTACACCGCCCACGGCTCAGCCATCGGCACGACGAAGTACACGATGGACCTGGCCCACGAGACCAACGCCGAAGTGACCGTCACCGACACGATGAACGGGGTCACGACGACTCTGGGCACCGCGGCGATCGAGGAGTCGCCCAAGACGTTCTCCTACGTCAAGGTCGTCACGGCCCCCACCGGGTCGTGCCTCACGGTCGACAACACGGCGACGATCACCGAGACCGGCGCCACCGACACGGCATTCGCGACGGTCTGTGGCTACGCAGCGGTGACGGCGACCAAGTCCGCCACGGGTTCCTTCGCCCGGGACTGGGACTGGACCATCGCCAAGGACGCGGCAGCCACCCAGCTGGTCGCCGACCCGACGACAGGCAAGGCCACCGCGATCTACACCGTGACGGTGACGCCCAGCAAGACCGACTCGGGCGCCGTGGTGTCCGGTTCGGTGACCGTGACCAACCCCAACGACGTCGCGATCACGGCCACCGTGACCGACGCGCTGGGTGACCTCGCCTGTGCCGTCACCCCGGGCACGGTCGAGGTCCCGGCGGGCGGCTCGGCCACGGTGGGCTATACCTGCACGCTGGCGACGGTGCCCATCGGCACGGTCACCAACACCGCGACCGTCACCTGGCCGGCCGTGTCCTACGTGCCGGCCGGGCAGCTGCGCCCGAGCGCTTCGGTCGACTTCGGCGCGGTCGTCCCGACCGAGACCGACGACACGGTGACCTTCACCGACCCCAACGCCCCGCAGCCGAGCTACGGCCCGTTCGCCGCGGCCGATGGGGAGCAGTCGGTCGAATACCCCCACACCTGGACCGGCACCGCCGGCACCTGCGTGGACTTCACCAACATCGCGACCCTCTCGACCGGCGGCTCCGACGACGCCACGGTGCAGGTATGCCGTGCCGCCGCCATCACCGCTACCAAGTCCGCCACGGGTGCCTACGCCCGCGACTGGACCTGGACGGTCGAGAAGACCGGCCCGGCCGACCGGCTCTACGCCGACCCGGCCACCGGTGACGTCACCGCGGCATACAGCGTCGTCGTCACGCCGACCAAGCACGACACCGGCGCCACGGTGACCGGATCGATCACGGTGACCAACCCCAACGATGTCGCTCTGACGGTGACCGTGTCCGATGTGATGGCTGGTGCGACCTGCCAGCTGACCTCGGACGACCGGGTCCTGCCGGCCAAGGGGACGCTGACGGTGTCCTACAGCTGCGCGCTCGACGCCGTGCCGACCGGCTCGGTCGACAACACCGCGACGGTGTCGTGGCCGGCCACTCGCTACGTCGCCGCGGGTCAGCTCACCCCGAGCGCCTCGGTCGACTTCGCCGCCGTGACCCCCACGGTCACCAACGCGACGACCACGGTGACCGACCCGGCCGCCGGCTGGGCGGGCGACGCCATCGTCGTCTCGGCCGGTGACGGATCGGCGACGACGCTCACCTACTCGCACGTCTGGACCGTCGGCACCGCCGGCACCTGCCAGACCTTCGAGAACACCGCGACCCTCTCGACCGGCGGCTCGGACAGCGCCTCCGTCGAAGCCTGCCGCGGCGCCGACCTCACGGTGACCAAGACCGCGACGGGCAGCTACGACCGGCTCTACACGTGGGACATCGACAAGTCCCTCGCGGCGGGCGTCCCGACGAAGGTCGTCGGCGGCACCTCGGTCGAGTTCCCCTACACGGTGACGGTGACCAAGACCGGCTATGTCGACTCGGGCTGGACGTTGAGCGGCACGATCACGGTGACCAACCCCAACACCTGGCAGGACATCACCGCGAATGTGACCGACACCCTCGGTCTCGGCGGCGGTGCGACCTGCACGGTGGCGGGAGGCAGCTCCGTGGTCGTCCCGCGCGGCGGGTCGGTGAGGCTGGACTACTCGTGCACCTTTGCGAGCAAGCCGGCATACACCGGAGACAACACCGCGACCGTGACGTGGAACGCCGCTGCGGCGCACACCGCCGCGGGTTCTGCTGCCACGACCGTGCCGGTGGAGCTGACCCTCGACCAGTCGACCGATCAGACGATCACGGTGAGCGACACGCAGTACGCCCCGGCCACCCCGTGGACGCTGGACTACCTCGCCGCGGCCGACTCCACGCCGTTCACCTACACCTTGACGCGGGTCGCGAAGACCGGCAGCTGCGAGACCTTCGTCAACACGGCGAAGATCGACCAGACGGGTGAGAAGGACTCGGTCACTGCCACGCTCTGTGGCGGCGCCGACCTCACGGTGAGCAAGACGGCGACGGCGTCGTTCACCCGGACCTACCTGTGGACCATCGACAAGCGCGGCACGAGCCCGGCGGCGACCCTCGCCTCCAGCGTCTCCGTGCCCTACACCGTCGATGTCCTGCCCAACGGGTATGTCGACTCGGCCTGGACGGTCACCGGCACGATCACGGTGACCAACCCCAACACCTGGCAGTCGGTCACGGTGTCGATCGCCGACGCGCTCAGCATGAGCGGGCCGACCTGCACGGTCAACGGTGGGACGACGACCCTGACTCTCGCCGCTGGCGAGAGCAAGACGGTCAACTACACCTGCACCGGGCAGCCCGCCAGCTACACCGGCACCAACACCGCGACCGTGACGTGGGACAAGGCCGCCGCCTACACCGCGTCGGGTTCGGCGACCGGCTCGGCCGGCGTCACCTACGTCATGACCAAGGAAGTCAACAAGGCCATCACCGTCACCGACAAGGTGACCGGATCGACCACGGTCAAGACGCTCGGTACGGTGAACTGGTCCACCGGCATCACGACGGTCAACACGGCCGGCGGGGTGACCGGCGCGATCGGTGGCTGGCAGTTCCGCTACAGCAACACGTATGCCGTGCCCACCAACGGCTGCACCTCCTACATCAACACCGCGACGATCACCCAGACCGGGCAGAGCGACGCCGTGACGGTCTCGGTGTGTGGCCCGCCGTGGATCGGTGACGGCACGATCGGCTTCTGGTCCAACAAGAACGGCCAGGCGATCATCACCGGTGGCGCCTACACGCCAACCCTCGTCGGCACGAAGTACGTCAACGTGTGCAACGTGACGACGTGGCTGCGGCAGTTCGCGCCGTTCCAGGACCTGTCGGCCACGGCGACCTGCGCCCAGGTCGGGACCTACGTGCTGGGCGTCATCAAGGCCGCCAACGCATCCGGCGCCACGATGAACGCGATGCTCAAGGCCCAGATGCTGGCGGCGGCGCTGAACTACTACTACACGACGATCGAACCGCGCCGCAGTGCCCCAGCCGGGTCACTGTCGACGAAGCTCTTCGACATCTCGCCGTGGAGTGGGGCGTTCGGTGGCGCGACCAAGATGACGCTCATGCAGATGCTGCAGTACGCGTCCTCGCAGTCGAACGTCGCCGGCACCATCTGGTACGCCCAGAACAAGGCCATTCAGGGTTACGCCAAGGACGCCTTCGCGGCGGTCAACATGAGCCGGATGCTCGTGGTCGGGTAGTCGTCTCACGGCATACCCCCTGCCCGGTATGCCGTGTGGCTAGCTCCGCGACGGGGCGTCACCTCTCCAGGTGGCGCCCCGTCGCTGTGCTTCGGTTGAGCGGGCGCAGTCCGAGTCCGCGGGCCAACGCCGCCGACTCGGGACCACGGGTCACCCTCGACACCGCCCCGCGCGTCCCCGGAGCAGACGGGGCCATCGTGAGATGTCGAATGAGGCCGCTATTCCGCAGCGATAGCCGCCGAGTTCGCGATCTCGAGATCCTCGGGCGCCGGCGCAATGGCGTCTAGCGTTCGGAACTGAGGGCAGGTCCGCCTCTCGACGCCGACTCAGCCGCGGTGAGCGTCGGTCTGCACCTGTTGTCGATGGAATCCCCACCCGAGCACGCCCACGGTGAGGGCTCCGAGCAGGCTCAGCGCACCAGTGACGGCATCGAGCGAGACGACGGCGTTCGCCGCAGCGCTCGCAGACGCCGGCTCGGCGGCCGCTCCACCAACCACGGCTTGCACGGCGGCCCGCGCTCGCTCGATGCAGACCAACAGGGCCAACCAGGTGAACAGGCCCGGCGCAACGGCCCAGCCGATCAGCGCCGGGATCCCCATCCGCGGGGAGAACACGGGCACCGGCGCCAGTCCCCGGAAGGCGCCGATGAGAGCCTGCCCGAGCATGATGCCGCCGAATGCGGTGGCCCACGGCAGAGCCTCCGGGCTGATCAGACCGGCGAGGGCCAACGCACCACCCGCGAGGGTCACGCACCCGGCATACAGCAGGGCGGGCAGCGCGAGGTGAGCGATGGCCTCGTGCCGCGGCGGGATGCCGAGCAGCGCTGGAGTGCCCGTGTTGTCGCCTTGCAGGCGCAACCCCTCCGCGGCCCCGAGCAAGCCGGCCGAGCCCACGAGTGCGCCGAGGAGCGAGGTCCACAACGGCGCCGAGGTCGCGCCGACCCGCAGGCACAGCAGCCCGCTGCCGAGGACCATCGCCAGCGTGGCAGCCGCGAGGCGAATCGGATTGCGGCGCAAGCCGATGACATCGCGCCGGACGATAACCTGGAACGGCCGGGCGGGGCGCAACCGCAGCGCCCGCCCGGTCATCGGCCGACCACCAGCTGCCAGTCGGGCGCCTCGGAGGTCGCCCATGAGGGCCGCGCCACCTATGGTGCGTGAGGTGATCGCTTGATCGTGCAGCGCGGGCACGGTGAGTCGGCGTAGCGGATGCCCTGAAGGGCCGGACCGTCCCGCGACGACGGGCGAGCGTCCGGCCCCGCGGGCGCTGGTCTGGCCGAGCAGCCAGGCCCACGCGACGGCGACTCCGGCGGACGCGCCGGCAAGCGCACCCGCCGCGAGCACACCGAGCCCGGCCAGGCCGAGGAAGGCCAGCGCCCCGGTGAGCACCAGCCCCAGGATCGTCCCGACAACCACACTGCCGAACAGCGTCAGCCGCCACCAGGGCCGCACGGTGAGCAGCCGGTCGAGCGGGCTCGCGACGACGAGATCGATGTAGCTGAGGTCCGGTGCGATCGGCCCGCGGACCCGCCCACCCAGCCAGGCCAGGGTGGCGAGCGTCGCGACGATGCCGATAGACCAGGCCGTCACGGCCACCGGCGAGGACCCCTGGGCGGCTGCCCGCCACGGCCCCGGATCGGCAGCCCGCAGCGCCTGCTGTGCCAACGGCAACCCCCAGACGAGCCCGAAGAGAGCGGCGACGTAGACGGCATACCCGACGTTGTGCCAGGAGCCGCGCTGCCCGCCGCGCGCGAGCACCTCGCGGACCCGACCCAACCGAGCCTCGTCGCTGCTCAGCGTCACCACGCGGTCAGCTCCAGGACGTAGTCGGCCAGCGCGTCGGACAACTCCTCGTCGTGCGTCGCGATGACCAAGGTCTTGCCGGATTCGATCCTCGCGGAAAGGAGTTCGGTGAGGATGGCTCGCTTGTGCGGGTCGAGGCGTTGCTCGGGCTCATCGAGGACCAGCACCTGAGCGGGCCGCTGCAGGAACAGGGCCAGATGAAAGAGCTGCTGCTGTCCGGAGGACAACTCGTGTGGGAATCGCGTTGCCAGATGGCCGATTTCGAGTGACTCCAGGGTCGCGGCAGCGCGCTCGTCACAGCTCGCGGGGTCGCCTCCCCAGGTCGCGTCCACGAGGACGAGGTGGTCGGTCACCGTGAGATCCCGGTATGCCGTGGGGGCACCCACCAGCGCCGCCAAGGCTGCCCGGGTGGCCGGGTCTCGATCGTCGACCGGCCGGCCGCGATAGGTCACCGTGCCCGACGTGGGCGCCAACAGGCCCGCGACGATGCGCAGCAGGGTGGTCTTGCCGGTGCCGTTCGGGCCGCGAACGACGACACACTCGCCGGGTCCGGCGACGAGGTCAGTGGGGTGGAGCAACCAGGCGCCATCGACCTGCTTGGTCACCCCGTCGGCGTGCAGGACACCGTCGGGGTGCAGGACCTCACCGCCAACTGCGGGACCGGCCTGACCAGTGTTAGCGGCAGACTCGGCTGAGGTGACGGGCGGGTCGGCGGGGGCGGACGGCATACCCGTCATCATCCCTGCACAGCGGTCTGGCTGCCGCGACCCTGAGCGTCGACCTGGGGCGGAGCCGGGCTTTGAAGCCAGAAAGGGGGACACCACGGTTGTGTTGGATTGATTCAAATCAAGCTACGATCATGCATCATGGGCGAAGGTAGGGGGCTGATCCCTCGTCGCACGCTGGCGAAGGGCAGCGCGTGGGCGGTGCCGGTCATTGTCGCGGCTGCGGGGTCTCCGGCCCTCGCGGCGGCGAGCGTATGCACGACCACGTGCGCCGACCTGACCGGCTCCACGGGAGCGCTCAATTTCGGCACCGGCACGACGTGGAATACGACGACCAACAGTTTCGGCAACGGGTGGACCGGCGCGACCTCCCCGACGACCGCGCAGTTCATGTCCGGCAGTGACACCCACGTGTTCCGCAGCTCCAACTGGACCCCGGGAGCGACCCCCGGCTGCCAGACTGGGCAGACCGCGTGCACGGCCGGCACGGCGGTCGGGGGAGTGACCATCGGTTTCGGTGGAGACCCGCTGCAGGCAAACACCACGGTGTCCTACGCGTCAAAGGTTTTCTGCCTGCCCAAAGGCAAATACACCTTCAGCTTCAATTACTCCTACGTCGGATGCTGGTTCCGATCGCAGATCCTCACCGCCTATCTCGTCGATGTCGGCACCGGCACGACGACGCAGATGGGCACGCCGGTCGTTGCTGCGGCCGCCTCGTCGCCCGGCCACGGCACGATCACGGCGACGATCACCGTCTCGGCGCAGGCCTACTTCCAGTGGCGATATGTCTGGAGCTTCGGCACCGAAACCGGAGCGACCTACACCAACAACACGTGCACGACCAACGCCAACGACATCGGGGTCTCGGCTCCGACGTGTTCGTTCACGGCCGTCTGACCCGGGCGGCGACGACTGAGCACGCCGGCTGTGGACGGCATACCGGCTGTCGCCCCTCCCCGCTAGGTTTGGGGGCGTGACCACCGCTCTGTACCGGCGCTACCGACCCGAGACGTTCGCCGACGTCATCGGGCAGGAGCACGTCACCGAGCCGCTCATGCAGGCGCTACGCACCCAGCGCGTCGGGCACGCTTACCTCTTCTCCGGGCCGCGCGGGTGTGGCAAGACGACCAGCGCGCGCATCCTTGCCCGCTGCCTCAACTGCGAGCAGGGTCCGACGCCGACGCCCTGCGGGCACTGCGAGTCGTGTGTGGCGCTGGCCCGCGGCGGCCCGGGCAGTGTCGATGTCATCGAGATCGACGCGGCGAGCCACGGCGGTGTCGACGACGCCCGCGATCTGCGCGAGCGCGCGTCCTACGGCCCGGCGCAGAGCCGTTACAAGGTCTACATCATCGACGAGGCCCACATGGTCACCCCGCAGGGCTTCAACGCCCTGCTCAAGATCGTCGAAGAGCCGCCCGAGCACGTCAAGTTCGTCTTCGCGACGACCGAGCCCGAGAAGGTCATCGGCACGATCCGCTCGCGCACCCACCATTACCCCTTCCGGCTGGTGCCGCCGGCCAAGCTCACCGCCTATCTCGAGACGCTCGCCGCGCAGGAGGGGGTTGCGGTTGCGCCGGGTGTGCTCGGCTTCGTCACCCGGGCCGGCGGCGGCTCGGTGCGCGACTCGCTCTCGGTGCTCGACCAACTCATCGCCGGCTCGGGGCCCGAGGGGCTGACCTATGAGGGCGCGGCCGCGCTGCTCGGCTTCACCAGCGTCGAGTTGCTCGATGCCACCATCGACGCCATCGCCGGCCGTGACGCGGCAGCGGTGTTCGGCCAGATCGACAAGGTCATCGAGTCCGGGCACGATCCGCGCCGATTCGCGATGGACCTGCTCGAGCGGCTGCGCGACCTCATCATCGTCGCCGCGGTGCCCGACGGCGCGGCCCAGGTGTTGCGCGGCGTTCCCGAAGACCAACTCGACCGGATGCGCGGTCAGCAGTCCCGTTTCGGTGCCGGCGAGTTGTCGCGCGCGGCCGACATCGTCAGCACCGGCATCACCGAGATGACCGGCGCGACCTCCCCGCGGCTGCAGTTGGAATTGATCTGCGCCCGCGTCCTGCTCCCCGCCGCATCGGGAGAGCAGGGGTATGCCGCGCGGCTCGACCGCCTCGAACGTCGCCTCGACCTCGCGGCCACCGGCTCGGCCGCCCACTCGCCAGAGGTCGCCGCAGCCCTGCAACGACCCGGTATGCCGCCCACGCTCACCCGAGCGGTCGCCGAGTCGGCCCCGCGACCGGTCGTCGTGCCACCGGCGCCGTCGTCCGAGCCGGCGCCGGCTGGGTATCAGACCCGGGATCCGCGTCCAGCACCGGATGCCCGTCAAGCGGATGATCGACGTCAGACGCCGCCTCCAGGCCAGACGGCGGAGGGGCCTCACGCGCCGGCGGCCAATCGGCAGGTCGGCGTACCGGCCCGGCCGGCGGCACCCCCCGACCCGGGGCCGACCCATCCCCAATCCGCGACCCCCTCTGCATCTCCGCCGGAATCCCGGTCGGTATCCCGGCCGGCTCCGCCTCCCGTCGAAGTCGTCACGGCGCCGCCCGACCTCGACATTGTCGGCATTCGCCGGGTGTGGCCCGAGGTGCTCGGCCGCATCTTCACCCGGCGCCGGGTGACCTGGACCTTCGTCTCGCAACATGCCTCGGTGCTCGACTACGACGGCCGGCGGCTCGTGCTGGGCATTGCGACGGTGGGCCTCACCAACACGTTCCGGGCGGGCAACCACGCCGAAGTGGTCCGCCAGGCGCTCATCGACGAGATCGGCCTCGACGTCATCGTCGAAGGCGTCGCGGCTCCTCGCGACCAAGCCGCGGCAGCGCCGGGTGAGCCCGCACACGTCACCTCGACATCGGCCGAACCCGAGCCAGTCCCACCCGCTCCGACTGCACCCACGTCAACTGCACCGACGTCAGCTGCACCCGCGGGCGCCATGCCACCCCCCGCTCGCACATCGCCGGCGGTCGCATCGCCCGCTGCACCCCCGCCGACTGCACCCGCACCAGCACCCACGTTAGCTGCATCCGCACCTGCCGCCACATCGCCAGCAACTCCCGCGCCAGCCGGACGCGCGCCCGCTGTCGCCGCGCCGGAGGTTCACCCACCGCTCGAATCCACGTCCCGTGCGTCGACTCCGCACCCGGAACCGATTTCCACGCCACCCGAGTCAGCCCAGGCCGCCCGCGCGGTGCGCGAGGAGCTTGCCCGCGCCAAGGCCGCCACCCGACGGTCGCTGGAGGAGCGCCACCGCCCCGGTGCACGGCATACCGGAGCCGACTCGGGCGGCTCCGCAGGAGCCGCGGCGTCCGCTACCCACGACCCCCGCGACCCCAACGGGCCCGACGCGGCCGAGGTGAGCTTCGACGACGAAGACGTCACCCCCGACCTCGAGATGGGCCAAGCGGTCATCGAGCGCTTGCTCGGTGGACGCATCCTTGACGACGACGGAAGCCGAGGTGAGCGGTGATCTACGAAGTCGGGTCGCTGGTGCTCAAACCGCTCACCCACCTCATCTATCGACCACGGGTCACCGGGTTGGCCAATGTGCCGCGCGAGGGTGGCGTGGTCATCGCGAGCAACCACCTGTCGTTCATCGACTCATTCGCGATCCCGCTGGTGGCTCCGCGGCAGGTGAGTTTCCTGGCCAAGGACGACTACTTCACCGGTCCCGGGGTGCTCGGGCAGGCCAAGCGGGCGTTCTTCGAGGGGGTCGGCGCGATCCCGGTCGATCGTGATTCCAGTCGGGCGGCGCAGGAGTCGCTCGACGTCGCGCTCGCCGCGCTGCGGGCCGGCAAGGCGTTCGGCATCTACCCCGAGGGCACCCGGTCGCGCGACGGCCGGCTCTATCGCGGCCGCACCGGCGTGGCCTGGCTCGCGCTCACCGCCGGCGTGCCGGTCGTGCCGGTCGGCCTGCGCGGCACCGAAAACATCCAGCCGGTCGGCGCCTCCTACCCGCGGCTGGCCAAGGTGTCGGTCGCCTTCGGCCCGCCGATCCACCCCGAGTCCTATTCCGGTATGCCGCAGGGCCGGGCCCGCCGCGCCCTCACCGACGATGTCATGGACGCCATCGCCACGCTCAGTGGTCAGGAGCGCGCCGATGACTTCAACTCCCCGCCCGGCGCCCCGAACGCCGACTGAGCGCATGCCCTCGCGCATCGAACGCCTCCGAGGCGGCGTCTACGGTCTGCTCGTCGGCGATGCTCTCGGCGTCCCCTACGAGTTCCACCCCGCCTCCACCATCCCGCCCCTCGAGGCCATCGAGATGAGCCCGCCGCCGGGCTTCCACCGTGCGCACGCCGGCGTGCCGCCAGGCACCTGGTCCGATGACGGCGCGCAGGCGCTCGTCCTGCTCGAATCCCTCATCCGGTGCGGTGGGCTCGACGTCGCCGACCTCGGGTCCGGTCTCGTCGCGTGGCTGGACCAGGGCCGGTATGCCGTCGACCGCCGCGTCTTCGACGTCGGCATCCAGACCGGCCAGGCGCTGCGCCTGATCCGCAGCGGCCATCCGGCGGCGACCGCCGGCTCCACCGACCCGCACGCCATGGGCAACGGATCGCTCATGCGGGTGTTGCCGTTGGCCCTGACCCCGCAGGCCACCGACGACGACCGCCTTATCCTCGATCCACCGATGGGCCTTGGGCTGTCGGGGTGGTGCCGTCCGCGGGCTGAGGGTCGGCTGGGAGCGTGGGTGATTGCCCGACCTCTCTGTCGGGGTGTTCCACGTCCGGGGTCCTCGCGTCGTGCCGTCGTCGGCTGGGTGGTCAGGACTGAACGGTGGTGGGTGGGTCGGCGACGCGGTCGAAGAGTTGGGTCCACGCGTGGTGCCAGGGCCAGTGGCTGGGTAGGTGCAGGGTGATCCGGCGGGCGGAGGACGCGACCCGTGCCGGGATGTGGATTAGTTTGCGCCGCACGGTCGCGGTGGTCGCTTTGGCCAGGTCTGGGCAGGCGGCCGGTGCGGTGGTGGCGATGACGGCGGCGAGGCGGGTGAGGTTGAACGCGATGACCGCGAGCACGAGCCAGGCGCTGTTGGCGGTGAACTTCCCGGAGGGCAGGTGCGCCAGCGCGGAGCCCTTGAGGTCGGCGTGGACCTGTTCGATGATGGCGTGCCCGCGGTGGGCCTGGTCGGCGGCGACCGTGTCGAGATGCTCGGTGGGGGCGGTGGTGAAGAACGCGTGGAAGCGCCACACGTCGAACAGGGTCCCCTGCCCGGCGGCCTTCTTCTTC
>JBGAQV010000032.1:0-25326 GCA_044220505.1 Dermatophilaceae bacterium
AGTCGGAAGGTTTCCCGACGGATTCGACCCGCCCACGCCGGGAAACACGGCAAGTCGGAAGGTTTCCCCGGCATCCCTGGACCTGCGGGGTCGGGTTTGTCGGCGAGTCGGAAGGTTTCCCGACGGATTCGACCCGCCCACGCCGGGAAACACGGCAAGTCGGAAGGTTTCCCCGGCATCCCTGGACCTGCGGGGTCGGGTTTGTCGGCGAGTCGGAAGGTTTCCCGACGGATTCGACCCGCCCACGCCGGGAAACACGGCAAGTCGGAAGGTTTCCCCGGCATCCCGTGCCCAGCGGGGTCGAGTTTGTCGGCGAGTCGGAAGGTTTCCCGGCATACCCACCGCCCATACGGTGGGCGAGTGAGCACCCCACTGGAACTGGCACAAGCAATGAGCGATGGACTCGTCACGCTGCGCCGCGATCTGCACCGTCACCCCGAGATCGGGCTGCACCTGCCGCGCACCCAGGCGCGCATCCTCGACGCACTCGCCGGGCTCGACCTCGAGATCACCCTCGGACGGGGCCTCTCGTCGGTCGTCGCGGTGCTGCGTGGCCGGGCCTCCTCCCCCGCGGGCACGCAGCGGCCGGTGGTCCTGCTCCGCGGCGACATGGACGCGCTGCCGGTGCATGAAGACCTCCCGCATGACTGGATCTCGCAGACCCCAGGGACGATGCACGCCTGTGGACACGACTTGCACGTGGCGGCATTGGTCGGGGCGGCGCGGATCCTGCACGAGCTGCGCGATGGCCTCGCCGGTGACGTCGTCTTCATGTTCCAGCCCGCCGAGGAAGGGCCAGGCGGTGCCGAACCGATGATCGACGAGGGCGCGCTGGAGGCGGCTGGGAGGCGAGCGGACACGGCATACGCGCTGCATGTCATCTCCAGCGAGCACCCGCGTGGGGTGTGGTGGGGACGGCCGGGGCCGGAGATGGCGGCGAGCGACGAGTTCACCATCGTCGTGCGCGGGCGCGGCGGGCACGGGTCGGCGCCACACCGGACCCTCGACCCGATCCCGGTGGCGTGCGAGATCGTTCTGGCTCTGCAGACGACCGTGACCCGGGCTCACTCGATCTGGGACCCGGTCGTCGTGACCGTCGGCACGATGCGAGCCGGCTCCGCGCCCAATGTCATCAGCGACGATGCGACGCTCACCGGCACGTTGCGCAGCTTCTCGACGGCGGCGCGGGAGCTGGCGCACGGGGAGCTGGTGCGGGTGGCCGAGCAGATCGCCGCTGCGCACGGGATGCGCGCCGACGTGTCGCTGCGGCTGGGGTATCCGGTGACGGTCAACGACCCGGCTGAGTTCGCCTTCGCCAAGGCGACGATCGTCGATCTCTTCGGGGCGCACCGGTGGGTCGACATGCCCGATCCCGAGGCCGGTGCGGAGGACTTCTCCTACGTGCTGCAGGAGGTGCCGGGCGCCTATGTCTTCCTCAGCGCCTGCGCGACCGCTGACCCGGCCGGCGCGCCGGACAACCACTCGCCCCGGGCGGATTTCGATGACGCGGTGCTGCCCGACGCGGCTGCGCTGCTGGCCGAGCTGGCCCTGCGCCGCTGCAGCGGGTGAGCCGACCCTCGACAGTCGCCCAGCCGACCTGGCTGCGCCGGTGCACCGGTGACGGCCCGACGGGAAGGGCTCGCGCCTGACTCGCGGGCCCGGTTACCGTGATGCATGGCCGAGGACCAGCTGGCACCGATGCCCGTCGAGCGTTCCCCGAGCGGGACGGCATACCGGGTCGTGCCGTTGACTGTCCAGACCTGGCCGGCGTTCGCGGCCCTGGTGGAGCGTCACAACGGGATCTTCGGCGGCTGCTGGTGCACGTGGTTCCACGACGGACACCCCAGCTGCGTGGGCCGGGGCGAGACCTTCGATGGCAATCGCGCGATCAAGGAGCGTTTGGTCGCGCAGGGCGTGGCGCACGCAGCCCTGGTGATGGACGGTGACGAGGCGATCGCGTGGGCGGAATACGGCACGCCCGACGAGCTGCCGACGCTCCATCACCGCAAGCAATATGACTCCACCGCAACGGCTTTACCGGACTACCGAATCACCTGCGTCTTCGTCGACCGACGCTATCGCCGCCGGGGCGTGACCGAGATCGCGATTCGCGGGGCGCTCGAGCTCATCGCGCAGGCCGGCGGTGGGCGGGTCGAGAGCTACCCCCATGACCTCACCGAGCAGACCAAGAAGATGTCGTCGTCGTTCCTCTACAACGGCACGCGGCGGCTCTACGAGCGGCTCGGGTTCACCTACGACCGGCCCAAGGGCCTGAAGAACTGCGTCATGGTCAAGGTCGTGGAGCCCGAGCGGGAGCCGGAGCGGGAGCGGGAGCCAGAGCGGGAGCGGGAGCCAGAGCGGGAGCGGGAGCCAGAGCGGGAGCGGGAGCCAGAGCTGGACCCGGAGCCGGCCCGACCGACGTGAAACGGGGGAGCGCCCGTGTTGCCCGATTAATGACAGTTAATCCCGAGCTTCGCCGGTCTGGGTGGGGGTGATACGTTCCGCGAGGTTCGGTGACCGATAAGTCCGTGTGTCGTCCTGGGGGCAGGGCAACAAGGGATCGGTCGGGGGGAAGCACCGGCCACATCATTGCGGGAGCATCACTACTGTCATTGAGGGGTGGGCAATGTTTCATGCCCAAAAGGGTTCGCAGCAGCATGCCGCGAGCACGTCAGCATCGTCATCATTACCTTCACCGCCGGACGATCGCACCATGTTCAGCTATGTGGAGGCACCGCAACAACGGTGGTTCTTCGTGGCTGCGGCCGTCGCCTATCTCGGCGTCGCCCTGAGCCTGTCGGGCCTGGCCCGCGCGAGTTGGCTGACCTGGGTCTTCCTGATCCCCGTGCTGCTCTGGGGCGTCGAGAACGTCATGGCGCTGCGGACCGCCACCCGCCCACGGGTCATCACGGCCCGCGGCCACCGGCGGATCGTCGCCGGATTCGCGCCGCGCGAGTGGCCGTCGATCGACGTGTTCCTGCCCTCGTGCGGCGAACCGCTCGAGGTCCTCGAGCACGGTTTCTCGCACGTCGCGAAATTGCGGTATGCCGGGCAGGTGAGGGTTTACGTGTTGGACGACTCCGCGCGCCCCGCGGTGGCGCGAGCTGCCGCGGCACACGAATTCACGTATCTCGCGCGCGGCACATCGGAGGCGCGCAAAGCAGGGAATGTGCAATACGGCCTCACGCACAGCAGCGGTGACGCGATTCTCATTCTCGATGCAGATTTCGTACCGCGCGAGGACTTCCTCGAACACACCGTGCCCCACCTCGGCGACCCCGAAGTGGCCATCGTGCAGACGCCGCAATACTTCGACGTGAGCCGCGATCAGGGGTGGCTGCAACGGGCAGCCGGGGCGACCCAGGAGTTGTTCTTCCGGCTGCTGCAGCCATCGCGGGATGCCATCGATGCGGCCATCTGCGTCGGCACGTCGGCGCTCTACCGTCGGGCGGCGCTCGCAGACATCGGCGGTTTCCCGCAGGTCGACCACAGCGAGGACATCGTCACCGGCGTCCGGCTCACGAGTTATGGATGGCGGGTCCGCTACGTGCCGATCATCGTGTCGAAGGGCACCTGCCCGGACGACATCGACCCGTTCATCGCCCAGCAATATCGGTGGTGCGAGGGGACGGTCCGCCTGCTCGTCGACCCGGCGTTCGCCGAGGACCGGGACTTCACCTGGTCGCAACGGATGTGTTACTGGGGCGGTTTCGTCTTCTACCTGACGACGGCGATCAATGCGATCCTCGCGCCGCTGCCCGGCCTGGTCATGGTCACGTGGTTCCAGGACCGCATCGCCACGGCCAATGTGGCACCGTTGCTCGGGGCGATGTTCGTCTGGCTGGTCCTGCTGCCGGCGATCAGCACCCAGAAGTGGCGCCCGGAAGTGCTGCGCGTGCAGATGATCTACGGCTTCGCCCACCTGTTCAGCCTGATCGACATCGTCCGCGGCCGCGTCGAGGCCT
Source organism: Dermatophilaceae bacterium (assembly GCA_044220505.1). GTDB lineage: Bacteria > Actinomycetota > Actinomycetes > Actinomycetales > Dermatophilaceae > Phosphoribacter. The sequence goes on from JBGAQV010000032.1 coordinate 3,966, forward strand.
GGGTGCCCACTGGAGAAGCCGGCGCTGACGTGCCGATCGGGCGCCGAGTCCGGCGGGTCATGGTGCCCTATCTCGTCGCCACTCATCTGGTGACGGTTGTCGGGCTCATGGTCGGCACCCTGCGGTGGGGCCTGGGCCGCTATTGGACGGCGCTGCTCTTCGAAGCGTTCGCGCTCTACATCGTCGTCCCGGTCGTCGTCGCGGCGATGGGTCAGCGGACGGCATACCGGATGCGGTCCGGCGCTGCTGACGCCGGGGGCGCCGTGGGCAACGGGACCACCGCGCCGATCTCGATCGCCGTCGCCACGCCGAGCCCGAGCGCCCTTGCCACCGCGAACTCGATTGCCGTCGCCACCGCGAGCTCTGCTTCCTGGCTCGACGGAGACCGGCCGCTCACGGTGGCCGATGTCCTCGGTACTGCGGCGACCCCGATCACGTGGAGCGGGCCGCTGCCAGCGCCCGACCTCCCCTCCTACTCGCTGCCGACGCGGGCGAGCAGCTGACACAGACTTCCTGGCGAAGGGGCAGCCGGCTGAGGGGTCCGGCACACGTGTCCCCCCTTGCGACCATGCCACCCGTGGTTGACAAGGGGGGATGCGCTGTTTGCGTTTCAGCCCGCCGACAGGCGCTCGCGCACCGCGTCAGCCGCACGGTGCCCGGAGAGCACGGCACCGTGAACGGTGCTGTGATAGTCGGGTTCGGTCGCCTCGCCGGCCCAATAGACCCGGCCGGCAATCGGTTCCGCGAGCGCGATCCGGTCCTCTCGGCTGGAGCCGACGGTGTTGGCGGAGTAGCTGCCCAGGGCGAACGGGTCACGCGACCACCGGCTGGTCTGCACGGCGACCGGTGACGGTATGCCGGCACCGAACATGTCCCGCAGGACCACCATGGCCTCCGCGGCGACGTCGCTGTCCGAAGCCGCCTCGATGCGCCGGGCGTTCGCGCCGGAGTTGAAACCCAGGATGACCGGCACCCCGGCCTTGGCGAAGCTCACCCACTCAGCCCAGTGTCCGGGCTGCTCGCCGACATACTCGTGCCAGTCGATGTCCTTGGGCCAGAACGGTTTATCGAACCGCAAGAAGGTCTTGCTCAGCACTCCCACTCCGAGCCGCTGCACTGCGCGCTGCGCCTTCGCGGACAGTCCCGGTTCGATCGACAACGCCCCCGATTTCAGGACTCCGAGCGGCACAGTGACGATGACCGCATCGGCCTGCTCCTGTATGCCGTCGCCGGTCACCATCACCTCGCCGGCCGTGGCACCGGTGGCGCGAATCCTGGCGACCGGGCTGGAGAGCCGGATGTCCAGGCCCTTCGCGAGGTGAGCTGTGACTGCGCCGAACCCCTGGGGGAAGAGCCGGTCCTCGCCCGGAAACTCCCGGCCGTCGTCAGAGGTCCACGCTGACAAGTCCGAGGAGTCGACACCCCACTCGGTGTCGTAGGTGCTGGCGAGGTAGAAGCCGAGGTCCGCGCGGTCGGTGCCGCTCAGGCGCGAGTGCCACGGCATACCGGCCAGGGCTGTGGCGACCGAGACGTCCGCATCTCGCTCAGCGGCGGCCGCGAGGGCTTGCTCGGTCAGTCGCTCCCAGCGCGGGGTGTCGGGATCGGTCAGGCCCTGGGCGCGCAAAGTGGCGGCGACGTAGGAGCGGGCTGAGTCGTAGGACGTGGCGAGCGTCGGCGCCCCAGCCGCCTCGGCGATCGGGGTGAGCGGGTTGCCCTGATGGCCGTGGATCCAGGAGGCGCCGAGGTCGATCGGGATGTCGGGCCAGGCCGTGGTCGTGTGGATCCGGCCGCCGACCCGGTCGCGGGCCTCCAGCACAGTCACCCGCACCCCGGTGGCCACGAGGCGACTGGCAGCGGCCAGTCCAGCGGCACCGGCACCGATGACCAGGACCCGCGGGCTGCCCGAGCCGGAGGGTGACGCCGATAGCGAAGGCGACGTCGATGGTGTCGATGGTGTCGATGACGGCGAGGCCGATGTCGGAGTCGATGTCGAGGTGCATGCGGCGAGCAGGGCTCCCAAGCCGAGGGGGCCGGTCGCGCTGAGGACCGCGCGACGACTGACGAGTTGCGACACCGGCATACTCTAATCCCGTCAGGCCTGCGGCCGGACCGCACGAGCAGTGGGTCTGGCCACCTCGGAGGGAACGCCTCTGGGCCCGGCAGGCCGCGAAATTGGTGCGAATCGGTCTCTTACGACACCCTGTGAGGCGGCTGTCTCAGGACGGCACCCCTCGACAGGAGCTATCGACATGGTTGGCGCCTCATCCCGGATGCCCGGATCCACCCCAGGTCAGTGGGCCCGCTTCTTACGCGGCACCGGCGCGCTTGCGGCCGGATCAGCGCTGATCATGCTCGTCGGCGCATGCACGTCGGCGCCGCCGCCTATCAGTGGTGGCGGTGCGAGCACGATCAGCCCTGCTGCGAGCACGACGAGCCCGGCTGCGAGCGCCATGGCCACGGCCACGTCCCCCGCGCCGGCCGGGAAGGTCACGACGTTCGCCTACTCGCTGCCGCCCGGTGCGATCCCGAGCAACATGGGTGGCGGCGACCTCAACAGCCGCTTCGACGGAGTGCTCTCGGTGCCCGCGACACCCGGCCCCCACCCGGTGGCGTTCGTCGTGCACGGCACCTACGCCACCTGCCTGGACCTGTCGAAGGAAAGGAACATGCCGGCGGAGCTGAACACCATCTCGTGGCCGCAGTGGTGCGGCTCAGAACGCACCTCGACTGAGAACTTCACCCAGGGGCCGGACTATGTGCGCTGGGGTGCCTCTTGGGCCTATCTCACTCAGGAGTTGGCGGCGCACGGCATCGCTGCGGTAGCGATCGACGTGCGCGCTCGGGACGAGACGGATTTCGGGGAGGGACACCCTTACGAGACCCCACGGGTCCTCGTGGATCGGCACCGGTCGTTCCTGGCCGACCTCAACCAGGGCGTGAACCACGGTTTGGCGACGCCGGACGCCATCAAGGGCAGCCTGGATACGAGCCAGATCGCGCTGATCGGCCACAGCAGCGGGGGCGAATTCGCGCTGTCCCAGTTGTTCGGGGTGAAGCCGTTGGGCGGGGTCAAAGCTGTCGTCGGCCTCCAGCCTGCGTTCAATTCGCCTGTGCCGGACAACCGGCCGCTGCCCATCCCCGCGATGTTCGTCGCCGGTGAGTGCGACGAACAGGTCCCCCCGACCGTCGTCGCCGCCAGCGTGGCCGATGTGCAGGCCCAGAAACCCACCGGACCGTTCCTGCACGCGACCGTCCCGTCGACGACCCATCTGGGGCTCCTCGGCGGCGGCAACACCAAGATCGGCAAGGCGACCATCTACAACACACCGGGGTGTGCGGCGGACAAGACGACACGGACGTCGGTCATGCGCAGCGACAACGCCACCCTGATCGCTGACTTCCTCACCGCTGTCTTCGCCGGCAAGAGCGAGATCGCGCTCCGGGTGCGGCCCGATGCTCCGGCCACCATCACGGTGATCAGCGGATCGATGACCGTCAAGAGCACGCCCACGCCCGACGAGGGACGCGCGGCCGACGTGGGAGCGAAGTCGATCACCTACGTGACCTCGACCGAGCGTTACTTGCCGGTCTTCACCGGTAAGCGGGTTGAGGTGGTCACCTAACCCGGCGTGCTCTCGCCGGTCCGCAGCCTGCCGCCTCCGCAGGTCCTACTGCCCCTGCCGCCCCGGCTCCTCGAAGCGGTCGATGACGTGCTCGACCAGATGCCGGAGTCGATCAGAGTGCGGGCCTTGCGCATCAGTGCCGGGCAGCGTGTGAGCGAGCTGAGCGCTGACCACGCCGAAGACCGCCCCGAGCAGCGCGTCACGTTCGGCCTGCCGCAACGGCTCCGGAGAGTCACCGCGCAGCGGGAGGCGCTCGCCTGCCGTCGCCCACAGATGCCACTGCGCATCTCGCACGAACGGGGCCAACTGGCGGTGGGCGGCCACCAACCCAGCAACCTCGACCAGGCGCGCCAGCACTCCGGCTTCGGCCTGATGCCGCACCAGCGAGCGCACCAGATCAGCGAGGCTGCCGGTCGGATCGGGCCGCCAGGTCGTCAGCCCATCCTCCGCCGCGTGGAGGATGACCGCGGCGACCGCCTCCTCCTTGCAGGAGTAGTAGTTCGAGAAGGTCCGCCGGGACACATGGGCCAGCTCGGCGATGTCATCGACGGTGACCTGGGTGAACCCACGCTCGCGGACCAAGTCGTGCGCGATCGACGCGAGTCGCCGTTCGGTCTCGGCTCGCTTCACCTCACGCAGGCCGCGGGCTGCCACGAGCAGCACTATGTCACGTGACCGAATGGGGCTGGCCTGCCGGCGACCCGCCGACCCGGTCGAGGTGGTCCCCCTCGATGTCGACCCGCGGCACCACCCGGTCGAGCCATCGCGGCAGCCACCAGGCGCGTTCGCCGGCCAGGTGCAGCACCGCCGGCATGAGCGCCATCCGGACCAGGAAGGCGTCCAGGAGGATCCCCGTCGACAGCGCGAAACCGAATTGTCGAATCGTCGTGTCGTCCCCGAGCACGAAGCCCGCGAAGACCGACACCATGATCGCGGCCGCCGCGACGACGACCCGGCTGGCATGCCGGAATCCGGTGGCGACGGCCGCCCGCGCCGGCGCCCCATGCACGTGGGCCTCGCGCATGGAGCTGGCGAGGAACACCTGGTAGTCCATCGCCAGACCGTAGAGAATGCCCGTCGCCATGATCGGCAGGAAGCTGAGAATCGGCCCGGTCCGGTCAACGCCCGCCAGCCAACCGAACCCCTCGGTGCCGAAGGCGAGCGACACCAGCCCCATCGTCGCCGCGATCGACAGCAGGAAGCCACCGGTCGCCACGACCGGGATGAGCAGTGACCGAAAGACGATGAGCAGGATGATGAGCGAGAGCACGACGACGACACCGAGGTAGACGGGGATGGCTGCGGCGAGCACCTCGGACAGGTCGATGTTGATGGCGGTCAGGCCGGTGACGCCCAGCGGCGCGACGCCGGTCAGGGTCGTCCCCCGCAAGCGATGCACGAGCGCCTCGGTCGCCGGGTCGTTCGGCCCGGCCTGTGGGGTCACCTGATAGATCGCCAAAGTGCGCGCATCGTTGGCGCCCATGAAGCGGACCGTGCTCACCCCCTCGATGCCGGCCAACTCGGCCTGTCGGGTCAGCAAGGCGGCGGTATCCATGGACGATGCATCGGTATGCCGGACGGTCACCACCAGGGGCGCGTTCGCCCCCGGCCCGAAGGCGGCCGATGTGGCGTCGTAGTTGACCCGCTGCGGCGACCCGACTGCGGCGACCCCGCCGTCCGGCATACCCAGTCTGAGGCCGGTGGCACCCAGGGCGAGGACCCCGAGCCCGACCGCCACGACGAGGATGGTGACCAGCGGGTGCCGGGTCACGGCGGCAATCCACCGGGCGGCGATCGGGTGGTGCGCCGACGGCTGTGCCGCGCCCGGCGTGACGACGCGCGGCGATCGGCGCGACGCCGCGACGCGAGCGCCGACCAGGCCGAGCAGGGCCGGCAGGGCAGTGACCGAGATCGCCACCGCGAGCGACACGGTGACGGCTGCGGTGATCGCCATCGTGGTGACGAATGAGATGCCGAGGGTCAGCAGGCCCAGGAGTGCGGTGATGACGGTGAGGCCGGCGAAGACGACGGCGCTGCCCGCGCTGCCCACCGCGCGGCCGATCGCGTCGGCGGGCGTGAGACCGTCCTGGATGACGAGGGTGCGGTGCTTGTGCAGGATGAACAGGGCATAGTCGATCCCGACCGCGAGCCCGATCATCAGGCCGAGGGCGGGGGTCGATGAGGTCATGACGAAGTGCGACGACATGGCGAAGGCGCCACCGACGCCGATCGCGACCCCCAGCACCGCGGTAAGCACCGGCAACCCCGCGGCGACGAACGACCCGAGCGTGAGCAGCAGGACGAGCACGGCGACGCCGAGCCCGATGAGCTCATGGCCGCCCAGCGGCGGCTTCGATGGGGTCAACGAGGAGCTCGCGTATTGACTGAGACCGGCGTCCGCCGCCGCCTGCCCGGTGACCCGCAGGACGTCGGGCAAGGCGTTGTCGGGCAGGTCGCTCAGTGACGCGGAAAGTTGCAGCGGCAGCATCGCCATTCGCCCGTCGGCACTCACCCTCACCGTCGTGAGGGTTTGCCCGTCGACGACGAGGGGATGCCCCTGCGGGGTCGTGCCGGACGTGAGCCGGTCGAGGTCGCGCAGGATGGGTTCGACGGCCTTGTCGACCGCCGCGGTAACCGCCTGATCTGGCGGCGTCTTGGATGCCGAGCCGGCCGGCAGACCGAGCGCAGTCGGGGATAGGCCCGCGCCGCCCGTTCGGTTTCGCAGCGCCTCGACCTCGGCGAAGAGCGCGGTCGCCCCGGCCACCCTGGCGTGCGGCTCTGCCGACGTCAACGCCCGCGCCCGGGTCGCGAGACCGGTCAGGGCCTGGGCGTTCCCGGCTGGGGCGGGAGTGTTCCCGGCTGTGGCCGGGGTGTTGCCCGCTGTGGCCGGGTGGATCATCGCGGCGGCAGCGCGGTCCAGACCGTCCGCCAGTGCGGTGAGCTGGGGCGTCAGTGACTCGGCGACCTTGGCCTCGACCTGGGTGGTGACGGTGTTGCGCACCGTGACGCGCTGAGCCGCGAGCTTGGTCTCCAGGTCCACGGCATACCCCGTGTCTGCGGCCCGCCGCGCGGCCTCGGCGATCGCGGCGGCCCGAGCGGGGGTGTCGACCCGTCCCCCGTCATCGGCCGTGAAGACGAGGGTGCCCTGGGCGCCACCCGCTTGGGGCAGTTCGGTCATGACGGCGTCGAGGACCTCCTGCGAGGGGGTGCCGCGCAGGGTGAAGCTGGATGCGATCACGCGCGGCTGGGTCGCCAAGAGCACGCCCACCACGGCCAGCAGCACGGCCCATGCGGCGAGCACACGCCACGGACGGCGGAAGGCGAAGCGGGCCAATCGATGCAGGGCGCGGGGCATGCGGCACTCCAGGTCTCGTGAGGGGCCTCTGACGGGCCCGGACGCAGAGTAGGAGTTTTTTGCCTCATGCGCAATATTGCCTAACACGCAGGTATGCCGTGGCTCGGCTTCGGCGATGCCGTCAACCTCGCGCCGACCGCCAACCCCGCGCCGGTCACCGCAGTTGCGTCGAGCGCCATCCGAGCGCCCGGTGGGATCGCTTTCGCTCGTGAGGTGCGGTGGCCGGCGACGACAGCGGGTCTCACGGCAGGCCGGCCTTGGTGAACTCCTGCTGCAGACGTGGGCGGCGCCGGTGCTCCTGCCGGAGGTCAGCGATGAACTCGTCGACCTCAGCAGCGTGATCCGTCCCCGACGCCAACCTGCGCATCCGCGCGAGGCGACGCGCGGCATACCGGTAGTTCTGCGCTTCTGCGTCGACGAGCTGCTCGACAACCAACCGGGAGTGCACCGGCAGGGTGGCGACTGGATCGACCTTCTCGTAGGCAGTGAGCACCCGCGACCACAGATCTGTGTCGGTGAGCCCGAGCTCGTGCGCCAACGTCCAGGCGAGCGTGGGCTCCTTGAGTGTCGTGAGGGCGAACTGGACCGCCTCACGCGGGTTGCTCGCGAGCCGGCCGAGGACGTGCTCGCGCAGCTCGGACCATTCCGGCCCGGACGCCTCGCGCAGGGCAGCGGCATGCGCCGCCGTCGGCCACCGCTCGAAGGTGGATCGGGTGGTACCGAGCAGCGCCGCGGGCCGGTGGGCTGCGACCAGCTGGGCGAGATAGCGAGCCGCCAAGACCGACTGGTGGCCGCCGATGGGGTGCGCGACGGCCCGCTCGGCCCACTCGATGGCCAGGTCGAACTCGCCGATCTCGGCAAACGCCTCTGCCGTGTCCCGCAACCACGCCGGCACCCGCTGGTCGCGCGCATGGGTGCGGATGATCGCGTCAGCGTCGCGATCGAACACCGCCAGGCGCCGGTCGTTGTAGTGGATCGTGAACCAGTCACGCGACGACGAATGCCCGACGCCGCCACCGTCCGGCTCGGGCCCGAGCAGGGCGCGCCGCTCGGCCAGGCGCCGGCGGTAGGCGGCCATCCCGACCTCGCCCAGCGCAGGGGCATACGCCACCGGGTCGATGGTGAAGACGTCGCAGTCCTGATCGAACTGGAACGCAATCATCCACGCAACGAGCTTGGCCGGCGCCACCCCGGCTGGTGCCGCCGTCGCAGCATGCAGGGCCAGGAGGCGACGACAGGCGTCCCCGATGATCCCGCTGGAGTCGTCGGCTCGCATGACGACCTTGATCGCGGATGCGAGCGCCCGCTGCGTGACCGAGAACGCCTCAACAGGGTCAGTGGCCGCCGCGCCGGCCAGCACGTCGACCGCCTCGTGCATCTGCGCCCCATGGGCATTGGCCGTGCTCCAGCGCCAAAGCTCCGCGCGGCTGCGGATCCGGGGCAGGACGGCGTCGGCGAGGGAGGACATTCCCGGAGGGTATGCCGTGTGCTTGCCTCCCAGCCAGAACCCCGCCTCGGCGAGTGGGCTGACCCGCCTGGTGAGTCCGCCGCCTGCGACTCGGACAACTGGCGCGTGGGAGTCGTCGAGCGGATGCACGTGGCACCCCGTGCGCCGATTGGGCGCCGCCTGTGCGCCGCGGGGGCACAATCGGGTCATGCGCATCGCTGTCACCGGTGGATCGGGCAAGCTCGGCCGGCATGTCGTCCGCCACTTGCGGGCAGGCGGCCACGACGTCCTCAATTTCGACGCCACCGGTGAGCGCTGGACCGGCTGGACCCAGGTCGACCTCGCCGACTCCGGCCAGGTCGCCGACATCTTCGGCGGCGCGCACGGGGAGCTCGCCCCGGTCGAGGCGGTCGTCCACCTGGTGGCGATCCCTGCCACGGGTTTGGCACCGGATTCGGTGACCTTCCGCACCAACCTCACGGTGACCTTCAACGTGCTCCACGCGGCCATCCGCCAGGGCATCACCCGCATCGTCATGGCATCGAGCGAGACCGTGCTAGGCCTGCCTTTCGACACGCCACCGCCCTACGTCCCGGTCGACGAGGAGTATGCCGCGCGCCCCGAGAGCGTCTACTCGCTGGGCAAGTATCTCGAGGAGACCATGGCTATCGAACTGGTGCGGTGGCATCCCGAGCTGACGATCACCGCGCTGCGCTTCAGCAATGTCATGGACGTCGAGGATTACGCGGCCTTCCCCGGCTTCGACGCCTATGCGCGAGCTCGCAAGTGGACCCTCTGGGGCTACATCGACGGGCCCCGGCCAGGTGAGGACCGGCTGCGGCCACTCGTCGTGACATGAGCCGTTTGGCTGCTTCGCGAGCGCTGAACCAGCCAATTGGCTCATGTCACGGCGTAGGCGTGTCCGGTGGGGACCGCGCACACAGTTTTTGACGAGGCCCAGGTGCTACAGAATGCTACACTCAGACCGTGAAGACGATCAGCCAACGCCAACTGCGCAACGACAACGCCGAGGTCATCCGCGGCGTGGAAGAGGGCAACAGCTACCTCGTCACACGTCGTGGGGTGCCGGTGGCTCGTCTCGTCCCATTGAGTGCAGCGACAGACCTGCGATGCGATCGGCCGGCCAAGCGAAACCCCACCTACAGCCGACAGACCCGGGTCCGGATCGCTACGTCGACTGCCGATCTCCTGGCCGACCTGCGAGGTGACCGGTGAGCCTCTGGTACCTGGACACCTCGGCCGCGCTGAAGCTGATCGTCGAGGAGCCCGAGTCGCAGCTGCTTGCCCAGCTTCTCGACGACGAGCGGCCGGACCTAGTGGCGTGCTGGCTGCTCGAGACCGAGCTGCGGCGCGCAGCCCACCGGGGGAGGGGGGTGACGCAGGAGATGGTGACCGAGTTGCTGGAGGGCGTCGGGCTCTACGAGGTGCCGGCGTCCCTGTTCCGCGAGGCGGGGTTGCTTCCCGGCGAGCAGCTGCGGTCCCTCGATGCGCTCCATCTGGCTGCGGCCATCCGCATCGGCGTCGACATGATCGTGACCTACGACGAGCGGCTCAGCGAGAGCGCCCGCTCGTTCGGCCTGTCCGTCGTCGCGCCCGGGCCGGGCCGCTGAGCGCTCGACGACGACGCCCCTGACTTCGGCGCGAGGCCTCTCGGGTTGCGGATCTGCTCGCAAGGGGCCGCCGGTCCAGGCTTGCGCCGCCGGGTCAGGCGATGTGCCGTCGCGTCACACGGGTGCCCTGGCGCCGAGCGGCACGCTTGACCTCGTCCACCGACAGGACCACCCGCGGCGTCATCCAGCCTTGCGAGGGTTTGTGCAGCGCCCACCCGGCTCCGAGCGTGACCGCCGCATGGTGAGCCACGCCGGAGGGATCACGCCACACCAGGACGGTGCCGGGTGAGAGGTCGTGGCCTCCCGGCGCCGTGGAGCTGCCGAGCCACTCCTCGAACGGTGCCCGCTGCATCCAATCGTCTTGCGCCCCAACCACTCCCGCGGCCGCCATCACGGTGCCGAAACAGTTGGGACCGCTTCCCGCCGCGAAGGTCCCGGCCAGGTCGCGAGCGCCCGGCAGCACGGCAGCGGCCCGGCGCCAGACCGCCGCGCCGACCTCACCGTGCCGGCTGGCGAGCGATTCTCGGCCGACGAAGTCGAGGACGGGCCCATCTCCGAACGCGCTCACGGTGTCGGGCCACCACACGAAGCGGTTCCCATCGCTGTCGGGACGCAGACGGGTATGCCGTCCGGACGGCATACCTCGCAGTGCCGGGACGAGCCGGCGACCGGCGATGTGTTGGTGTCGCACGAGTCGCGCCCGGAGTGCGTGCGGCAGCGCGTCGAAGTCCGATCGGGTCAGACCGACCAGCCGACCCAGCGTCTCGTCGCCGTACAGCTCGAAGGTGTCGCAAACCTCCATGGCCGGACGGGCCATCGTCGGCGGCCTGCCCAGCTGCGCCCGCAGCCCCTCGTCGACGATGAACGGCTGCACCGGCGGAGCGAACCACTCCCGCCAGCGATCCAGCACCACGTCATCGACGTCGATGCCCAGCACCCGGATCATCGCAACCCCCCTTCACGGCCCGACGAGCAATCGGCTCAGCCCAGCCCCTGCACCGTGGGGTCCAGGCGCTTCAGGCCTGGTATGCCGTCGAAATCGGGGTCGCAACTAACGATGCTCGAGAAGCCCGCCGAGATGGCGGTCGCGGCGTGGACGGCATCGCGGCCGCGCGCGTGGCCCTGCCGCACAAGCTCCGCGGACTGGCGGAGAATCTCGACGTCGACGGGATGCCACACCGCGAGGCGATCCAGCAGTCCGAACTGCTGCACCGCCTGCTGCCGCCCCACCTGACGCAGTCGGTGGAAGAGGAACTCCTGACCGCCCTCGACCGAGAGGTGCAACCGCACCTCACACGCGGCCGCAGCCTCAAGAACCTCCCGGCACGCCGCACGCCAAGGATGCTCCCCGCCCACGGCGAGCAAGGGCACGGAGGGGTCGACGAAGACCGGCCTCATCGGGGGGCAGCCTTGGCGGCGAGCTCGACGGCATACGCCTCTTTGAGCTCAGCGGGACTCTCGCCGACACCCGGACCGGCGTCCCTGGTCAAGGACAGCAGCGCCTTTACCGCCTGGACCCGAGCCGAGTCCTCGTCGTCGGGGAAGCGCAGGTCGATGGCCTCGCGGATCACCGCGGCCACACTGCGATTGCTCCGCGCGGCCTCCTCGACGACCCGTCGGTAGCGCAGATCATCGAGGAGGATCTGCAGGCGGCGCTCCAACACAGACATACGCATACATGAGCATGTGCATGTCTAGCACGCGGAGGACAACGCAGGGGTATGCCGTGAGCCGGCTCGGCCGTCCGGCGGCCCTCTCAGTCGCGGCCGAGGTAGCGGGCCAGGGTCCCCGTCATATCGTGGTAGTCGACCCGACCCGCGTCCTGCGGCACGTCGGTGGACCACCCCGAGGTCAAGGACGCACAGGGTCTGTGGGGATCGGACCCGTGAATCCCGACGTCGTCGGATAGCCTGAGGTCCGTGGCGAGCCCGTTCTTCGGCAACTACTACTGCCTGATCCCCGGCACCTCCCTCGCCTTCGTCGCAATCTCCAAAAACGCCGTCACATACCTCAAGAAGGTCGCCCTCTTCCAGACGACCCGCGAGTGGGTGACCTCGGACCGGCAGGCGCATCACCTGATCGGGTACGACATGACCTCGCCCTACCTCGTGCCCGTCGACCGGATGGACGCCTTCGAGGCGCAGCACGGTGCCCGCCGACGCTTCGCGGTGTGGCGCGACCCCGTGCGCCGGATCGAGTCGACGTACGCCCTGTTCTGCCTGCAGGGCGAACCCCGCACCTACTTCCACCTGCTCGCCCTCGACGACCGACCGACATTCGAGCGCTTCCTGCAGGTGGCCCGTTGGGAATGGAGTAAGCCCGACCCACTGGATCAAGACGAACACCTGCGTCGCCAAGTCGACTACGTCGATCCGGCGGCATTGCACGATGTGGTGGCGCTCCCCCGGCTCAACGACTATCTCGCCGGGCACGGCCTGTCGGCACCGGTACCCCGTGCCAACCAGTCGACCGCGGCCTTCCGGGTCGAGGATCCCGCGCACGTGGCCGAGATCAAGGAGCGTTACGCCGCGGACTACTCCATCGAGGTGACCGTGCAGTGAGCGGCAGTGGGGCGAGTCCGTTCGCCGGCAACGTCGCCTTCGTCCTTCCCCACGCCGGGCTCGCGGTGGTCGCGGCGGTCGGGTGCGGCACCCGCGAACTGCGTCGTGTCGCCAAGCAGCAGTCCCAGGATCTGCCCGCCGTCGTGCCGGTACCGGCGCTGCCCGCATTGCGGTTCACGTGTCGCGGACTGCGCGTCGCGGCGCTGTGGCGTGACCCGGTGGCACGTCTCGCCCACGTGCGTAGCCGCTGGGTCGCCGGCGACATCGACTATGCCCGTTGGGTGGGGATCGAGGAACACACTGACTGGAGCCGGTTTGTGGACTTCGTCGAATTGGAGCTAGGCAAGCAAGACCCCCTGCGTATCCATCCCACACTGCGCCCCCAGCACACGGTCTGGCCGAGCCAACTCGACCTCGTGTTGAGCCACGACGACTTGGGGGGGCTTGTGGGCCGGCAACTCATGGAGTGCCAACTCCCGCTGCCCCCTGACGAGGTGTGCAGACGTGTGCGCGACCTCTATCGCGTCGACGCCGAGTCAGCTCCGCCGCGGTGAAGGATCACCCCGTGGTGAGCGGCTCCAGCGTGCTGAGCGGCTGCGAGCCACTGGCCGCTGCGGCCGGTGTGGGAGCGGTCAACGACCAGATGCCCACCGCGATCGCGGCATGGGCGGCAGTGCCTGCGACGAAACGGCGCCGGTCCACCCCAGGAGCGTTGTGGTCGACGAGGCCCCGCTTGGCGAGGGCAGCGATGTGCGCATCCACGACCTCTACGGACTCTCCTGTCACCTCGGCGATCTCGGCTGCGGTGCGGCCATCGCAGGCGAGGTAGACCTGGGTCGCCCGGTCGTCGAGACAGTGCACCTCGTCGTTGCGACGGTCGTAGACGACGTGAGAGCCGTCAACTTCCTCGGTGTGAATGTCATCGGTGCGGCGAGACCAGTGGTCCATCGGCTATCTCTCCTTGAACAAACTTGGCAGGATTTGCCCAATCTACCGGGCGCAGTTCGGCGTCGGAGCATCCGATCCGAACGTGCCGAGCGGCGCCCGACCCCGATGCTTCGCCGCTCTGAATAGGATCAGATCGTGACAATACCCCCCGCCGACCTCGTCCGGCAAAGACTCCACGCCGGCCGTGAGGCCCTGGCGGCCAGGCGGCGGCTGGTGGGGAAAACTCCGGACGCAACCCCTCCGCTGGAGCGCCCGACTGGGCTCTGTGTGGGACTGGCGACCTACGACGACTTCGACGGTGCGTGGTTCACCATTGCTTCAGTGCTGATGCACCACCCGGAGGTCGTCGACGATGTCTCCTTCGTCGTCATCGACAACTCCCCGACAGGCCCGGCATCGGCAGCGTTGAAGGACCTGGAGACCCAGATCCCGCGCTATCGCTACGTGCCCTATCGCGCCTTCCATGGCACCTCCGTGCGCGATCTGGTGTTTCGCGAGGCCCAGGCCGACGTTGTCCTCTGCCTCGACTCCCACGTGCTCATCCGACCCGGCGGACTCGCCGCACTCGTGCGCTATTTCGATGAGCGACCCGGCTCACGCGACCTGGTGCAGGGGCCGTTGCTCGGCCATGACCTGCGGACGGTCAGGGCCACTCACATGGGTCCCGGCTGGGGGAGCTTGATGCACGGCAAATGGGGCAACAACGGTCTTGCGGACGACTTCGGCGAGGAGCCCTATGAACTCACCTCGCACGGCTTGGGGCTTTTCGCGTGCCGCCGGGACGCGTGGCCCGGCTTCCACCCGATGATGCGGCTCTTTGGCGCCGAGGAGGGCTACCTGCATGAGAAGGTGCGCCGCCAGGGTGGGCGCACGGTCGGACTCCCCGCGCTGGCGTGGGGTCATCGATTCGCTCGCCCGCGGGGCGTCCCCTACCCGCACACAGGGCGAGCCTTCCTGCGCAACTACGAGATCGCCTGGGGGGACCTGGGCTGGGATCTTGCCGCGGGTCGGCAGCACTTCCTCGACTGGGGACTCACTCCAGAGGACCTCGCCTCGGCCCGGGCTGAGGCGACTCACCCGCTCTCCCGCTTCGACGCAGTGATGGGCATCAATCTCGACCGCGCCCACCAGCGCTGGGCGGCGCTGGAGTCTCGCTGCGAGCACCTGGGGATCGCGTGGCGCCTTGAACGCGTCCCGGCCGTCGAGACGCCCGACAATCACCACGTGGGATGTGCCCTGTCCTGGCGTCGCGCCATCGCGGAGGCCCACCGCCGCAGACTCAGCTCCGTGCTCGTCCTGGAGGACGACGTGGTGTTCAGCCACGACGCAACCACCGTGCTCGCCGCGGCCCTGGCTGAGTTGGACGGCCAAGAATGGGACCTGTGCTACTTGGGTGCGCCGCTCGATCGCGGGACCCGCGAGGCGCTCCCGGACTGTGATCGCCTGGTCGAGTTGGTCGGCGCGACGACGACACACGCCGTCGCTGTCAGTGGGAGGATCTTCGAGCATTTGCTCTCCGAGCTGCCCGATGACTGCCAGGGCATGCGGGAGTGGATCAGAGATCACATCGCCATCGATCAGTGGTTCGCGCAAATGTCCCGAGACGGGCAGATTCGCGCGCTGGCAGTGGCTCCCCACGTCGCCGTGCAGGAGTCACATTTGTCCTTCCCCTCCGCCTGCGCCGACCCTGAGCATTTCGTCGTGGACCCGACCTCAAGGGCTCGGGAGCGGAGCACGACATGACTCAACCTCCACGAGCCCTGCACCGAGCTCTGGCCCGTCACCTGGCCGACCGGAACAGTCGCGAGGCACTCAGGCTGGTGGAGGCAATGCGTGCAGGTGGGGTGCAGCCGATCCTGCTCAAGGGCGCCTCGACTCGGGCGCTGCTGGAGCTGCCCGATCGCCCATCCGCTGATGTTGACCTGCTGGTTGCCCCGCAAGAGCGCCGACGGGCGGAGCGCGTGTTGCGTGCGCGCGGCTATCGACGTCATCGAGGCGTTCACGCCGACAATTGGACGGCGCCCGACGCGGTGCCCGTCGACCTGCATCGCTCGCTCACTCGGCTCGGTGTTGCCCCTGCCGAAGCCTGGGCGGTGCTGGCTGCAGGACTGGAGGCCACGCCGCTCGCGGGCGGCAGTGTTGACGTCTTGAGTCGGCCCGCGCAGCTCGTCCATCTGTGCCTGCACGTGACCTCTGACGAGAGCGGCCGGGCGACTGGGGAGCTGCGCCGAGCGCTGGCGGTCTGTGATCAGAGCCACTGGCAGGCGGTTCGTGACCTGGCTGGACGGTTGGGCGCGTCCGCCAGCGTGGAGTGGGCGTTGCGCCAGGTCGGCGCTGCCTGGGCTTCCGGGCCAGCGGACGAGTTGGCCCTGCCAGCCAACGATCTGAGCCGAGGGATCGGCGCATTCGTGCGGTCCCCGGTGCATTGGTCCGAGCGGCGGCGCCGACAGACCCGGCTGACCGAGGCGTGGGTCCGTTGGCAGGCGGGCCGGATCGGTCGCCTTCTCAACGGCCGCAGCGATCTCTATCACCGGCTCCGGCTCCGGCTCCGGCTCCGGCTCCGACAGCACACCCGATGACGTCCTCGAGCCTGCGCATCAAGGCATTCGGGGTAGTCCTCGACGTCGCATGGGCTGCCGAATGTGGCGACGCTATGCGCGAGGCAGTGACCATCAGCCTGCCGCCGGGGGCTCGGCCCAGCACCGACGACGCGGTGCATCTCGTTGAGCTGGGCCGGGAGCACGACGGCCGGTGGAGCGTGACCTCCAAGGGCAGCAAGCGGGTCTATATGCGGCTGGATCGACTCATGCACGATCTGGAGCGAGACCTGGCGGCAGCAGTCGCGCTGCATGCCCCCCGGCACGTGTTCTTCCATGCCGGCGTCGTCGCCACCGGCGCGGGCGCCTTGCTGCTGCCCGGGCGGAGTCACGCCGGCAAATCGACGCTGACGGCCGCCTTGTTGGGCGCTGGCTGCGGCTATGTCTCCGATGAGTATGCCGTCATCGGTCCTGACCTCCTGGTGTATGCGTATCCGCGCAGACTGTCACTCCGAGACGAGTCCGGTGAACAGTCCCTACGATCGACTCCGGCGGCCTGGGGATCGCACGTCAGCGACACACCGTTGGTACCGGTCATGGTCGCCGGCCTGCGCTACCGACCGACCGACGGTCTCCGGCTGCGCAGCGCCGATCCGGGGGAGGTCACCATGCTGCTCATCAACAATGCGATCGCGGCCCGACTGCGTCCCGCCGAGGTGCTCTCCACGGCAGGCGCGGTGGCACGTCGATCTATCGGGCTGGTCGGCACCCGGGGTGAAGCCGACGAGGCGGCGGAGCGGCTACTTGCACTGCTCTATTCGTCGTCGACGAAGTCCTCGGCAAACGCCACGAGATAACGGTCGCGGTGACATCGGCGGGCGACGACGAGGTGACCTTCGAGCATCTACTCGCGCACCACTCGGGCATCGCCGACGACGGCATGACGGGTCGATCGCGTCGGCGCTCAGCCCACCTGGGCCAACGGCAGGTCGGTGGCCGGGAATCCGTCGCCCTTGCACAACAGTGGGGCACCGAGCAGCTGTGCGGTCGCGTAGGCCAGACAGTCGCCGAAGTTCAGCCCCGCGGCATGGCGCCCCTTGCCGAACCGCCGCCAGGCCTCCAGGGCGGCACGCGCTTGAGGCGCGTCGAAGGGCAGGATCTCGTCGATGGCCCCAGCGACCAGGAGGTCGAGATCGCGCGTGGCGTCTGGCCCCTGCCGGGCCTCGACGACGATCGAGGCTTCGACCAGGGTCGCCGCTCCGACGACCGCTCGTGACGCCTGCAGCGCCGCGAGGTGCGACTCCGCGTCAGGCTCCCCGAGGACGACCGCGACGAGGGCTGAGGAGTCGACGGCAATCATCCGGGCAGCCCGTCCGGCCCGTAGCCGAGGATGTCGCCCTCGGAGCGCTCGTCCACCACGTGGCGGGCGCGGCCGCGCCGGATGATGTCGCCGAGCGTGGGATCGGTCGGCCGGGTGCGCAGCAGACGCTGCAGTCGCTCCTCCAAGGCCGTGCGCGTGGCATCAGTGATCGACTCACCGGTGAGCTCCGCGACGCGGCGAGCCAGCCGGTCGGTCGCTGGATCTTTGATGTTCAGCGCCATCCATCAACCTTACTAGGAAGACATCTGCCCTAGTTTCTTCCACTCACTGCAAAGGTTGCGAGGCAGGCATTATCGGTTCTGACAAAACTGCCGGATGGGAGTGCTTGACGCGGCCGAGCGGTATGCCGAGATCGTCGAGGCGGTCGAGTCGACGGACGGATGGGTCACGAGCGTGCGCGCGAGCTCCCCTCCCCTGACGCTGCTCGGCTCACTCGACGGAGTCGAGGCGGGATTGCGGCAATTGCGCCGCACCCGAGCCCTCGAGGTGGAGGAAGTCCCGGTGGGCGACCGGGTATTGCGTGTGCCGACGCTGCCCGAGTGCCTGCGCATCAAAGCGTTCCTTGTCGTGCAGCGCAATCAGGTCCGCGACTACCTCGACACGGTGGCCCTCGCTGACCGGCTGGGGCTCCATGCCGCTGCGATGGTGCTGGCCGATATTGACGGCTACTACAGCGACCGATCCGACGGCCCGGACGCCGTCGCGACGGCCGTCGTCCAGCGCCTGTCCGAGCCCAACCCGCGCGACTCGCGCGTGATGACCCAGTTGACGGCATACAAGGGCCTGGTCTCTCGGTGGCACCAGTGGGACGCGGTCGTGGACGACTGTGCGGCGCTGGCTGACGCGATCGTCGGGCGCCGCGCGCTGGGTGGCGCCTGATGGCCGTCGCCTTCCGGAATGTCGACGTCGACCCGCTCGCGCCCGTCGAGCACTGGCCCTACGAGGCGATCGTCACCGTCATCGAGCGGGGCACGCTCGCGGACTGGGTGATCATCATCCGGGCGATCACCGCTGACCCGTGGGGGCCGGTGGCGCGGCAGGTGGAGGACCACCTCTCCTACGAGCGGCCGTACGGAGTCGGGCCGCTGTTGACCCGCGCGATCGACCGGGCTCGGCGCGACGCCGAGGCAAGTGAGCGGGCGCAGGTCGCCGCGGAGATCCGGGCACTCGTCGCGCAGTCGGGGCTGAGCCTCACCGAGTTCGCCAGCCGGATGGGCACATCGGCCAGCCGACTGTCGACCTATCGATCGGGTCGGGTCACCCCCTCAGCCGCGCTGATGACCAGGATGCGGCGCATCGCCCAGTCCCAGCCGCGCTGAGTTCCAGCACCCCACCCAGACCCGGTATGCCGTGCACGCCGGCCGAGCGGCATACGGCTTGGTGCGGTTGCCACTAGCGCGGACCATCCGACTCGCAGGGTGATCTCGGCGTGTGTGCGCAGGGTGCTACGGTTGCGCACATGCCGACCATCGCCTCCCGAGACCTGCGCAATCACACTGCGGCAGTGCTCGATGGCGTACGTCGTGGCGAGGTCTACATCGTCACGTCCCATGGCGAGCCGGTCGCTGAGCTGAGACGGCCGGGTCGGCGTCGGCGCGAGACCATCCCGCGCGAAGAGGTGGTCGCCCTGCTGAGCCGCCAAGGCCCGGATCCACGTCTCGAGTCGGACATGACCTGGATCAGCGAGGGTGGCACCGATGAGCTCGATCCCCTCCGCTGAGCCACCCGTGGCGCGGGGCCTGATCGACACCCGCGTGTGGATCTCCGCCGAGCTCGGGCGCTCCGTCGACCATTCCCGGCTCCCCGCCGAGGCCCTCGTGTGTGTAATCACCATCGCCGAACTTCAGGCCGGGGTGCTATCGGCCTCAGACAGCACCTCCCGCGCCCGACGGCTGGACACTCTCCAGACCGCGGTCGACGTCGAGCCCCTCACGGTCGATGTGCGCGCAGCACAGGTGTGGGCCGAACTCCGGGTCCGGCTGCACGAGGCCGGCCGCCGGATCAACGTCAACGACCTGTGGATCGCAGCAGTCGCCGTCGCCAACAACGTTCCGGTCGTGACCCAGGACGACGACTTCGACGTACTCGCCGAGCTGGGGCTGCTCCAGATCGTCAAGGTCTGACATCGCTTCAACGCGTGGCCGACTCCCCGATGGCCGACATCGGCGCGTGGTTGATCTTGTGAGCATCGAGCAGGGGCGGTGCTTGGGGGGCGGGACGACGTCACCGGGGCCGTCCGTCGAAGCGGCCGATCGAACCTTCACGACCCGGCCGGCCGCCTGCGGCGGTCGCCTGTCGGCTACCGTGGGCGGCCTTGGGGCGCCTCCCCGAATCCAGCCCGCTCACGTCGTCTCGCCTGCGTGGAGAAGGACCCACATGACGCCGATCGGCTTCCAGGACAAGGTCGCCTTCGTCTGGAAGGTCGCGGACAAGCTCCGCGGCACCTTCAAGCAGCACGAGTACGGGTCAGTCATGCTGCCGCTGCTCGTCCTGCGCCGGATGGATGCCGTCCTCGCACCGACGAAGCGGGCCGTGCTCGACACCGCCTTCACCATGTCCACGATCGGAGAGGGCCAGGCGGCCCTGTTGAAGAAGAAGGCCGGACACCGCTTCTACAACACGTCCCCGCTCACCTTCCCCGCCCTGCTCAACGACGACAAGAACATCGCCGCCAACCTGCGCACCTACATCGGCAGCCTCTCCCACGAGGCGTATGCCGTCATGGAGGCCTACGACTTCGACCCCAAGATCGAGCGCCTCGACCGCGCCGGGATCTTGTATGCCGTGGTGGCGGATTTCGCCGACCTCGACCTGCGCCCGTCAGCCGTGAGCAACGAGGCGATGGGCTACATCTTCGAGGAGCTGCTGCGGAAGTTCTCCGAGATGAGCAACGAGACCGCCGGTGAGCACTACACCCCGCGCGAAGTCATCAGCCTCATGGTCAACCTCCTCGTCTCCGGCGAGGCCGCGCGAGAGCTGACCGCAAATCCCAAGCCGGTCCGCACCGTCTACGACCCGGCAGCCGGCACGGGCGGCATGCTCATGACCGCCCTGCACCACATCAAGGCGCTCAACCCCGCCGCGATCGTCGAGGTCTTCGGCCAGGAACTCAACGACGAGACGTGGGCGATCGCCCAGTCCGACTTGATGATGCAGGACACCGCGCCCGAGCGGATGCGCAACGGCAACAGCCTCACCGCCGACGCCTTCCCCACCGAGAAGTACGACTACATCCTCGCCAACCCGCCCTACGGGGTGGACTGGAAGGCGTATGCCGCGCCGATCAAGACCGAGCACGAGAAGCTCGGCCTCCACGGCCGCTTCGGCGCCGGCCTCCCGCGGGTGTCCGACGGGTCGTTCCTCTTCCTGCAACTCATGCTCTCCCACATGAAGCCCACCGGCTCGCGGGTCGGCATCGTGCTCTCCGGGTCACCGCTGTTCTCCGGCCAGGCCGGGTCAGGAGAGTCGGAGATCCGCCGGTGGATCCTCGAGAACGACTGGCTCGAAGGCATCGTCGCCCTGCCGGACCAGATGTTCTACAACACCGGCATCTCCACCTACGTGTGGATCCTCACCAACAACAAGGCCGACGAGGACCGCGGCACCGTCAAGCTCATCGATGCCCGAGAGCTCGGCACGAAGATGCGAAAGTCGTTGGGAGACAAGCGTAAAGAACTCACGCCTGGCGCGATCGAGGAGATCGTGCACCTTTATGGGGGCGCGCGGGACGAGTATGCCGTCGACCCGCGGGTCAAGGTGTTGACGAACGAGACCTTCGGCTTCCAGCGGATCACCGTCGAACGCCCGATGCGCCGCCGCTGGGAGGTCACCCCCGAGGCTGTCGCCGATGAGCCGTATGCCGGGTACGCCTCCTTGGT
>JBGAQV010000033.1:0-24788 GCA_044220505.1 Dermatophilaceae bacterium
GGCGTGCTCGCCGTGCTGCGGGCCCGATGCGACGCCGGCGCCGCAGGCCTGCTCGTCACCCACGAGGCCCGCCACGCCGGGTGGGCCGACCGGGTCATCTACTTGCGTGACGGCAAGGTCGTCGATGAGGCGGTCGCCCGATGAGTGACCCGCTGCGCCCTGAGCCGGCTCCTGCAAGCCCGCCGCCCGCAAGCCCGCCGCCCGCAGGCTCGCCGCCCGCAGGCGGCAGCCGGCCACCCGGCATACCGGAGCGACGGTATGCCGGTCCGCCCCGTGCGGCGTCGCCGGTCACCGGACCGTCGCGATGGGAACGCCTGGTCGCCTCCTGGCGAATCGCCCTACGGCTGGGCCGGCGCGATGTCGTGCGGCACAAGGGCCGCAGCGCGCTGATCGTCATCATGGTGGCGTTGCCGGTCGCGCTGCTCGTGGCAGGCAACCTGCTCTACTCCACCCAGGACCTCACCGCGGTGGAGAAGCTCGACTACGCCTTGGGGCGAGCGCAGGCCCGGATCACGCCGACCGACACCAAGGTCACACCGACGCCGTACTTCGACATGGGCTACTTCGGTGGCGAGGGCACCCCCAAGGCCATCCCGGGGTGGGGCACCGATGTCGCCAGCCAGCGCGCGGCGTTGGCCCGGCTCACCGGCGGCACGGTCGTCGAGATCGGCCAGTCCGGGCTCGAGGTCCGGGTCGGCAAGAAGATCACCGGCATCACCGTGTTGGGCATCGACGCGGCCGCCCACCCGCAGATCCTGCCCGGCATCGCCCGGCTGGACTCCGGGCGGTGGGCCACCACCGACAGCGAGGTCGTCGTCACTCGCGCGGGCATCTACAAGGGGCTGCCCGAGAGCGGCACGTTCTCGGCAAACACCTACGCCACCAACGGCGAACGGGTCGCCAAGACCTTCACCGTCGTGGGGGTCGGGGAGGGGTACCTCGGCGAATACGGCGTCTTCGCCGCCGACCTCATCGGCCTGCCGCCGGTGGCCGGGTCCAACGCCACCGACCGGCCGAACGGCAGCTTCCTGCTCGACCGGGCCACTCCGGTGAGCTGGGCCGAGGTCGTCGCCTGGGCGGACTACGGCATCCAGACCGTCAGTCGCTCGGTCGTGCTCGACCCGCCCGACCCGAGCACGCTCAACCTTCCCGAGGGGCTCGCCCAGAGCTACCAGCAGCAGGGCTTCGCCCAGATGCTCGTCGCCACGCTGTCGGCCATCGCCCTACTGCTGGAGACCACCCTGCTCGTCGGGCCGGCCTTCGCGGTGAGCGCCGCAAGGTCGCGGCGCACCCTGGCGCTCGCGGCGAGCAATGGGGCCACCGGCGCGCAGCTGCGACGCACCGTGCTCGGCCAGGCCGTCGTGCTCGGCGCCCTCTCGGCGCTCGTCGGGGGCGCCCTGGGATTCGCCGCCGCCTTGGGCATCCTGGCTTGGCTGCGGGTCTATCGCCCGGACACGATGGTCGGTCCCCTGGATATCCCCGGCGGACCCATGGCCCTCGTCGTCGGCTGCGCCGTGCTGGCATCGCTCATCGCGGCCCTCATCCCGGCGCGTGGGCTCGCCCGGCTCGACATCGTCGCCGTCATGCGCGGCCAGTCCGTCTCTCCGCCAGCCCGATTCCGTATGCCGGTTGCCGGGCTCATCCTCGCGGGTGTGGGCGCAGTCGGGGTCTTCTGGTCGACCGCCCAGACCCCCAAGTGGGACGACCAACTCATGCTCGTCGTCGTCCCGATCGTCGCGATGCTCTCGGCGGTGTTCTTGGTGGTCGGGACCCTGCTCCTGGTGCCGATGGTGCTCGTGGGCGTAGCTCGGCTCAGCCGATCCGCCCCGGTCGCCGTGCGGATGGCGCTGCGCGACGCGGCCCGGCAGCGGGGGCGGGCCACCTCGACGGTCGCGGCGATCCTCGCCGGCATGTCCGTGCTGGCGGCGGTCCTCGTGACAATGCAGAGCGTCGCGGTCTTCGCGGGCCGTCAGTACGTGCCGCAACGGCCCGAGGGTCAGGGCATCGTGACTCCCTATATCGACTCCTCCGCCAGCGCCTCCGCCGAACGCTCCGAGGCCCGCGTCGTCACCGCGATCACCTCGGCCGTCCAGCGCATCGACCCCGGCCTGACGACGGCCACTGTCCGGACCGTCGAGACCATGGGCGACGGTGCCGACGTCAAACAGCAGACCGCGCCACAGGG
This sequence comes from Dermatophilaceae bacterium, assembly GCA_044220505.1. Taxonomy (GTDB): domain Bacteria; phylum Actinomycetota; class Actinomycetes; order Actinomycetales; family Dermatophilaceae; genus Phosphoribacter. The sequence goes on from JBGAQV010000033.1 coordinate 2,186, forward strand.
GCCCTTCCTCGTCGCGCTCCGGCAGGGCTGCACTCCGCTGGAGGCCCTGATGGCCACACCCTACGGACCCGACATGACTCCGGTGAAGCCGTGCGCGTCGCTCATGGGGTCCTCTTTCATCGGCGGCTTCGGGCGGTCGACGATGGTCGTCGGCAGTCCCGAGGTGCTGACCACCAGATACCGTCTCGATGCCTCCGCTGCCGCGGTCCTCGCCGCCGGTGGCCTCGTGGTCAGCGACGGCAAGGGCCACGAGCCGAAGTGCACCGCCATCAGCGACCCCGGAGCGCCCGACGGATACAACTGCACCGGCAACTTCGTCGGACAGGTCGACGTCGTCGACGGCACGGTCACCCTGGCGACCGGCACGGCGAGCCTCGACGGCCCCAGGCTCGTCGGTGAACCCACCATTCGCAAGCTGCCGGCGCTAGCGGTCAACGACAAGCTGCTCAACGCAAGCGCCGGTTCGGAGCAGAACTACATGTTGGGCAACGGCATCGGTGCGCTGCTCACCCCGGCGACGGCCGCCTCACTCGGCGCCGCGACACGAGTCGTGGTCGTCGAGGTGACCGATCCCCGTGGGCCGATCTCCACCGAGGTGGAAGACCAACTCCGCCAGGCCATCGACGACGAGCAGCTCGGCCGCGCCTATGTCGAACGCGGCTTCCAGGCCTACCCGTGGATCCTCGTGGCCGCGCTCATCGGCACCGTGGGCCTCATCATTCTCGTCGCCACCCTCGTGTCGACCGCCCTGTCGACGGCCGAGACCCAAGCCTTCATGGGCACCTTCGCCGCCGTCGGCGCCACCCGTCGCACGAGACGCAATCTCGCTGCGGCGCAAGCCGCCTCCTTGGGCGTGGTCGGTGCCCTGCTGGGCACCTTGGTGGGGCTCGTGCCGGGCATCGCGTTGTCCCGGGTGGCGACGGGCTTCGCCTATGGCGGCACGATGGCAAGCCTGGACACTGAGGGGCCGGAACGGCTCGATCCGACGATCGTCATCCCGTGGCTACAGTTGGCCATCCCGGTGATCGGCATCCCGGCTGTCGCGGCGGCCCTGGCCTGGATCTCGATCCGCCGCGCCCCGCACGTCACCCGGCGGATGACATGAGCCCGATGACATGAGTCCGATGACATGACCCGATGACATGAGAACCCCTCGGGGTCGGTGGGGCAAGATGGAGCAATGAGCGAGCCCACCCAGGAGCAGCCCGAACGCCAGCGCGTCGTTGTCATCACGCCCGACGGGATGGGCACCGCCGACGCTCCCCCCGCCGGCACCGGGCCCGATCGTGGGGCCTCGAGTGAACGCTCCGACAACCCCGCCGACCTCGTCGAGCAGCCGGCCAAGGTCATGCGGATCGGCTCGATGATCAAGAACCTCCTCGACGAGGTGCGCAGCTCGCCGTTGGACGAGGCCGGCCGCCGCCGCCTCGCCGAGATCCACCGCCGCTCCATCGACGAGCTCAAGGACGGCCTGGCCCCGGAACTCGTCGCCGAGCTCGACCGCATCGCCCTGCCTTTCGGCGAGGGCGCGCCATCGGATGCCGAGTTGCGGATCGCCCAGGCGCAGCTCGTCGGGTGGCTGGAAGGCCTGTTCCACGGCATACAGACCGCCCTGGTCGCCCAACAGATGGCCGCGCAGCAGCAGTTGGCCGGGATGCGGCGGGCGCTGCCGCCCGGGCAGGGTGACGGCCCGCAACAGCCGGGTATGCCGGGTGGTCCGGTCGGGCAGGGCAGGGTCGTCGGAGAGACCGGATCGGTCGGCCCGACCGGGCAATACCTGTAAAGCTGTTCACGCGTGAGCGCGCTATGTGAATTGTGAAAAACGTTCACATATCACCCGGGGATTCTGGCGGTTAAACCAGCGCGACCATGCCACGGTTGGCTCAGGGACCCCCTCCCCGAGCGACGACCACGTAGCCGCCCAACCCGGCTCGTGGATCACCATCACCCCTGCGATGTTGCGCGCGCCGACTCGGGCGGGGCTGTTGAGAAAGAGTCGGCATGCACGAAGAGGGGCACACGTTCGCTGAGGTCCTCCGGGTCGCGATCCGAGACCGTGGTCTGCCGCTGGACCGCCTCCAGCAGCGGCTCGAGGCCGCCGGCACCCCGGTGAGCATCGCTACGCTCAGCTACTGGCAGACCGGGCGGTCCATCCCGTTCCGGGCCACGTCACTGGCAGCTCTCGTCGAGCTCGAACGTGCCCTCGAGCTCACCCCCGGGCACCTGGCCCGGTTGCTCGACGACGCGCGGGCCTCACGCTCGCTGCAGAAGCTCGAAGGGCGCGCGCGGACGCTGCCGCTGTCCAGTCTCGCGACCAACCTCGTGCAGTCGCTCGGGCTGAGCTTCGCCACGACGCTGCGGACCACGACCGTGCACTGTCGGCTGTTCGTCGGCAGTGACCGCATCGAGGTCCGCGAGGAGGTGCGCCTGGTCATCACCGCCCACCGCCTCGACAACCAGGCCTATCCCGTCGTGCAGCGCCAACTCACCGACAGCCAGGTCTCGCCGCGGATTGACGCCGGCACGGGGTTCACCCTCGGGCGCACCATTTCGCTGCCGGAGCGGCAACTGCTGCTCGTCGAACTGCTGCCCGTGCGTCAACTGGAGCGCGGCGAGAGCGTCATGGCGGAGTACACGATCCATTGGGCGCCGGTCCCGACCCTCACGACCGCCCACGAACGGTCGTGCACCCGCGGGTTCCGGGAACTGGTGCTGCAGGTCGATTTCGACCCGGCGGCCGTCCCGCGGTCGGTGCGCTATCAATCCCGGGCCAACTACGACGAGCCGGTGCCGCAGGCGGGGATCGACGTGCCGGTCATCAACGGCGTTGCCCAGTTCGTGCGCGAGAACGTTCCCCCGGGGGTGCACGGACTGTATTGGTCCTGGGACTGACCTACCCGAGCCGCACGCGGCACCGACTCGTCCCGGCTTCGGTATGCCGTGGCGCCGGTCCGGCCCGATGCCACGGCATACCGACATCGACCTCAGAGCGCTGCGGCGGCAGCGCGCCCGGCCACCCGCCCGGAGAAGAGACAGCCGCCCAGGAAGGTGCCCTCCAGGGCCCGGTAGCCGTGCATCCCGCCGCCGCCGAACCCGGCGACCTCCCCCGCGGCATACAGGCCGGGCAGCGGCGTGCCGTCGGAGCGCAGCACCCGGCCGCTGAGGTCGGTCTGCACCCCGCCGAGGGTCTTGCGGGTGAGCGTCCGCAGCCGCACCGCGATGAGCGGCCCCGCGGCGGGATCGAGGATCGGGTGCGGCGCGGCGGTGCGTAGCAATTTGTCGCCGCGGAAGGCCCGCGCGGCGCGCAGCGCCATGAGCTGGAAGTCCTTGCCAAAATCGTTGTCCAGCTGGCGATCTCGCGCCAGCAGCAGCCGCTCCAACGCAGCGGCATCGATCGGGGCGTCGGGGGTGAGCTGGTTCATGTTGGCGACCAATTCGGCGACCGTGGTGCCCTGGACGAAATCGACGCCCTTGTCGAGGAATGCCTGCACCGCCTCGGGCATCCCGCCGCGCGCCCGGCCCAACACGTCGACGACCGACTTGGCGGTGATGTCGGGGTTCTGCTCCGAGCCGGAGAGGGTGAACTCCTTCTCGGCGATGCGGCGATTGAGGACGAACCACGAGTGATCGTGGCCGGTGCCGCGCAGATAGCGCAGGGTGCCGAGCGTGTCGAAGCCCGGGTAGAACGGCGCAGGCAGGCGTTTTCCGTTGCCGTCCAACCAGATCGACGACGGACCGGCGAGGATGCGGATCGCGTGACCGGGCCAGATCGGGTCCCAGTTGCGCACTCCCTCGACGTAATGCCACATCCGGTCACGGTTGACGATGCGGCCACCGGCGCGCGAGGCGATGCCCAGCATCCGCCCGTCGACATAGGCCGGCACGCCGGTGAGCATGTCGGCCGGCGCATCCCCGTGGGCCACCGGCCAGTTGGCCCGCACGAGATCGTGATTGCCACCGATGCCGCCGCTGGTCACCACGACGAGAGGCGCTTCGTGCTCGAACTCCCCCACCGGGTCGCGGTTGGTGGCCACCCCGCGGTCGACGTGCGTCGGTGCCAGTCGAGTGCCTCGTATGCCGGTCACCGCACCGCCGGTGAGCACGAGGTCGTCGACGCGGTGGCGGAAGGCGTAGCGCAACCGTCCCGCGACCTCGAGTTCCTTGGCCTTGCGCACGAACGGCTCGAGCAGACCGGGGCCGGTGCCCCAGGTGACGTGGAACCGCGGCACCGAGTTGCCCGGGCCGCCCGCTTCGCCCGCGCCACGCTCGGCCCAGCCCACGACCGGGAAGAACTTCACCCCGTGCTCGGCGAGCCACGCGCGCTTCTCGGTGGCCGCGAACTCGACATAGGCCCGCGCCCACAGCGCTCCCCAATGGTCTTCCGCAGGCGCTCGCCCTCCACCGGGACCGCTTCCGAGCCGGTCGAACTGCGCGGTGTCCTGCCAGTCCTCCCAGGCCAGCTCGAGTGAGTCCTTGATCCCCATCCGCCGCTGCTCCGGGCTGTCGACGAGGAAGAGCCCACCGAAGGACCAGTAGGCCTGGCCACCGAGGTTTTCCCGCGACTCCTGCTCGACCACGACGACTCGCTTGCCCGCGGCCGCCAACTCGGTCGCCGCGACCAGCCCGGCCAAGCCCGCTCCGATGACGATGGCGTCAGTCATGGCCCTACCTTCGTCCGCGCCGCGGCTACTGGCAAGTCACCCGCGCCGAGCCGGACGGCCGGCCGGCTGCGGCTCACCCGGCCGTCCTCGGTGCGGTCGCGGGCAAGTACCGTAGGAGGGTGACTTCCAGCGTGAACCAGCCCCACGGCATACCCGCCCACGCCCCCGCCGCCGCGCGGGAGGTGCCGCTGGCCGCGATCCCGTGGTGGGGTCTGGTGTCGGCCGCGCTGGCCCCGGTGCTCTTGCTCGCCGGATATCTGTATGCCGCGTCGCTCACCTCCTCCTACGCGCTGGTGACGACCACGGTCAGCGACCTCGGCGCGGTGGAGACACCGACCCGCTGGCTCATGGCATTCACCCTGGTCTTCGTCGGAATGGCCCACGTGGCAACCGCTTTGGCGCTGCGGCCGGTCGACGTCGCGGGCCGCTGGATCCTCGCCGCAGGCGGCATCGCGATGATCGTGCTGGCCTTCGTGCCCAACAACGTCGTCGGCAAGTTCTACATGCGGCACACGCTCGCCTCGGCGTTCACGTTCGGATTGCTGGCGTTCTGGCCCGCGATGAGCGCACGGATGGGGTCGGGCGTGCCGTGGCCGCTGCGGCGTCGGGTTGCCATGGTCATCTCGCTGGTGTCCTTCGTGCTCATCCAGGTGACCCTGTGGGGGATGATCTTGCGGGCGTCGACAGACGGCATCCGGGAACTGGCGCTCTATGTTTTCACCGCGAGTTGGCCGCTCGTCGTCGTCCTCTGGGTGCACCTTCGCGGCGGCACTGCCCTGCCGCTCACCTCGGCGCGGCGCGCTGGGTGATCAGGCAGCGCAGCGCCGTGTGATCCAGGCAGCGCGGCGCTGCCGTGGGTGGTCTTTGCCGAGGCGCGGGGCGGTCAGGTGGCGCGGGCTGCGCTGTAGTACACCGTGCCCGCCTTGGCTGATCCGAGCAACTGCGGGATCGTCACGAGGGTGTAGCCGCGCTGCGTGAGTGCGCTCACGAGCGCCGGCACCGCATCGACGGTCGTCGCGTGGATGTCGTGCATGAGGATGATCGACCCCCGCTTGACGTCGGCGAGCGCGCGGCGGGTGACCTCGGCGCTGTCGCGGTATTTCCAGTCTAGCGTGTCGACGTCCCACATGATGATCGCCTGGCCCAGACCGCGGACGCTGTCGTTGAACGATCCGTAGGGCGGACGCATCAGCGTCGTCGGCACTCCGGTGGCCTTGCGGATCGCGTCGGAGGTGGTCGAGATCTCGCTGGCTTGCTGGGTCGCCGTGAGCTTCTTCATGTCGCGGTGGTCCCACGTGTGATTGGCCACCACGTGGCCGGCAGCGGCGGCGCGGGCCACGATGTCGGGACGAACCTTGACGTTCTGGCCCAGGACGAAGAAGGTCACCTTGGTCCCCGAAGCCGCGAGCGAGTCGAGCAGCTTGCCGGTGTAGGCGCCCGGCCCGTCGTCGAAGGTCAGCGCCACGCACTTGAGGGTGGAGCAGTCGACGGCCTGGCCGGCTGGAGGTTGCACAGCTGGGGGTTGCACGGGTTGGGGTTGCACGGGTGGGGCGGCCTCGGTCGGCTGCACGGGTGGCGCGCTGGGCGCGGCCGGGGTGCTCGGGGCGGCTGGGACCGGCGCCGGCCCGGCATACGGGGCGCCGGAGGCGAGCGCGGACTGGACCGCGCGCCCGAAATCGGACAGCAGCGGAGTCACCTGGGCAGCGGGCAGGGTGACGGTGAGATTGCCAGCGGAGTAGGCGGCCATCGCCCCCTGGTCGAGGTATGCCGTGAGGGTCCCGTCCGGGGCGAGCACCAGGTCGGTGAGCAGGCGGGTAGCGTCGGGGCCGGTCGGGGCGGCTGGCTCCACGGGGGCGGCGAGCTTGGCCGCGGCCGCCCAGACCAGCCCGGCGAGCGTGTCGGCCTGCCCCGCCGCGACGAGGTCGACGGCCTTGTGCACCGTGCCCGTCGTGACCTCGCCGTAGAAGACCTGATTGCTGGATTGACCTGATGCGCCGGCGAATTCGCGCTCATGGACACGCACGCCTATGAGCGATGCGTTGGCCATGGCGACCTGCCAGGTGATGTTGAGTTCGGGTGCGCCCTCGGGGCTGGGCAGGTAGTTCTGGCGGAAGGTCTGCTCACGGTCATCGGCCCAGGCCTTGATCGCATCGGTGAGCGCGGTCTGGCCGGGCACGATCGGGCGGCTGATCGAGATCGGCAGAGCGGGGTCGTTGTTGACCGATTGGGCGACCTCGATGCCCGGGACGGTCAGGCCACCCTCGGGGATGCCAGACCGGCCGGTGGGCTCGGCGGAGCCGCTTGGTGCTGTCGGTGCTGTCGGTGCTGTCGGAGCTGTCGGCGTCGATCCGGCCGAGGTGCAGGCAGCAGGCGCGAGCAGCGCTGCCCCGACGAGCAGGGGCAGGACGATCCGGCGCACACGGGCTGCCCGGTCGGCAGCGGGGTTCACGGTCCCCGAGAGTGAGTGAAGCACGTCCGTATTGTGGCAACTCCCAGTGCGATTCGAGCAACCACCCGCGCGCCTACGGGCCCGCGGGCCGGTGCGCGCGGGCATTCACTTTTCACATCGGGTCGCGGCTGGGTGCACTTCCCTGCCCCTCCTATGTGACGTATGCCGCGAGGCGATCCATCGCTTCGGTGAGGTCGGCGCCGTCGCCGGCGAAACACATCCGGACGAAGTGACGGCCATCGTGCCGGGGTGTCGGGCCGGCTGCCGAATCGGGGGCCGGCGCGGGGGCCGGCGCAAAGTCGACGCCGGGAGTCAGCGCGACCCCGGTCGCGTCGAGCACCTCGGAGCACCAGGCCAGCGAGTCGTCGGTATGCCGGCTGACATCGGCATAGAGGTAGAACGCTCCGTCCGGCGGGGCGAGTTCGTCGACGCCGATGTCCGGCAGGCGAGCGAGCATGAGGTCACGGTTGACGGCATACCGAGCGACGTGGCTGTCGAGTTCGGCACGAGCCTCGGCGCTGAAGGCGGCGACAGCGGCCGCCTGGGCAACCGCCGGCGCGCAGATGTTGAGGTTGCCCAAGAGCAGCTCGACCGGACGCACCAGATGCGGCGGGAGGACGAGCCAGCCGACCCGCCAGCCGGTCATCGAGAAGTACTTGCTGAACGAGCCCACGAGCACCGCCGCACGCGAGGTCTGCCAGGCGCTCGGGGTGGGGCGGCCGTAGGAGATGCCGTGGTAGATCTCGTCGCTCACCAGCAGCGTGCCGTGCGCCGCGCACCACCCGGCGATGGCGGCCAGCTCGGTCGGATCGATGATCGTGCCGGTCGGGTTGGACGGGCTCGCCACCACCAGGCCTGCGGGCGGGTGGCCGAGGGTCGCGGTGAGCTCCTCGAGCATGGCGACCGTCGGTTGGTAGCGCGTCTGCGCGGTGCAGTCGAGTTCCACGACGCGGCACCCGAGGGCGGTCAGCGTGTTGCGGTATGCCGGGTAGCCAGGTCGCGACATCGCCACGACATCGCCGGCGTCGAACGCCGCGAGGAAGACCGCCGTGAACCCGCCCGAGGAACCCGTGGCGACGACCACCTGGTCAGGGTCGATGACCAGGTCATACCTGTCGGCATAGTGCTGCGCGATCGCCTCGCGCAGTGGACGGATGCCGGTGGCTTCGGTGTAACCCAGCACGTGTCCGTCGATGGCGCGGACGGCGGCGTCACGGACGGCCTTCGGCGCCGGCGTGGAGGGCTGTCCGGCGCAGAGTGAGATGACGTCGCCATGGCTAGCTTGTCGGATGGCGGCGGCCTTGATGAGCTCCATGACGTGGAACGGCTCGACGGCGCCACGCCGGGCCAGCCGGGGCGCGGGCGGCCGGGAGGAGGCGGACGGCATACCGGAGAGCATGTGGCCAGCGTAGTTGCGGGCGGGGAGAGCGGCCGGCGAGTGCGGCTGGGAGTGTGCGGACGGCATACCAAAGGGGCGGTCCGTCACCGGAAGTCGGGGATGCTGGCGATCGCCGCAGGGTCGTCGGAGTTCCACCCGTGCAGGTCCCACAGGCCCCCAGCAGTCCGGCTACCGTCGATGTCCGTCGTGCCGTAGGCGTCGGAGAGTTGGCGGGCCGTGACGACTCGACCGTTCCATCGGTCCACCTCGGGATCGGCGACGAGGGCGGCTACCCCTCTGGCCACGTAGGTCGGGGTCTCGCTGATCCCGAATGACGGCTCCTGGTCGGCGAACTGGCGCCACGTCTGCTCGGTGACGCCGAACTGGCGCAGCATCGACTCCGACCGCAGCCAGCCTGGTGTGACTCCGACGGCCGTGAGGGGCCGGCCGCGCGTATCGCGCCCCAGGAGTTCGACGACCCGCTGAATCTGGGCCTTGACCAGGTCGTAATACACGGCGCTTGGTCGAGGCGCCCGGTTGGCCGCTGCATGGCCGTCGGTGATTTCGACGATGGTTCTCCGACCTCCCAGCGCCGTGGCCGTCGCCTGCAGGGCGGGTACGGCGTGGTGCAGCGTCACCAGGTGCGACTCGACGCCGAGACGGAGCATGCGCAGACCGCCATCGAGGTTGTGCTCCCACAGCGGTACTCCCCACTCGGCAAAGGCGTCCCCGCCGAGCATGTCGTTGACGAGGACGTCGAGGCGTCCGTGTCGGCGCAGCAGGTATGCCATCAGCCGGCTCACCTGCCCGCTGTCCGTGTGGTCGACGACGCGCGCCTCACAGGACCCGCCCGCGGCCCGAGCGAGTTCGGCGGTCTCTTCGATGGTCTCCGGCTTGCCCTGGTCGGAAGGTCCGGTGATGCGGCTGCTACGCCCCGTGGCGAGCACGTGGAACCCGGCCCTGGCCAACTCGATCGCGATCGCGCGACCGGCTCCCCGAGTCGCACCGGCCACCAGGGCCACCCGTGATGCAGACGTCATCGCTCCACGGTAACCCGAGGTCGACCCGCGTTGACCTGGCCTCGTGACTGCCAGAGGCTACGGACGAGTCAGGTTTCCGCCCGCTGCCCGGCGCTGGGAGTCCTCTTCGATGAGGCGGTTGATCAACTGCTGCACCTCGTCGCTGCGCGGGATATTGCGCAGTAGCTCGTCGGCGGAGTCGCCGGCCGACTCGATGGTGAGCGTGCCTGACCGGATGATCCGATCGATGAGCGACTGGTGGAAGGACACGTCGGTGATCTTGGACAGGGTGATGTCCTTGCCGGCCTTGGCGAGGATGCCTCGGCGCACCATGACGCGGTGGGTCGTCACGACATAGTGGGTCGTCCGCCAGCGCAGGAAGGGTACGAGGACGAGCGGCAGCGCAATGAGCACCAGCACCGCGATGGCCACCCACTGGATGGTGTTGCCCTTGCTGTCGTCCGGGGTGGCCCACACGGTGGCCAGGGCGAGGGCCCCGAGAACCACGCCGAGCAGGGTCGGGCCGAGAACGGTGAGCCAATGCGGATGCAGGCTGCGCTCGACACGTTCGCCGCTGGCCAGGACGTTCTCCGGGAAACCCATGCTCGCCAGGGTAGTCAGGCTGACCCGGCTGTGCAGCAGTCATCGTGAGCAGACGCGTTCCGAGATTGACAACAGATCTGGCGTCAGGGAGGGGTGTCGGTGGTCGGTTCTAGGTTGAATCTCATGGACGCAGCCGCCCCCGCCACAGCCTCGGTCTCTGACCGGGCCGCTGCGCTGCGTGCTGCTCGCGAGGCGCTCACAGGTCTGGCCGGGGTGTTGTGGCAGGCGTCCGGCGCCGAACTCGGGCCCTTGATGGGCCTGCTCGATGACCTGAGTTCCCTGGCCGGGGCGGGGCGGGTCGCCGTCGCGCAGGAGGCCCTCATCCGCGGCGAAGTCGCCGCGGGCCAAGCCGGGTCGCTGCGTGCGTGGATCGACACCCACGCCCCGTCGCTCGCGGTCAGCTATGGCACCGGCCAGGTCGCCGCGGTGGTCGAGGCCGGTTCCCGTCCCGAGACGGCCGCGATCACCCACGCGGTCTGCGACGGTGCCGTGCCCGTCTCGGTGGGCGTGGCGGTGATCCGGGAGATGGACCGGTTGCGGCCCCGCCTGCAGCCCGACGCGATCCCCACCGTCGTCCATGCCATGCTCACCGTAGGCGCGGGTTTCGGCACCCGTGCGGTCCGCGAGCTCCGGGCCCGGCTGCTGGCAGAGCACGGGCGCCCCGGCGAGTTCCAGGCCGACCAGGACGCCGCTGCGGCGCTGATTTCACTGTCCGGCCCCGTCGGTGACGAGTTGGGAGCATTCAGCTACCAACTCACCCTCGACGCCGAAGGCAAGGCGGTGCTGGAGGCTGCGATCGGACCGCTCAGCGCACCTGCGCCCGCACCCGATGGCACGCCCGATCGCAGGCCCGCGCGGCAACGCCGCGGACAGGCACTGATCGAGGTATGCCGTCGGGCCACCACGGCTGGCGCCACGCCCCCGGTCGGAGCGAAGGCCACTCTGGTCGTCACGATGGACTGGCGCCACTTGCGCGACAGCCGCAACGCCGGACGAGTCTTGGGTTCGACCGCCGATGGCGATCTGCTCGCACCGGAAACAATGCGCAAGCTCGCGTGCGACGCCGACCTCATCCCCGCGATCCTGGCTGGGCCAAGTCACGTCCTCGATCTGGGCCGCACCACCCGGTTGTTCAGCCCTGCTCAGGTCAAGGCCCTCTGGCTGCGCGATCGAGGCTGCACGTTCCCCGGCTGCAGCATTCCGGCCCACTGGTGCCAGGCTCACCACCTCCGCCACTGGATCGATGGCGGCATGACATGGCTGGTCAACGCCGGCCTGCTGTGCGCTCGGCACCACACTGTCGTCCATCGCGACCACCTTTACGCCGAGATCAGCGCGGACACGGGTCAGGTCGAGTGGGATGTGAGTCCAGGGTCCTACGACCGCGCACTCGCGGCCATCGGCGTCAGCCGGTTCACCCCCAGATCTGGTGACGCGTCTGCCGATGATGGTGAGGCAAGCGGCACACGTACGCTCGCCGACAGGGCCACCGGGCCGATCGGCGGGCTGTCCGACGGGCCACTCGTGAGGCCCCTCGATGGTCCGCTCGACGGGCCAAGCAGAGGTCCTCTCGACAGTCCTCTCGACAGGACGCGAGAAGGTCCCCTCGACAGTCCGCTCGACAGCCCGCGCGAAGGTCCGCAAGACCGACGAGCAGCCGGGCATCCCGACGGGCCACTCGACGAGCCACCCGACAGACTGCGCGACGGGCCATTCGGCACGTCCATCGATACAAGCGGGCCGCTTCGAGCGCGAAATGACGGGACCAACCCCGAGCCCAGCGGGGGCGGGTCCGCCAATCGCGCTCGGTCGCCCGGTGGACCGAACGAGCCGCCGCCCCAGGTTCTGAGCGCCTGAGTCTTGGAAGTGGGCGCGGGCTCCCAGGTTCGGCTGGTGCATGCTCTGAGCTCCTCGACGTGCGACTGGACTCGACGGGGGCGTTGGGAGTGGACTGCCACCCCCAGGAAGCCGATCTTGCGCCGACCGGTGCACTCGTGCTCCGCGGGCGTGGGTTGCTGGCTCCCGAGCTGATGGAGGTGCGGCTCATGCCGACTCGTGCTCCGCGGGCGTGGGTTGCTGGGTCCGAGAGCGCCTGGGCGGCAGTCGGCGCGGGTCCCAGAAGGCAGGGGAACCTTGGCCCTCCGGTCGGCATGGCAGGCTGTGCACCATGGGCCAACGGATGTTCGTCGCCGTCGTGCCACCGGAATCCGTGCGCGACCACCTCGCAGACTTCCTCGAACCGCGATCGCGTGAGGCGCTCGGTGCGTCGGGGTTGCGCTGGATCGCCCGCGAGCAGTGGCACATCACTCTTGGCTTCTTCTCATCCGTGCCCGATCACCGCGTCGAGGACCTCACTGACCGCCTGTCGACCTCCGCCGAGCGGCACCGATCCTTCGACCTTGCCCTGGCCGGAGCCGGTGCCTTTCCATCCGTCGCGCGTGCGTCGGTGCTGTGGCTCGGTGTGGATGCCGGTCACGATCTTCTCGGCGTCGTGGCTGCGTCCCCGGGCGTCGAGGCTGCGCAGGCCGTCGAGGGCCTCGAGGGCCCTGCGGCCGTTCGTGGCTTCGGCTACCTCGCACCGAGCGACACGAGCGCAGCGGATGGCGCACCGCCCGGACCGCTGCGGCGGCTGGCCGTCAACGCGCGTGCCGCAGGCTCCGTCGTCGGGGCCGCACCCGACGGCAAGACGTTCCATCCCCACCTCACCGTCGCCCGCCCGGCCCGGCCCATCGAGGCGACCAAGTGGCTGCGCATTCTCGACACGTACCGTTCGCCGACCTGGAGGGTCGACTCGATGGAACTCATCGCCTCCTACCTGGGCGAAGGCGCCCACCGCCGTCCCCGCTACGAGACGATCGCGTCGATACCGCTCGGGAGTATGCCGTGACGCCCGACCCGGCTTACTCGACAGACCCCGCAGACCCGCCTTCCCCGACATTCGCGTCTAGCGTCGAAAACTCGGCACAGTTGGCCGGCTCGGTGGCCCCAACCGCGAAGAATGCACGGGCGCGCTCCATCGAACCCCTCTTGGCTGGGCTGCTCACCGCAAGGCACCCCGACGCACCCGGCCCGGCCACGCAATCGGTGACCGTCGAGGGAATCACGCTCTCCTACGAGAAGGTCCGCCACCTCGCCCTGATTGCCGCCAACACCCTCTCGGCCGACCAGGTCACGCGCGTCGCAGTCCACGCCGATCCGACCTGGTCGACGGTGCTGGCGGTCATCGGGTCGGTGCTCGCAGGGGTCACGGTCGTGCCGGTCCCCGCCGACGCCGGCCCTGGGGAACGCCGCCATATCCTCACCGACTCCGGCGCGACGGCGTGGCTTGGCCAGGCCCCAGATCTGGACGATTCCGGCCTCCCCGTCCTCCCGACACCCAACGTCGAGGGCGTCGACACCATCGACGGCGACGCCGACGAGTCGCGCTCTCAGCTGCTTCCGGTGGACCCCCCGGTGGACAGCTCGGCGGGCGCACCGGTGGACACGGCATACCCGGCGTTCATCCTCTACACCTCAGGGACGACGGGGCTGCCCAAGGGTGTGCAACTGTCCCGGCGAGCGTTGGCGGCGGGTCTCGACGCGTTGGCCGATGCCTGGGAGTGGACCGACCACGACGTCCTCGCGCACGGGTTGCCGCTGTTCCACGTGCATGGCCTCATCCTGGGCGTCCTGGGACCGCTACGGATCGGCAGCGGGCTGACTCACGTGGGGAAGGCGACGGCCACGGCATACGCGCAAGCCGCCAAAGCTGTTGTCCCACAAGGTGACTCGCTCGGGCGACCGGCGGCCACGATGTTCTTCGGGGTGCCGACGATCTGGTCGCGCATTGCCGCCGAGCCCGGGTCCGCTGCCGCGTTGCGCTCTGCGCGCCTGCTCGTGTCCGGGAGCGCGGCATTGCCCGCGCCGGTGTTCGAACGCATCCGGGAGCTGACCGGGCACGAGATCTGCGAGCGCTATGGCATGACCGAGACGCTCATCACGGTCGCGACGCGGGCCGACGGGCGCCGTCAGGCGGGCTATGTCGGGATACCGGTCGCCGGGGTGCAGACGCGGCTGCGCGACGATAGCGGCCGCGAGGTACCGCACGACGGGGAATCGGTTGGCGACCTGCAGGTGTGCGGCCCGACCCTGTTCGACGGCTATCTCGGCCGGCCTGAGGCGACGGCGGCGGCTTTCACGTCGGATGGTTGGTTCAAGACCGGCGATGTGGCGACGATCAGCCCCGATGGCACGCACCGGATCGTCGGTCGTGCGTCGGTGGATCTGATCAAGAGCGGTGGTTTCCGGATCGGTGCCGGTGAGATCGAGTCGGTGCTTCTGGGTCACCCGGCGGTCGCCGAGTGCGCGGTGATCGGAAGGCCCGATAGCGACCTCGGGCAGCGCATCGTGGCCTTCGTCGTCAGAGCCGTCGATCTGGCCGACGAGGGGGCTGACGACCGTCCTGGCGACCGGACTCAGGGTGATGGCTCCGCGAGCGACGCCGGCAGCGACGCCACTCTCGCCGCCTCGTTGACCGAGTTGGTGGCGCAGGAACTCTCCGTCCACAAGCGCCCGCGCGAGGTGGTGTTCGTCCAGACCCTGCCGCGCAACGAGATGGGCAAGGTGCAGAAGACGCGCCTGGCCTGAGCCCTGGCGCGACGCGGCCCAGAACACACTTCGGTATGCCGTGGCCCCGCCGGACCCGCAGGCTGCGTGGGGAGCAAACCACGCTCGATCAGCGACCCGCCGGACTCACCGGACCCGCGGGACCTGCGGGGACCCGGGCATTGCCGCCACCGACTCCGCCGATCCCGCCGAGCCCACCACCCAATCCCGGGATATTGCCATTGGTCGGCAGAGGCTGGGTCGGATCGCCGATGACCACGATGTCCCCAGCACTGAGCCCACCGACGACCTCGATCGTGCTGCCACCGACGGCGCCGATCTGCACCGTAACTGTGGTCACCACCGCACCCCTGACGCGTTGGGCCACACCGGTCCCGGTCGACAGCATCGTCACTGCCGAAGCGGGCACGGTCAGGGAGTTCTCGACGCGTTTGGTCACCAGCGCGACGGTGGCCTTTCCTCCGCTGCCCACCTGTTCGGGAAAGCCCGCGACGAGTAGGTCGACGGCATACGTGGGGCTGCTCGAACCGGCCGCTGCCGAAGTCGAGGCGGAAGCAGTTGGCAGCAGCGCGATGGCAGTCACGACGCCGTCCACGATCGGGCTCCCACTCACGGTGATGTGACCCACTTGGCCGAGGGAGACGGTCGCCAGATTGGCTTGCGGGACCTGGACCGTCACCTTCGAGGCACCCGGGCCGACGATGACGAGGCCGGTGGCCGTCGTCGCCGTGTCGCCTACCGAGAAGGGGACGGTGCCCACCACTCCACCGATCGGGGCCGTGAGCGTCGCGGCGTCCAGGAAGTGCTGCGCCTTGGTCAGCGCGGCCTCCGCACTGGTGACGGCTGCCCGATCAACGATGAGCTTCGCGTTCGTGACCGCCCCAGCGCCGGTCGACGCACCGTTGGGAGTGGCCGCCTTCGCGGCCGCCGCAAGGCGCGCGGTCAGCGCCTGGGACTGTGCCGCAAGGGCCGCTTGGGACGTGGCGATGGCCGATGCCGCCCCGGTGAGTTCGCCGACCGCTGTGGCCTGGGCTGTGGATGCCGCGCGGAGTGCGTCGAGACAGGCCTGCAATTGCGCGGCCGTGGTCGTCAGCCCTGCGGTGCCTATGGCTCCGGCAGTGCCCGTGGGTCCGGCAGTGCCCGTGGGTCCGGCAGTGGTCGTCGGGCCCGCAGTGGTCGTCGGGCCCGCAGTGCTCGACGGGCCCGCAGTGCTCGACGGAACAGCAGTGCTCGACGGAACAGCAGTGCTCGTCGGGCCCGCAGTGCCCGTGGTTCCGGCAGTGCTCGTCGGAGCAGCAGTGCCCGTCGGGCCTGGTGGGGTCGTTGGAGCGGGAGCGCCAGAGGTTGGGGTCGAGGAGGGCACGGGGCTCAGCAGAGGGGCGCATGCTTGGTCCGCCCTGCGCTGGGCGGCTGCCGCTGCCGTGACTGTGGCAAGCGCTGGCGACGGCCCCCCGGCAGACCCCGATCCCCCTGCACCTCCCGCAGCACCCGTCGAGCCCGAGCCGACACCCGACTGCCCCGCCGACGAGCCTGAGGTCGACGAGCCCGAGGTCGCCGAAGAGCCCCCAGCACTCGTAGTCGCGCTCCCCGTCGAGGAAGCCGCGAGCGCAGCGGTGTCGTTGGCCAGGCTCGCGCGGGCCTGGTCCAGGGTCACCTGTGCATCCAGGACACCCTGCTGGAGCGCCACGCGGTCCATGGTGGCCAGTTGCTGACCGGCGACGACAGCCTGTCCGACCGTCACATCGACGCTGGCGACCCGACCCGACGTCGGGAAGGCCGCCGTCACCTGGGCCAACCGGCTCACCGTGCCGGTGAGCGTGAGGGTCTGCTCCACCGCGCCGACGGTCACGGTCGCGGTGCGTAGTGCCGTGGAGGGCAGCTCACCGGCCGTGGCGGCATACCGGCCACCAACCAGGACGATGGCCACAGCCCCGACGACGACGGCGGTCGGCAGGATTCGCGCTCGGGTGCGCCGGCGGGCGGCCGAGGCGCGCTCGCTGCCACGTGGTGAACCGGAGCCGAGAACCTCGCCGCCATCAGCCATGGGACGCCCCGGCGCTGCTGCGCTGTCCCGCGCCCGCGCCCGCGCCCACGCACACGCCGTCGACGGCCTCGCGGACCACGATCGACGTCGCGGCCATCGCCCCGGTCTCGTCGGTGGTGCCGAGCGCGGTGGCACACCGCCCGACGGCGAGATCGACGGCGGTGGCGGGCACGGTGACCGAGACGGTGGTGGCCGCAGAGGTGATCACCTTGATGGGCACGGTTGCCGCAGTGGTGGCCGCACCGTCGCTGCCGGGACGCACGACCGCCGCCACAGTGAAGCCCTCGCTGGACACGGCCGTCACCTGCCCCGCTGCCCCCATACCGCCCGGTATGCCGTTCCCACCCGGCCCAGCCGCTCCTCCCGGGCCGGGGGCCGCGCTCGAACCACCCTGCGCACCCGGTCCGGCGGGATTCCCCCCAGCGCCGCCCGGAGCCTGGCCGGACGGCATACCTGCGGGGTTGGGGCCTGTGCCGTCACCGCCGCGGAAGCCCCCACCGAACCCGCCCAGACACGTGCCGTTGGTCGGCTGCGTGACCTGGATGCCGGCCGCGTCGACGGGACCGTCCGAAGGCGCGCCCGCGGTCGTCCCGCCCGCCGACGCGGCGCGGACGACGACACAGGATCCAACGGTGACATCGGCGAGTTTCCCCGCCGCGATGCGGGTGAGAGCCGTCGTCGCGGTGACCGTGACGGCGGTCTGCTTCGTCGTGGATTGCACCTGGAGCACGTGCCCATCGACGGCCGCGATGAGCCCACTGACCGCGGGCGTGCGCTGGCGCGTCGCCGAGGGCGCAGCACCGGTGGGCGCGCCGGCTCCCCCACCGAGCGCGGGCGCCGGGGTCGCAGTGCCCGTCGCTGCGGGCGCGCCACAGGCGGCCAACAGCCCGGTGAAGAGCACGCCGAGGGCGACGGCCCGCAGCGCCTGGCCCACCCGGGCCCTCGAGCCGAGGGTCAGGTATGCCGGCGCGGTCGCAGCCTTGTTCGGCCGGATCTGGATGTGGGCGGCATCGGGACGACGGGTCATCGTTACTCGCTTCTCAGTGCTTCGATCGGGGCCAGCCGAGCGGCCCGGCTGGCAGGGTAGACGCCGGCTCCGATGCCGATGGCCAGGGACACTCCCAAGGCAGCACCGGCAGCCAGCGGCGAGATAGTCACCGGTTGACCGATCCAACCAGGCAGGACGGCGGCACCCAACAGCCCGAGTGCCAGCCCCGCTACGCCGCCGACCAGACCGAGCATGCTCGCCTCGACGAGGAACTGGCGCAAGATCACCGAAGGGGTCGCCCCGAGGGCCTTGCGCAGTCCGATTTCACGCACCCGCTCGGTGACTGACACGAGCATGATGTTCATGACGCCGATTCCCCCGACGAGCAGTGAGATGGCCGCGATTCCCGCGAGCAGCACGGTCAGCACCCGGGTGATGGTCGTGGCGCTCTCGACGATGGCCTGCTGACTGCTGACCGAGAAGTCCATCGTCGCCGCCGTGACCCCGTGCGCGGCCAGCAGGATCTTCGTCGTCTGCTGGTAGGCCGCCGACAGGCTGGCCTGATCCCGCCCCTCGATGTAGATCGTCGACACGGCCCGCGGGTTGGCCGTCGTGGAGAGCCGGCTCGCATAGGTCGACTGAGGCAGGACCGCCAGGTCGTCCTGATCGCCGCCGGCCGTGGACCCTTCCGCGGTCAACAACCCGATGACGGTGAGGTTCTGACCACCCAGGGTGACCAGCTGCCCCACCGGTGATCGTCCGCCGAGCCCGCCACCACTGGAGCCACCACCACTGGAACTACCGAACAACTGGGTCGCCGTCGTCTGCCCGAGCACAACGACTGGGCTCTCGGCCGCCACCTCCGCTGCGGTGAAGAAGCGGCCCTCACTCACCGACCGGGCCCGCACCTGGACCCACTCGGGCGTCGTGCCCACAGCGGTCGTCGTCCAGTTCGCTGTGCCGGCCAGCACACTGAGCGAGGACTGTGAGGTCGGCGCCACCCTGGCGATGTCGGGGGCCGCAACCGGATCGGCCAGCACCGCCGCATCGTCCATGGTGAGGGTGGTCGCGGTCCCCCGACCTCCACGCACCCCCGCCGACGACGTCGCGCTCCCTGGAGTCACGATGAGCAGGTTGGACCCGAGCTTGTTGATCTGATCAGTCACCTTGGACTGCGCACCCTGCCCGAGACCGACCGTGAGCATCACCGCGGCGATGCCGATGAGAATGCCCAGCACGGTGAGCAGAGAGCGCATCCGTCGGGTCCGCAATGCCCCGTATGCCGTCCGAACCGTCTCCAGCCAACTCATTCGCGCACCTCGCTGATCGCCCCGTCACGCATGACGACGACCCGGCGGGCCTGGTCGGCGACGTCGTGTTCGTGGGTGATGATGACGATGGTGCGACCTTGGTCGTGCAGGTCGCCGAAGAGGGCCAGGACCTCCGCCGTCGACGCCGAATCGAGGTTGCCGGTCGGCTCGTCGGCGAGGATGAGATCTGGTTCGGTGACCAATGCCCGGGCCACCGACACCCGCTGCTGTTGCCCTCCGGACAACTCGTTGGGCCGATGGTCGACCCGGTCGGCCAGGCCCACGCGATCCAGCGCCGCGCGGGCCCGAGCCCGGCGCTCGGGGCCGGACACCCCGGCATACACGAGGGGCAGCTCCACGTTCCGCTGAGCCGTCAAGCCGGGCAAGAGGTTGAAGGACTGGAAGACGAAGCCGATCCGCTGGTTGCGCACGTGGGCCAACTCCTGCTCGCCCATGCCGGCGACGTCGACCCCCGCGAGCCGGTAGCTGCCGGCCGTCGGGACGTCGAGGCATCCGATGATGTGCATGAGGGTCGACTTGCCCGACCCGGACGGCCCCATGATCGCGACGTAGTCGCCGGCGAGCACCTGCAGGTCGATCCCGCGCACCGCATCGACCTGCAAGCTGCCGCTCTGATAGGTCTTGCGGACTCCGCGCAGGTCCAGCAGCGCCTCGGGCTGCTCGGGGTCTGGTGCCACACCCTGGTATGCCGGTTGGTCACCGAAGATCGCCTCCGGGAGAGTCACTGGCCACCGCCCGGCGCGCCCGCAGGGGCACCGCCCGCAGGGGCACCGCCAGCGGGGGCACCGCCGGCACCTCCACTCACGGCACCTCCACTGCCCTGACCGGCCCCCGACCCGGTGCCGCGAGTGCGCGTGCCGGTGCTTCCGGAGCCGCCACCGGTTCCGAATCCGGTCGCAGACTCCACGACGACCTGGTCGCCCTCGACGACACCCGCAGTGACCTGGGTCAGGGCTCCTTGGACCATGCCCAGCTGAACCGGAACGACCACCTGCTGACCATCGACGACCTTGACGACCGTGGTCTGCCCGGCTGCGGTCCGGATGGCGGCAGTGGGCACGGTGATGGCATCGGTCACCTCACGGACGATGATGGCCACGGTGGCGGTCGCACCGGCATACAGGCCCGGCGGCGACCCGGTGACCGCGATCGTCACCGGGAAGCTGGCCACCCCGTTGCTGGTCGTGGCGATGACCCCGACCCTGGACACCGTCCCGAAGACCGGTTGACGAGCTCCGGTCGGAGTGATCTGGGCCTGCAGGCCCGGCTTGATCGAGGCCAAGTCGGCCGAGGACACCGACGTCGCGACCGTCCACGCACCGGTCGACATGACGACGACCTGGGCATTCGAGGTGGTTGCCGCGCTGCCGCCGGCTGCGCTGCCGCCGCTGCTGCCGGAACCCGATGTCGTCCCGCCGCCGCTCACCTGGTCGCCCACGGTGACGTTGACCGCCGCGACGGTGCCGTCGATCGGCGAGGTGAGGGTGGCGCTGGCAAGTGCGGTCCGGGCGGTGGCGAGCCGGGCA
The DNA here is from genome assembly GCA_044220505.1 of Dermatophilaceae bacterium. Lineage (GTDB taxonomy): Bacteria > Actinomycetota > Actinomycetes > Actinomycetales > Dermatophilaceae > Phosphoribacter. The sequence goes on from JBGAQV010000033.1 coordinate 22,790, forward strand.
TTGGCTGCCGCGACCTGGGAGTTGGCTGCAGCTAAGGTCGTGGCCGTGGCGGTGCCGCTGGCTTTCGCGCTGCTCAGGGACGCCGCTGCCGAATTCGCGTTGGCCTGAGCGAGGTCCAGCGCGTTCTGCAAATCGGTCGGGTCGATGGTGGCCAGCGACTGCCCGGCGACGACGGCGTCGCCGACCTTGACGTTGACGGCGGTCACCGCTCCGGAGGAGGTGAACCGCACGGCCGATTGCACCTTGGGGTTGATCGTCCCGGACGCACTGACCGACTGGCTGAGCGTCGAGGTGCTCACCGCGACGATGCTCTGCTGGGTGGCCGTCGACACCGCTGGGCTTCGCCGGCTCCACCACACCGCAAGAAGGACGAGGATCGCGAGGGAGCCAAACACCAGGTAGGTCCGACGCGAACGCATCCAGGTCATATCGGCAGAGTCCAAACCCGGAACCTGTTGGACACCGGGGCGCAAGCTGTGAAGACACTGTGCGTCGCCCGAGCCCCGAGCCCCGAGCCCCGAGCCCCGAGCCCCGAGCCCCGAGCCCCGAGCGAGCACAATGGCGACCATGGACTCGCGCGTGTGGGATGACCGGTATGCCGCCTCCGAGCTGGTCTGGTCCGCCGGCCCCAACGCGATGGTTGCCGAACTGACCGGTGACCTACCGCCCGGGCGAGCGCTGGACCTAGCCGCCGGCGAGGGTCGCAATGCGATCTGGCTCGCCGAACGGGGGTGGGATGCCACTGCCGTCGACTTCTCGGCGGTCGCGATGGAGCGCGCCCGCCGGATCGGCGACGAACGCCTCGGCACGGCCGATGCCGGCCGGCTCACGACGGTCGCGGCCGACGTCCTGAGGTGGGCGGCGAGCGGCACGGCATACGACCTGGTCCTGGTGATCTTCCTGCATCTGCCGGAGGCCCAACGTCGCGTAGTCCATCGCCGCGCCGCCGACGCCCTCGCTCCCGGCGGGATGCTCCTCGTGCTCGCGCACGATCGGTCCAACCTCGACGGCGGGGTCGGCGGCCCACAAGACCCCGAGATCCTGTCGACCCCCGAGGAGGTCGTCGGTGACCTGGACGGCATACCGGGTCTGTCGGTGGACCGCTCCGAGGTGATCTTGCGTCCGGTGGTGACCGACGACGGCGAGCGGATGGCGCGGGACTGCCTGGTCGTCGCCCAACGGCAGCGCGGCTGAAAAGCGGCCTTCGCCCGATTACCCCCGTACCACTATCCCATTATGTGGGACTTACGGTCAGATTCGAAAGAATCCTCAACATCTCCTGTCATGGATCGAAGCCCACGTCGTCTCCTCATCACGCTGGTTCCAACCTGACCGCAGGGGCGCGCCCCGGGGGACGCGGGGGGGAGGTTGGAACGAGCACATGGCTGGTCCGGAGGATTCGGAGGGGATTCGCCGGGCGGGTTTGCGAATGGAAGTGGACAGGCGGGGAGGCGTCACGCCCCCCGCCAGTCCCATTTCTGGGCCTGGTCACCGGGCGGGGTCATAGCGTCGTAGCAACGGCGGGTCTGACGGGTCCTGTCGGTGGGCGGCTGGGAGGGTCGGTTCGTGGCTGGGACGCGGCGGATGGTGACGGTGGCTGATCGGGTGGAGATCTCGACGGGGTTGAAGGCGGGGTGGTCGATCACCGCGATCGCGGCACACCTGGGTCGGGACAAGTCGGTGGTCTCGCGAGAGGTACGTCGCAACTCGACCAAGACCCGCGGGTATCGGTTGGTGCACGCCGACTGCCAGGCTCAGCGGCGTCGGGCCCGCCCGCAGTTGGGCAAGGTCGCCGCTAGCGAGGTGTTGACCGCGCGGGTGCGCGCGGACCTGAAGCGGGGCCGGTCTCCGAAGGCGATCGCGGGGCGGTTGGCGGCCGAGGCCGCTGATCCGGGATTGCCGGTGGCGCTCGGGGCGCCGAGGGCGCATGGTGAGCGGGTGAGTCGTGAAGCGGTGTACGCCTACATCTATGCGCTGCCCAAGGGAGAGTTGGCCCGGC
>JBGAQV010000034.1:0-24368 GCA_044220505.1 Dermatophilaceae bacterium
CCGGGCCCTGGTCGAGGCCGAGGTCGCCGCCCGCGACGCCTCCAACGAACGAGCCCGGCTCAAGGCCGCCGGGTTCCCCGTCCTGAAGACCATCGAGGAGTTCGACCTCACCGCCTCCTCCATCCCCGCACCCACCTGGGCCTACCTCACCAACCTGGAGTGGATCGCCGCGAAAGAGAACCTCGCCCTGATCGGGCCCGCCGGAACCGGCAAGTCCCACACCCTCATCGCGCTCGGGCACTGCGCCGTCATCGCCGGGCACCGAGTGCGGTACCTGACCGCAGCCGATCTGGTCGAAACCCTCTATCGCGGCCTGGCCGACAACAGCGTCGGCAAGACCATCGAGGCCCTGCTGCGCTACGACCTCATCCTGATCGACGAGGTGGGCTTCGCCCCACTCGACGACACCGGCGCCCAACTGCTGTTCCGCCTCGTCGCAGCCGCCTACGAAAGGCGTGCCCTCGGCATCGCCTCACACTGGAGCTTCGAGGACTGGGGAAGGTTCCTGCCCGAACACACGACCGCCGTCAGCCTCCTGGACCGGCTCCTGCACCACGCCACCACCGTGGTCACCTCCGGCCAGTCCTACCGCATGCGCCAAGCCCGAACCCGCCACGGAGGTGAGCCCCTGACCAACTGAACAACCCGCAGAGAGTGGGGACTTCCACTTGGCCACCAGCGGGGACCTCAGCTTGGCCGTTGACACGACGGCGACCCCGACCTTCACCACGGGTGGAGGCATCAACGTGACTGCGTCCATGATGACTGCCGGCGCAGCGGGAGCTGGTTCTCCGGGAGGCAACGGGGCCGACGGGGTGACCGCCACGGCCGGAAACACGACGACGACGTTCACCAGCGGAGCCGGCGGGGGTGGCTATGCCGGCGGTGGGTCCGGATCCGCGGCGGCTCTGGTCACCGACAAGGTCGCCGATACCACCACCAACCCCTTTGGATACACCCGGGCGGCTGCCGGCGCGGGCGGCGGAGGCGGCTCGAGCTATGCCGACCCTGGCGTCGGAGCGGTGACCATCGGCTTGGCGGGCAACGGCGGAAATGCCGACGCACGACGTCCTGGATCGATCGTCCTCGCCTACTGATTGCGGATGTCGGGTGGCGCCATCGTGATGTGGATCTACGTGGCGTCGATCTGGTTGACGAACGCCTGAACTCGTGCGACGAGCCTCGATAAGGCTGGGGGCCAGTTCGAGTTCATCCAACCGCCCCCCAGTGTGGCCGCGCTTGCACTGTGGGTGGCCAGTCGTGCTGAGCGCGAGCCTCGAACACTGCTCGGCATGCTTGCTTCGTCAGATCGAGTGGTTCGTCGACCACGAGCGCTTCCCGGAGTTGGAGATCAACGAGGTCGTGGGCACGGTCATTGGTCCGCGACGACTCAGCGGCCACCGTGCACGTGTGGATCTTCTGCGCGATCTGCCACGGCAAGGTCATGCCTGGCACGGCCGCGCCTGTGGGCAGCCCCACGAGCGTCAGCGCCTCCGATGTGACCTTGTCGTAGCCGTCGGCGTTGCGGGCCTCGATCGATGAGACCTCGATCGGCACCGAAGCGAATGGTTTGCCCTGATAACTGAGCTTGGCGGTGAAGCGGTGCGGACGGGAGACCAACCCCGGCACATCGAATGGCACCGCGGGCGTAAACACCGCTGTGAAGCCTTCCTATCCGTCCGCGCCCGCGTCAGCGAGACGATCGTGGACTGCGGGCATGTCAGCCACGGACGACGGTGTCGAGATCCTTGGAGGTGCGCGATCCGTGGATGCCGCGTCGCAACTCCAGCGAAGCGCCGCCCTTGACCAGCAGCAGGGGTTCCCTGCTCGTCGATCAGTGACTCCATGAACTGCGTGACCACCAAGACGCTTACGTGCTGCTGCAATCGGCCGAAAACCACGCCCTCGCGCTTGGCCGCGGCGGTGAGCCGATCGCGCAGTGCTCGCAGGTTTGCTGGCGACGTCTCGTACCGCACGCTCAGGCCCGCCCCCGCGCCCCAGCGACGCGGGCGTCGACTTCGCCGCGCAGAACCTCAGCCTCAGCGCGACGCAAGAGCGCCTGCGACTTGGCTTCGTCGATGGCCAGACGCAACTGGTAGGGGTCGGTGCCGTCGGCCAGACAGTCACGGATCGTGCGTGACGGCGCGGTGACCGGGATGCCGTCATGCTCAACGACCTCTGCCGAGTCCAGATTGCGTCGGTGCAGCCGATACAGCTCGCCTCCTGACGCGCGAGGATGGTTGTCCCGGGGGACGGTCAAGTGGATGCGTGACGGGCTCACGTCCGACAACCGGTACAAGACGAGCGCTGACTCGTGGGAGATCACGCCGCGCCCCAGTGTCCACGCAACCGCCTCGGCCAGTTCATCGTGCTCGGTGCGCGGGATCAGCGGGACACGGTAGACGCCTCGCCCGACTCGCTCCAGCCGCCCGCGGGAAGCCATCAGGCGAAGTTGAGTAGGGTCGACACCGAGCTCGCGGGCGTCCCGTGTCGTGAGGTACCCGTGCTGCTCGACAGCCCTCTCCAAGAGACGATCCCTCACATTCATGTGCTCTAGCGTATCAAAACGTTACGGAACAGCACACGGCAGGTGTCACGTATTGCTGGCCGCCTGAGGAGCGAGAGCTCCAGGATCTGTGCGGTCACCGGGCCCTGCGCCAGTTCGGCGCATCCCTGATCGCTGCCGACCCGCCCGTCACCCAGGTCGCCGACATCACCCGCGAGCACATCGAGGCATACAAGCAGCAGCTGGCCGACCGACCCGGCTACCGCGGCAAGCTCTTGAGCAAGACGACCCTCGGGATGCGGCTCTGACACCTGCACACCTTCTTCACCCGGATCATCGAGTGGCAGTACGACGACGTGCCCGCCCGGGCCCCGGTGTACCGCAGCGACCGGCCCCGCCCCGACAAGCCGCTCCCGCGCTTCCTCGACGACGCCCAGGCCGCCGCCTTCATGACCGCCACGAAGCACCTGCCCGACCCTCTCGACCGGCTCATGGTTACCACCCTCGCCCGGACCGGGATGCGCCGCGGCGAACTGCTCGGTCTGACCGGCGACGCGATCGTTCAGATCGGCACCGGCTACTGGTTGCGCACCCCCCCGTCGGCAAGCTGCACACCGACCGGTACATCCCGCTGCACCCGCAGCTGAAGGACCTGCTCGACGCGTGGATCACCGCCCGCCCCGACTGGCAGGCAACCGACCTGCTACTGACCGAACGGGGCCGCCCGATCCCACCCACCCGCGTGGACAAGGCCGTCCAGAAAGCCGCCACCGCTGCCGGGATCGGTCACGTGCACCCCCACCAGCTGCGCCACACCCTGGCCACCCAGGCCATCAACCGCGGCATGAGCCTCGAAGCCATCGCCGCCCTGCTCGGCCATCACGACCTGTCGATGACCACGGTGTACGCCCGGATCGCCGACCGCGTCGTCGCCGACGAATACTTCACCGTCACCGAGAAGGTCGAAATCCTGTACGCGGCAAGGCAGCCCGCCGTGCTGCCCGCCGACGCCGCAGGGCCGGCCATGCAGGCACTGCGCGCCGAGGCCGACGCCAAAGGCCAAACCGGCCGCCGAGCCGTATACGACGCCCTCCTCAAAGCCTCGCCGACGCCCCCATTTGACACCGATCACCCACATAAGCTGCGCTGGTCTTGAGGATGTCGTTCGCTCGCTCCAATTCGAGCACCCGCTTCTTGAGTGCCCGCACCTCCTCGGAGTCAACCGCACGCACAGCCGCAGACGGTGCCCGCAAACCCTCGGCCCGTTCACCTTCCTCGATCCAGTTCCGCAGCGTGGCCGTGTTCAGGTCCAGCAAGGCCCCGACATGACGTCGCGCCCCCACCTTCGAATCCCGCCCCTCGGTCAGACGATCGCGATACATCCGCACCGCCCGCTCCCGGAACTCCATGTCGTACTTCCTCGGTGCTGCCATGAGACAAGTCTCCCTTGCTGAATCAGCACCTCCGGGAAACCCAGGACGGTTCACTTCTTGCGTTCGCTGGCCCTAGCTGGGTCGGCGTAGTTACTGGTCGGGTAGCCCTTGACCTCAACCCCGACGGTTGCGCCGTCGCGGGAGGCGATCACGTCGATACCGTGTTCCTTGGTCGCGGTGTTCGCTACCGAAAGAACGCGATAGCCGCGCGCGACCAGCGCGGTCACGACTGATGCCTACACGTTGGCTTCCGTGTGCCACTCCTCACCGCCAAAGTCGCGGACGACCGTAAAGGCGGGCTTGGCTGTCGCCGTGGCGGCTGCTGCCTCGTCCCGGCTCTCGACCTTTCCCTGGAGCGGGAAGCCGAGCGTTGCCAAGTGTCGCCCTGCCGTGTGGGAGATGAACTCCGAGCGTGGCACGCCCACGGCGACCTCGAAGGCTTGCTTCACGAGATACCAGACCCCGTTCACCTGGGCGGCGTGTTCGCGGATGGGCCCCGGCACCACGCCGACCAACCGCGCCTCCACAACGTCGCTCGACAGCTCGTACCGGGTGCCGTTGAGAATGAACGCCGCGAGTGCCACGAACTGAACCTACCGGCGGTCAGGCGCTGAGGGCCTTGCGTCGCACTACCGCGAGGTCGGTCTCGAGCTTGTCCAGTGCGGACATGAGGTCGTCGGCCGGAGCGATCGCCTGGAGCACGAGTGAGCGCACCACCGTCGAGACAGGTAGACCGCGCTGTTCGGCGTACTGCGTCAGCTCGTCGAACTCGTCGTCGCGGAAGCGGACCTGGAGGTTGCGTGCACGTGGGTGTCCGCGCGTGACCTTGACGTGGGCCGGCAACGGCTCATTCGGGTCGCTTATTGCCTCGGCCTCCTCGACCGCCTTGGCCTCGGCGGCGAGCAGGTCGTCGATCTTCTTGCTCATCGGACTTCTCCTTCCTCGCCGGCGTAGCTGCCTTCGTTGTAGATGCGGCGGTCCTTCTCGTTGGCAGACCACCCGTTGACGCCGTACTCGGTTCCGTCGTGCTGAAGCACGATGACCGTGACGATGTCGTCGGCGATGGTCGAGAAGCCGATGATTCGGACACTCTCGCCGCTTGTGCTGTTGTAGTCGGGGTGGATGACAATCCGGTCTGGGTCGTCAAGCGCGTCATCGGCCACCTGTGGAGTGATGCCGTGCTTGCGTTGCATGTACTCGCCGCGCTTCGACCAGTCGACGCGTACGAACACACGCCTAACGTAATGCATTTCATTACACAGCGGTAGAGCCGTGACCGGGTCGACGGTCTCGTCAGGCTGGATGTAGTGCTACTTGGTGACCTTGCTGGACGTGAGCCGGAGCATCTCGGCCGCCAGGTCCGGGCCGCTGGCACGATCGAGGAACGTGGCAACGGTCCGCCGGAAGGAGTGCGGGGGTGACACCCTCAATCTCGGCGCCCTCCAGCACCGCGCGCCGTCGGCGACGGATGCTGTTCGTCGTCAGTGGAGTGTGGTTGCGACTGAAGAAGATCAAGTGTTCGGGCTCTTCACCCGCGATGATCACGAATCGCTGGCGGAGCGCCTCAGCAGCAAAGGACGGCACGGAAACGGTTCGGGTCGTCTTCTGCGTCTTGGGGTGAGGTTGGCGATGGATGGGCTTGCCCTTCGGGGAGGCGATCGTTCCGCAGATACGGACTGTCGCGGGAGAAGCGGTGACATCGACGTCGCACTTGCGAATCGCGAGCACCTCGCCGATGCGTGCCAACGTGCCAACGTGCCAACGTGCCGAGCATGACCTCGATGACCTGCTCCAACTGGCCATCCGGGGGCGGGCCTGCGAACCCAGCACCTCGACGCCAACTCCGCGCCGCCGTTCCACGCGCCTCCGTGGCGCCCCATGACATCCCATGCCGTTCCCCGCAACGGGCCTCCGGAGCGCTCCTCGGCCGGGTTTCTGGCGGGTTTCTGGCTGTCGGATCGAATCTCGAATGCGTTCAGGCTCAGAGATCTGCGATCTCCGAGCCTGAAGCTTTGTAGCGGGGGCAGGATTTGAACCTGCGACCTCCGGGTTATGAGCCCGGCGAGCTACCGAGCTGCTCCACCCCGCGTCGGCATGCGCCACCTTACGTGACCCCTCCGCGAGAACCAAATCGACGACTACTCGCGACGACATCCGGTGGGCCGCGAGACCTTCGCCGCAGCGCACCAGTCGCGTCTCAGGAGGTCGGCGCGGGAGTGGGACTCACGGTGAAGGATCCTGTGGGCGACACCGCCGCGGCTCGGGCCAGGGCGTCCTTGAGGCGCTTCTGCGCTTCCCCGTATGCCGTGAAGTCCCCCGCCCGCAGCGCCGCCTCGCCGTCGGCGAAGGCCTTCTGCGCGTCGGCGATCGCGGTCGCCAAGGGGGTACCCGAGTCCGGCGGTTGGGTCGGCGTCGTGGGGGTCGTCGGAGTGGTCGGTGTCGTGGGGGTCGTCGGAGTGGTCGGTGTCGTGGGAGTCGTCGGTGCGACCTGACCGCCGAACAGTTCGTTGAGCGCGCCGTTGAGCGTGTCGGACCACGCCAACTTGTCACCGAAGGTCACCACGATGGCCCGCCCGAGGGGGAACGGGTTCGACGCGCTGCCCTGCAGGTAGATCGGCTGCACGAAGAGCATCCCGTCCGCCATCGGCAAGGCAAGCAGGTTGCCCAGGATGACCGAATTCCCCTGCTGTCGAGCCGAACTCAAGAACTGCGACAGGGTGAGGCTGAATGCCTTCGACGACTGGCTCGAGGAGTTGATGGCGTTCTGCACCTGGCCCGGACCGTTGACATTGCTGTCTGGTGGGAGTTCGAGCAGCCGCAGCGTGCCATAGCCCTCGGCCCGCTTGCCGGCGGACGATCCGGCATTCGAGTCCGCGGCAAGGAAGCCGGTGAGGATCTCCCGGGTGTCTCTCGTGCCGGCCGGGATGAAGGTCGTCGTGAGCGAGAACTCCGGCGCCGCCTGACCCGGCATGGCAATCGAGAGGTAGTAGGCCGGCTGGTCGGTGTTGCGGGTCTCCTGGGTCGGGTCACTCGGGACCCGCCAGTTGGCCTGGCCGTTGAAGAGCGTGCCGGGGTCGGTCACGTGATAGCGCGCCAACAGCTGGCGTTGGATCTTGAGCAGGTCCTCGGGGTAACGCAGGTGCGACATGAGCGAGGCGCTGATGTCGCTCAGCGGACGCACGACGCCGGGGAAGGCTCCCATCCAGGCCTTGAGAATGGGATCGGCCTCATCCCACTGATAGAGGTTGACCGACCCGTCGAACGCGTCCACGGTGGCCTTGACCGAGTTGCGGATGTAGTTGACCTGCCCCTGCTCCAGGCTGGTGACCGAGCGTCGGTTGACCGTCGTGCTGTCCGAGGTCGAGGTGGCCATCTGGCTGATTTGCGAGTTCGGGTAGCTCGCCGTCGACGTATAGCCATCGACGATCCACACGACGCGGCCGTCGACGATCGACGGGTAGACGTTGCCGTCGAGGGTCAGCCAGGGGGCCACCCGTTCCACCCGCTCGCGGGGAGCCCGGATGTCCAGCAGGCGTGAGCTGGCATTGACCGCGTCGGAGAGCAGGAAGTTGATCTCGCGGTACTTCACTCCATAGGCCAACCGCTTGAGGGCGTTGTCGAGCGCGACGCCGCCCTGCCCGGCATACGTGGTGTTGACCTGTTGGGTCTCCCCCTGGGCGGGGTAGTCGAATTCCCGGGGAGACTGCCCTTGCGGGGCTCCGACGATGGAATAGAGCGGCGACTGCTCACCGAAGTAGATCCGCGGTTCATACTCGCCGAGGGCAGTGCTCGCCGGGATCGAGGATTCGATGAAGACCGGCTGACCATCGCTCTGCCGGTTGCCAAAGGCCGCCACGACGCCATAACCGTGGGTGTAGACGGTGTGATCGGTGAGCCAGTTCCGTTGCCCCGCAGGCACACCCGTGAGGTCGAGTTCGCGCACCGCGACGACGACATCGGTCGACACTCCATCGAGGGTGTAGCGGTCGACGTCTAGGGTGTCCGGGAAGGCGTAGTAGTTGCGCACGGCGTGCAGCTGCTTGAAGGTCGGCTGCACGACATTGGGGTCGACCAGCCGCACTCCCGGGATCGCCCCGGCTGTCGCCCGCAACTTCTCCTGGGAGGCCACGGCGGTCGGCCGGTAGGGTTCCACCTTGATCTGGTCGAGCCCGTATGCCGCGCGGGTGGCAGCGATGTTCTTGGCGAGGTATTCCGACTCGAGGGACAACTCGCTGGGGGTGACCTTGAGATTCTGGATGAGGGCCGGGAAGATCCCGCCGACGACGACCGAGACGACGACGAGCAGCACCGTGCCGATGACCGGTAGGCGCCAGGAGCGGGTCCAGATCACCGACAGGAACATCGCGGCGCACATGATCGACGCGACCGCGAGGATCGCCTTGGTCGGCAGCACAGCGTTGGCGTCGGTGTACTGGACGCCTGTCATGAGCCGCGAGGTCTGCAGCGAGAGCGAGAACCGCTCGAGCCAGTAGCTCGCAGCGCGCAACAGGACGACGACCGCCAGCAATGCGGACAGGTGCACGAGCGCCGACCGGGTCGTGTCGCGCCCGCGGTTGGCCAGCTGCAAGCCACCGTAGACATAGTGAGTGAAGGCAGCCGCGAGCGCGGCGAGGATGACCGCCATCGACAGGAAGGCCACCACGAAGGTCCACCACGGCAGGGCGAAGACGAAGAACCCCACGTCGAGCCCGAAGTGCGGGTCGGTCACGCCGAACGGCTGTTGGTTGCGCCACAACAGCAAGGTCTCCCACTGCGACGAGGCCCCCAGTCCGGACACCAGGCCTACGCCGAGCGGCAGCGCCACGGTACCGACGCGCCGCAGGGGTTCCAGGGCCGCGCGGTAGCGGTCGAGGGCGTCCTGTTGCGGGGTGACCGGCGCGTAGATGGGCCGGGACCGATGCCCGTACCACAGGCTCGACCACACGAGTGCGGCCGTGATGATCCCGCCGCCGACCCCGAGCATGAGCTGGGCACCTAGGCGGGTGGTGAAGACGGAGCTGAGCTTGACCGAGTCGAACCAGAGCACTTCGGTCCACACGTTGGCCAGCAAGCTCACCAGGACGCTCAGCGCCACGAGAATCGCAACGGTCGTCGCCAGCGGTGAGCGCCGCCGCGCCCCGAAGGCGGCCCGCGCCAGCGGGTCGCTTCCGGCACCCTCGGAGGGCTCGTCGGGGTCCTCGGGACGGTTCCAGTCGCGCTCGCTCACGCGCTCACCATACCTATCCTCTGGTATGCCGTCCGGTCCCGCAGCTGCCAGTGCACCTGCCCAGGCGCCGGTATGCCGTGCGTCCCGCTCGGTGACGAAGGTAGTCCCGCCACGGCAGGCGGCCGAACGCTCAGTCGGCGAGCGTGGCGCGCAGCGCGTGGATGAGCCCTGGGGCGATGTCCTGGCCGGAGGCCACGCGGTCGTCCCGGTCGTGTGCCCGCGGCCGCAGCCGGCACACGGCCGGGCCGTCCCGCAGCACGGCCACCAGCAGGCGGACGTCGGCGCGGTCCGGGTGCGCGGCGAGCACGCGGATGGCCTCTTCGGGGTCTTCCGGCAGGTCGCGTTCGGCCTCCGGCGGCACGACGATCCGCTCGACCGCGACCGCCGCACCGGCGACTTCCGGCGGCCACCCGATCTGGGCCAACAACTGCACGACATCCGAGGTCGTCGGCAGGCCGTCCTGCTCGACGGCAGTGAGCGCACCGGGCACACCGGTGGTGCCCAGCTGTTGGGCCAGGCCCGGTTCTTCGGCAATCAACCGGGCGGTCGGCACGAGCGCGAAGAGGCGCGGCGGCTGGTCCCAGCCGAACCCCGCGACGTGCCGTTCGGTCTCGAGCGCGACGATCGACAACGGGTCGGTCACCGGCACCGGGTGCGCGGCAGTCGGGTCGGTCACGGCATACCTCCTAGGGGGTGGTGTCACAGCGCGGGAGCGCCGCGGTGTCGCCCTTGGCGATCGTCTCCAGCGCCGCCTTGGCGTCGTGGAACGTCGCGACCTTGACGACCTGAATACCCGGATGGTCGAACCCGGACACCTCGGGACAGTTGTCGCTCGGGGTGAGAAAGAAGGTCGCTCCGGCGCGCTCGGCCCCGACGATCTTCTGCCGAATCCCGCCGATCGGGCCAACTGCGCCGGAGTCGTCGATGGTGCCGGTGCCGGCCACCGACTTCCCGCCGGTCAGGGAGCCTTCGGTGAGCTTGTCGTAGACACCGAGGCTGAACATCAGGCCTGCGCTGGGGCCGCCGACGTTGCCGGCGTCAATGGTCACCGGGAAGGGCAGCGAGTAGCCGCCCTGCAGCACCACGCCGAGAATGGTGCGACCGTCGGATGCCTTCCCGGTCTTGGGGTGCGTGGTGACCGTCGCGCCGTTGCGCTTGACGACCATCTCGATGGTGTCTCCCGGAGTGGCCTGCTGGATGGCTGCTCGCACCGCAGCCCCATCCTTGGTCGACGCGCCCTGGATCGAGACGATGACGTCACCGACGGCTAGTTCGCCCTTGGACGGCGCATCGGTCGCGAACGACCCGATGGTGATGACCGGCGACAATGCGTAGCCCAACGCTCGCAGCGCGACCGCGGTGGCTTCCTGCTGCGACCCGGCCATTTCGACGCGGTTCTCCTCGGCCACCTGCTCCTTGGTGGCGTTTGGAGGGAAGATCTCGTCGACCGGCCGGACATCTCGGGTCGGATCGATCCAGGCGGTCACGAGGTCGACGACGGTGACCGGATAGCCGGGGCCGCCTGCGACCCGCACGGTCGTGAAGTCCAGCGACCCCGAGGTCGGATAGGTCTTCGCGTCCTTGATCTGGATGCGGGGGGTGGTCGACCCGTCGGCCGCGGCGAAGGTGCCCAGCACGTCGGTCGCCGGCCCGGGCATGAGAATCGCGTAAGGCAGGTGGACGAAGCTCACCAGCAGCCCGACCCCGAACGAGGCGATCGCTCCCAAGGCCAGTCTCGTCCCCGGCCTGGACAACCACCCCTGCCTGGTATGCCGTCTCACCTCACCCTCCGGTGCGGGCGCGGGCCCCGGCTCGCGGGGATCGGCCGGCCCTGAAGCTGGGGTTTGCTGCCAGGGGCCCGGGAACGGAGGCTGCGTCATGGCAGTCCCACCCATTCCTCACGACCGTCGGTGAAGACCTGGTGCTTCCAGATGGGCACGGTGGCCTTGAACTCGTCGACGAGTGCACGGCAAACCTCGAACGCACTCGCGCGGTGCGGGGCGGCGACTGCGGCGACGATCGCGAGGTCGCCGATCTCCAGCCGACCCACCCGGTGCACCACGGCGATCCGCGCGATCTGCCCATCCGCAGCGAGCCGATCGGCCAGGGCCGAGGCGACCTGCGCCGCGCTCGGATGGCAGGAGTACTCGAGCACCTCGACCGACCGTCCGTCGTCGTGGTTGCGCACCTGGCCGACGAAGACGACGACCGCGCCTGCCTCGGGGGTGCGGACGGCCGCAAGCAGCTCGTCGACCGACAGGGCATCGGTGCGGATCTCGGCCAGGACGGCACGAGGACTGCGCGTCACGGTCTGCGGGCTCCTGTCATGTCCATCGTCGAACGGGTCCGCCCGATCGAGAGACTCCGCGGGTCGGGTGGGTCTCCAGGCGGGAGGTTACCCCGAACTCCTGGGGATGGCCGTGCGGTGGACCCTGGCTCAGGGACGCCGGGCTCGGCGTAGCACTGCGGCAGTCCCCACCAGCGCCACGGCCGCACTCGCGGCACCGAGGGCGGCATCCTTCGGGGCGACCCGGCGCCCCGCGAGCGCGCGGCGGCCCCGGATGGCGTCCAGCAGCACCCCCAGGCAGGTCTCGTTGTCGTATGCCGGTCGCCACCCGGCGGCGCGCAACACTGCGGGCTCGACCACCCAGGGATACATCGCGAAGGCCAACTCACTGGCCGGGGCGGGGAGCACCCCGAAGCGGTGCAGCCGGGCGGCCGTGCCCAGCGCCGTCGCCTGACTGAGTTGGATGCGGCGCATCCCGGAGATCTTCTCGACCCGATCCTGGGCGAGGTAGCCCTCCGCGGCAACCGTGACGGCAGGCCCAAGGTCCTGGGTCGCGGCGACGACGACGGCCGTCGCGAGGTCATCGACATGGCAGAACTGCCAGGTGGGCTCGGCTCCCTTGACGGTGAGCAGCCGGGGCGCCTCGAAATGCCGGGTGACGACCGTGTCGATCCCCAGTCCCACGAGAGCCGCCGGCCGCACGACGGTGATCTCGAGCTGCGGATGCACCCGCCGGGCCTCGCTCACCACGTCTTCGACGGCCAGCAGGTCGCCGACGACGCCCCCGTCGCGAGCCGCCCCCAGCGGGTGGTCCTCCGGCAGCGGCACCGGATTGCCCGCCTCGGCCCCATAGACCATGGCCGAGGTGACGACCACCAGGCGCGATATGCCGGCCGCGGCAGCAGCGGTGACAAGAGTCTGTGCGGTGCGCAGGAGACTCTCGCGGCGAGATGTCGGCCGACGCTGCAGAGCGGATTCCAGGTCCGTCTCTGCGGCCACCCACACGAGAACATCGACATCGCCCAACGCCGCGAGGACCCCGGGCGCAGCCGGATCGGCGGTCCGCCACTGCACCCCTGTGGTGGTGTCGGGCACGGTGGCGATCCCGATGGGGTGCTCTGCCCCGGGCGTGCTCGAACGCCACCGGCGGAGCGCCCACAACACCCGGGCGGCAGGCACACTCGTCGCGTCGACGACCGCGACGCGCACGGGAGTTTGACCGGGTTGTCCGGGCACTCCCCCTGGTCGCGTCGGGGAACTCACGCCGCCTCCTGCTTGTTGCCTCTGCAGAGCCCATCCTGTCAGTCCGCGGCCCGGTCGAGTGTCACGACTCGATAGCCTCGGAGTGCACCCGAGAAACCAGGAGCCATCATGGCCGACCGCGACGAGCAGTTGCCCGATTTCGCCGCGCTGCTGCGTGAACTGTTGGGTCCTGACGCCCAACTGCCGCCGGAGATGGAGCAATTCCTCGCCGCGATGCAGGGCGACGCCGAGGCATCCCCGCAGGCCGCGCTGCTGCAGCAACAGTTGGGAATGCTCTTCGGGGACGGTGGTGAGAGCGCGCGGTTGGCTGGCGCGACCGACCTGGCCCGCAAGGTCGTCGCTGCGGCTGGAGAGCGCAGCGTCACTGAGGGGGCCCGACGAGATGTCCAGTCCGCCGTCGACGTCGCCCGGTTGTGGATCGACCCGGTGACCTCGTTCGACTCCCCCGGTGGGCTCGCCCGGGCCTGGAGTCGGGCCGAGTGGGTGGAGGCGACGATGCCCTCGTGGGTTGAGTTGCTCGAGCCGGTGGCCACCGGGGTCGCATCGGCAGGCAGCGCGGCCATGGGCAAGCAACTGGACGCCCTCGGTGCCAGCGGTGAATTGCCCGACCTGGCCGCGCTCGGGCTCCCCGAGGACCTCACCGCCCGGATCGGCGCCCAGGGGATGTCCATGGATGGGCTGCTGCGGCAGTTCACCCCGATGCTCGAGCGGGTTTCGGCCGGGTTGTTCACCGCCCAGATCGGCCACGCCGTGGGTGCCCTGGCGGCTGACGTCGTAAGCGGCACCGAGGTCGGCCTCCCGGTGGTGCCGGATCACTCGGTGACACTCCTGCCAGCGGCCATCGACGAGTTCGCCGAGGGCTTGGGCCTGGAGGTCGCGGAGGTGCGCCTCTACCTGGCCGTCCGCGAGGCGGCTCGGGTTCGCCTGTTCACCCAAGTGCCCTGGCTGGCCGCCAACCTCGAAGCCGCCGTGCGCGACTACGGCCGCAATATCACCATCGACACCGACGCCATCGAGTCGGCAGTGTCCTCGGTCGATTTCGCCGACGCCGAGGCGATGCAGGAGGCCTTCGCGCAAGCCCAACTGTTCGGTCGGGCCCCGACGCCCGCCCAGCAAGCGGCGCTCGCCCGACTCGAGACCACCCTGGCCTTGGTCGAGGGCTGGGTCGACCTCATCACCGACCAGGCGGTCTCCGCCCACCTGCCCCATGCGGCCGCGCTGGGCGAAGCCGTCCGTCGCCGCCGGCTCGGCGGGCCGGCACAGAAGGCGTTCTCGGGATTCGTGGGTCTGCAGTTGAGCCCGCGCCGATTGCGTGATGCCCGCAACCTGTGGGCCGCTCTCGAGGCTGCCGGCGGGGTCGGCCTGCGCGACGGCTCCTGGGCTCACCCCGATCTGGCTCCGACGACGGTCGACCTCGACGACCCGCTCGGCTATGTCGACCGTCGGCGTGCCCCGGCGGCTCGGGACGCCATGGACGCGGAGCTCGACTCGTTGCTGGCCTCCTTCGGCGACGAGCCTCCGACCGCCCCACCTGCCTGATCCGCATGCCTGAGGTTCACGACGAGATCGCCGCCCTGAGCGGGAGTGACCGGACGGCATACCGGCGGTTGCATGATGATGCGACTGCATTGCTGAGCGCGTGGTCGGCACCCGACCCGGCGCAGGCGGCGTTGCGCGCCGACTATCTCGCCCACCTGGCTCGCCACCCGTGCGCGGTCGCGAAGGCCGGCCCGCCGGAGCACCTCACCGCCAGTGTGCTGGTGCTGGACGATGGCCTGGAGCAGGTGCTGCTCACCCACCACCGCAAGGCCGGGGTGTGGCTGCAGTTCGGTGGCCATCTCGAGCCGGGGGACGCCTCCCTGTATGCCGCGGCCGTCCGTGAGGTCGCCGAAGAGTCCGGTGTCGATGGGGTGCGTATCGATCCGATCGTGGCCCAACTCGACCGCCATCGACTCATCGGGGCCTTCGGTCGCTGCCGGGAACACCTCGATGTGCGGTTCGCCGGGGTGACTGCGCCCGGCGCCACTCCACGAGTCAGCAGTGAGTCGCACGATGTGCGCTGGTGGCCCCTGGCCGACCTGCCCGAAGAGACCAGCGCAGAGGTGAGCGCGCTTGCGGCCGCGGGCCGTCGGGTGCTGACGCGGCAACAGCCGACCGTTACCTGACGGTCAAGAGCGACACCAGCGCGACCGCAACCGTGCTGCCGATCTCGGCGATGCCGATCTGCTTGGGAGAGAACGAAAAGCGCGGCACGATCCACGCGCGCATGGTCAGGATGGCAAAGACGGCTGCCAACGGCAGGGAGGAGGCTGCCACCGCGACGGTCGAGAGTGCATGCCAACCCACGCTCAGCCCGCGGAAGCGCAGGTTGCCCCGCTTGCGGATCATCGACTTGACATACCAGACCGTGCCACCGAAGTAGAGGAACTGACCCAGGGCCAGCACTGCGGCTCGCCGCAGGTCCTCCCCTGAGCCCGCGTCGTAGGCCACGACGGTCATCAGCGCCGAGGCCAGGACGGTGGTGAGACCGGCCAACAGGGCGCGCTCCTGGCGGTGGGCCGCTGCCCACAGACCGACCCCGAGCGGCACGAGAAACCACGGCACCCAGCGCAGCAGGCCTGGGTGTGCCGCCGCGGTCGTCACCCCGAGGACCGCCGCAAGCACGGCATACGCGCGAGTGGCCGGCAGATAGCGAGCCTTGCGTCCGGACTTCAGCCACATACTCGAGGCATAAAAGAGGAAATAGCCCGCGAACCAGAACGCGGCCAGCGGCAGGTGGATCCACGACAGGCCGGACGCCAGCGCCCCTAGCGCCAGCGGGCTGGCCAGCATCGCCCAGGCGCCATGTTGCTGCGGCACCCAGCCCGCCGATCGGGCGCTCATTCCTCGTCCCACTCCAGTCCTTTGGCGGACGACACGCCTTCCAAGAACCCTCGCGCCCGCTCCAACCGAGGATAGTCGGCCAGCGCCGCCCAGAATGCCGGGCCATGCCCGGCCACGAGCAGGTGGGCGAGTTCGTGCAGCAGCACGTAGTCGACGACGTATTCGGGCAGGTCTCTCACCCGGGACGAGATGCGGATGCTGCCATCCGCGGGAGTGCACGAGCCCCAGCGCCGCTGCTGGTTGTCCACCCAGCGCACCGAAGTCGGCCGGGCCTTGCCGCCGAGGTAGCGCGTTGACAGGGCAGCGGCCCGGTCGGCGAGATTGGCGTCTGTGCGACGACGCCGCGCCGGGGCGCGGTCGAGGCGGGCGACCATCCGCTGGACCCATTCCCGCTCTTGCTCGGCGGTGAATCGGGCCGGAATGAGCACGACGACCCGGCCGGCCTCGCGATAGGCGCTCACGGTGCGGCGCCGGCGCGCGCTGCGGCGCACCTCGACGGGGAGATCTCGCCCGTCTGGCCCGGGAAAGCGGGCGGACGAACCGGGTGGCAGGCTCATGGCAGGCACTGTACGGGTCGGGTCTGACACCTACCGTCCGCGGAAGTGTGGCCGGCGTCGCGTGGCCGCGGCCTCGATCCCCTCGTGCAGGTCGGCGGTGGCCAGCGTGACCGATTGGGCCAGGGCCTCCCACTCAATGGCGTCCTCGAAGCTCTGGTGGCCCCCGTCCCGCAGCGCGGCGACGGTCAGTGTCATGGCGATCGGTGCGGCCTGGGCGATGGCGGTGGCAGCCGCGATCGCCTCGTCGAGCACTTCGGCTGTCGGCAACGAGCGCGAGATCAGACCCAGGTTGAGCGCCTCGGCTCCCGTGACCGCGCGACCGGTGAGCAACAGATCCCGCGCAACGGCGAAACCGGCGACATTGGGCAGCGACCATGTCGTGGCCATCCCCGGATGCAGGCCGAGCGTGGCGAACGGGACCGCAAGCTTGGCGTCGGCTGCGGCGAACCGCAGGTCACACGCCAGTGCGAGGGCGAAACCCGCACCCACCGCCGAGCCGTTGATCGCCGCGATCGTCGGCACCTCCAGGGTCTTGATCGACAGCCAGGAGCGGTAGAACGCCAACATCCGGTGCCGCAAGGCGATGACCGGAGCGTCGGGTTGGGACACGATCCACGACAGGTCGCCGCCAGCACTGAAGGCCGGTCCGGCACCGGTCACCACGACCGCAGCCAGCTGCGGATCCTCCCGCAGTCCCGTCATGAGGCGCACCCAGGAGGCGGTCATCTCATCGGACATCGCATTGCGCTTGTCCGGTTGGTCGAGGGTGACCACCGCGATGCGGCGCTCCCCCACGGTGTGCGCACGGGCGGACAGATGCTCGTACGCCGTCTCCCACGCTGGGGGTTGGTTCGTGCTCGGCAGTTTCGTGCTCATGAACCGAGGGTAGCGATGCCGTGGCGGAGTTCGGGTCGCTCCGAGTCCTGGTCTAGGGTGAGGGGCGAGCGACCCGCCCGACGGCGCGCGGGCATCCCACCCACAACGAAGGAGATCAATCCGTGTCCACCGAGACCTATGAGTTCTACTGCGTGAAGTGCAAGACCAAGCGCACCGCGGAGGGCAAGGTTGTCGTGAGCGAGAACGGTCGCCGGATGGCCAAGGGCAAGTGCCCCGAGTGCGGCACCAACCTCAACCGCATCCTCGGCAAGGCCTGAACACCTCTCCATCGCCGGGGCTGCCGCGATCTTCGCGGTAGCCCCGGTGTGTTGTTTCGGTGTTGTTCCCGAGCCTGTGGATGACGGAAACGGTGACATCGGGCGGTCTGTCAAGGTGGGCCTATGCCAGCCCGGCCACGCATTGCCAGCCACCTCGATCCCGTGCATCGGAGCATCGACTCGGTGCAGTTGGGACTGCATCCCGACGCCGTGGTGCTCAGCGGGCTGACCAGGGCCGATGCCCGGGTGCTTCGTGCCATGGACGGCACCCGGTCGGTCCCCGAGTTGGAGGCGTTCGCCGCCAGTATGGGTCTGCCCGAGTCACGATTGCACGAGTTGCTTGACCTCTTGGCTGTGCATGAGGCGCTCGATCGGCAGGGCCGCGACCGGGCCATGTTGTGGTGGCGCAGCCGGCGCCACGTCCTCGTCGGCGGTGACGGGCCGCTGACGGTCGCGATCGCCCAAGCCCTGCGCCGAGAACACCTCGGGCGAGTCTGCCAGGGGGAATGGGCACTGGACCATCACGACCTTTCGCTGGGCCATCAGGTGTCCCACGCGTGTCGACGACCGGTCGATCTCGTCGTCGTCGTCGGACGTCCTGATCTGGACCCCGACCGGCTCGAGCCGTGGCTGCGGCACGGCATACCGCATCTGGCGGTGCGCTGCGAGGGGGCGAGAGCGTCGATCGGACCCCTCGTCGCCCGCCACCCTACCGACCAGCCGTGCCTGCGCTGCCTCGAGCTGCACCACTGCGACCTCGACCCCGCTCACGCTCTCGTGCTGCACCAGACCCGCTCTCACCTACCCGGACCGATCGCCCATGTCGATGTCACCGCCGCACCGTTCGTCGCCAGCGTCGTCACGAGCATCGTCACGGGTTATCTCGACGGGTTCGGGCTGCCCGTGGGTGTGAGTGTGGAGGTGAGCACGCCGTGGCCTCGGGTGGACTACCGGCGCTGGCAACGTCACCCGCTGTGCCCTTCCCACCCCGAGCCCGGCGGCGGCCTTCCGGCCGTCCCCACAGCGCCTGGGGTGGCGTCCCAGGAATCCCGGGAGACAATGGCGGGGTGAGCGACCTGCCCAGCAATGCGGTGTCCCGAGCGTTCAAGTTGGCGACGCTGCCGATGGGGTATGCCGGTCGGGCGGCCTGGGGGCTCGGCAAGCGCATCGGCGGGCGGCCGGCCGAGCTGGTGGCGATGGAGATGCAGGCCCGCGCGGCCGAGCAGCTCTTCGCCGTGCTCGGAGAGCTCAAGGGTGGGGCGATGAAGTTCGGCCAGGCGCTGTCGATCTTCGAGTCCGCACTTCCCGAGGAGGCAGCAGCTCCCTACCGCGCCATGCTCACCAAACTGCAGGACAGCGCCCCGGCGCTGCCGCCGGACCGGGTCCATGCCGTGCTCACCCAGGAGTTCGGGCCGCGGTGGCGCTCACGCTTCCAGGAGTTCGACGACAACGCGGTGGCCGCGGCATCGATCGGACAGGTCCACCGGGCGATCTGGAAGGACGGCCGCGCGGTCGCGGTCAAGGTGCAGTACCCCGGGGCGGCCAAGGCGCTGCTGTCCGACCTCGCCCAGGTCTCACGGGTCGCCCGGGTGGCCACGACCTGGATCCCCGGCTTGGACATCGACCCGGTGCTGGAGGAGTTGCGCGGGCGGATGGCCGAGGAACTCGACTACCGCATGGAGGCCTCCTCGCAGAAGGCCTTCGCCCAGGCGTATGCCGGTGACCCCCATATCGCCGTGCCCCAGGTCGTGGCGTTCAGCCAACTCGTGTTGGTGTCGGAATGGCTGCCCGGGACGCCGCTGTCGAGCCTGATCGACGACGCACCTGCCGCCGACCGCGATGCCGCCGGCACGGCATACATGCGGTTCTTGCTCGACGGACCCGGTCGATGCGGGCTCTTGCACGCCGACCCCCACCCGGGCAACTTCCGCCTGCTGCCCGACGGGCGGCTCGGCGTGCTCGACTTCGGGGCCGTGAAGCATCTGCCCACCGGCCTGCCCGAGGACATGGGGCGGCTGCTCACCCTGGGGATCGACGGCGATGCGGCATCGACGCTCACCGGCCTGCGTGAGATCGGGTTCGTGCGTGACGGGGTCGACGTCGATGCCGAGCGCCTGCTGGAGTATCTCGAGCCCTTCCTGGCCCCGCTGCGGGTCGATGAGTTCCACTTCAGCCGGGAGTGGTTGCGTGAGGTCTTCGCGCACATCAACGACCCGCGCAAACCCAACTACACGGTGGGGATGCGGCTCAACCTGCCGGCCGAGTACCTGCTGATCCACCGGGTATGGCTCGGCGGGATCGGCGTCCTCTGCCAGTTGGGAGCGACCGTGCCCGGGCGGGCCACGGTCGATGCCCTCATCCCTGGGTCGGACCTTCCGCCGGTGGGCTCCCCGGCCTGAGGCCTACCTACCACCACTCCGAGTCGAGCTTGGCCTCGATGCTGCGCACGAAACGGCGCGCGCAGTCCGGGCAGGTGTGCACTTGGCGACCTTGCTCCCACCCCACCGACCACGCCAGCTGGTCCGCGGCCGCGTCTGGCAGGGCCGTGCCGCACGCGTCACAGGTGACGAGCTCGCGCGACTCGGCCTGCGTCGGGCCGGGCTGCTCAGCTGCGGTCGCGGGTGCACCCACTGTCAGCATCCCGTGATGGTCAGCGACCCGCTGGCCGTCTGAGTGCCAGATTGGGCGGTGCCGCCGGTGCCGGAGGTCCAGTTATAAGCGACCGTCAGCGTCGCGGTGCCGGAGTTCGGCACAGAGGCGTCCTGGAAGGTGCCGGTGAACAGGACGCTCGCGCATTGGCCGGCAGCGACTGTTGTCGGGGAAACCGTCCCGGACAACGCCGTCCACGTCGTTCCGGTCTGCTGGACGGTCATGCTCTGGAACGTGATCGTCATCGTCTGCGCCGTGTTGTTGCAGATGGTCACGAGCATCTCGAACTTCTTGCCGGGGCTGGCGGCCGGCTTGCAGCCGGTCGCAATCGTCGACGTGGTCGCCGGCTTGGACGATGCGAACGCCGGGGCCGAAGCGGCCAGGGTCACGACCGGCACCGACCACGCCGCCGCCCGAGCGACAGTGCGACGAGGAACGCGCGCGTGCGCCGTGCTGGCCATGATTGTGCCCGACTCCCGAGTTGTGGATCCTGCACCGACCTGCAGCATCAGTCATCTCCCGGCGTGAGTGCCCGCGCCAAACCGGTCACCTTGCCAGATGGCGACTGTACCTGCCGACCTTCCGCCGCCGCACCGATTTGCCGAACATCGCAGGCCACCGGCTATTAACAGGGGCTCACCGAGTTGAACGGGACCGAGGTCGTCACGGCGACCGTGGTGCCTCCCACGAGCGTGTAGGTATAGCTGAGCGCCATGTAGCCGTTGGACAAGCACGTGGTCGCCTCCGAGAGGAACTTCAGCGACACGATGGCCCCGGCCGCGACCGTCGTGCAGGACGGCAGGCCGTCCACGGTGGGGTCGTCGCAGTTGGCAGCGTTGGTGAACATCTGCCCGGCGGTCACGCAGAGCGTGGTGTCGGTCGTGCCGGTGTTCTCGAAGACCAAGGTGAACTTGTACCGCTTGACGCCTGCGGTGATCTTGCACGCCACGCTGCTGTCGAGCACTCGGACGATGTCGCCTGATGCGGCATACGCGGGTGTCCCCGCGACGAGCACGACGGCGGGCACCGTCCACGCCAATCCGGCAGCGACGGTGCGCCTGGACACAGCGGAGCGAGACCCGACTCCCGACGACATCTTCTTCCCCCGATGACACTCAACGACTCGACGGTTCAGGCTATGGGGGGCCAGGGGTCCGTTCCTAGCGACTTCCGGACGCACAAAACGAGGACACGAACGGGCCACAGTCGCCGCCCCAACCCCCCACATAGAGGTATGCCGCCCTTTTTGTCACAGCGGGGCGGCATACCGTGGCTATTCAGCACCGAGCAGTCTCTCGGTATCAACGGAGATCGCGATAGCGAGTCCCTTCTCCGGCACCCGGCCGGAATCGACGAGGGGTTGAGGGTGCGGTCGGAGCTCAGACCGCGGTGGCGCGAGGGCGCGCCGATAGCGTGGTTCACGCTCGGTCGGCTTGAACCGGGCGGACCGCGCCTGGGCGCATCGAGCAGGACGGTATGCCGTCCGCGCACCACCGGAGCCGAGGGTGTCCAGACCCGCACCTCGGGCAGCAGCGGAGGGATCGGCTGGGGACGCACGTGGCGCGCGACGGCAGCCACCCGGCGGGCCAGCGCCGCGGAGAGCGCTTCACCGCGGTAGAGCCATGCGGCGACGAGAGCGGCGGCCAGCGTGTGCGCCAGCCACATCCAGACATCGCCGCCGAGCAGCGGGCCTGCTGTGGCATCGAGGGTGGGCAGCAGGATGCTGCCGTGGTGGCCGACGACCGCCTGTCCGGGGGCCACTGGCGTCATGACAAGGAAGATGAGGTGCCCGAGCACCTGGGCAGCGAGTATCGCAAAGAACATGCCGGGGACCGATCGCACGCTGCGGCCGAGGGCCGCCCTGAGGGCGGCCGACCCCGTGGCCACCAACAGTAACGCCGGCCAGGCTGGCGGGTCACCGTGCCCGACGACGTGGCCGCCGAGGGTGAGCAGCATGGCGACGGCACCGAAGACCGGCACCTGCACCCACCGAGCCACCGGCCGCACGACCGGCTGAGCGTGACGCACGGGGGGATTGTAGCGGAGCCGGGTCCGAGCGCCTGGGGGATGGTGCACACCCGCGCCGGCTCAGCGGGCTGCGAGGCCGAGCAGCGCCGCCAATCCCAGGGCGCTGCGCGGCTCGTATGCCGTCGTCCAGAGCCCCCCGTGCGCCGCGTGCGCGGCCTCATCGACCCATACCTGGCCGCTGCTGCGCGGGCCGGTGCGCAGGTCGTGGACGAGCAGGACCGCCAGCAAGGTGTTGGCGGTGGCCGGTTCGAAGACCTCGATCCCGAACCGGTGGGCCCCGGCGTACGCAGCTGCGAGCGCCCGGTTCTTGACCACCGATCTGGTGCGAGTGGGCGGGGCCACCGTGAAGGACACCGTGCGCCCCCGGTCTCGCTCGACGGCGGCACGCCATCGCTGAATTCGCTTGGCCAGCAAGTAATTCGGCCCCTGCTGAGGCACGACGCTGTCGTTGATGCCGGGGTCGGCAGTCGGGAGGTAGTTGCGGGTCAGCAACCGCCCCCCACTGACCGCGCGCATCGGGCCACGCAATGCTCGACTGAGCTTGGCGCCGTCATAGGCCGCAACCGAGCGCGAGACCACCGAGCGCGGCACCGCGAAGGCGTCGGTCGGGGTCGCGAGAAACGCCAGTGCCGTGTCAGGCCGCTGCGTGCACACCGCAGCGGTGAGCGCATCGACGGCTGCGGCGACTCTGACGTTGTCGGCGCCATCGGCATACACGTAATTGCCCAACACCAGCCGCCCGTCGATGCCGTCGAGCCACTGCCGCA
Source organism: Dermatophilaceae bacterium (assembly GCA_044220505.1). Lineage (GTDB taxonomy): Bacteria > Actinomycetota > Actinomycetes > Actinomycetales > Dermatophilaceae > Phosphoribacter. Next base: position 22,755 of record JBGAQV010000034.1, read on the forward strand.
CAGCCGGCCACTCGGTGACGAGGTCCACCCCGGCCCGCTCCTCTAGTCGCCCACTGCCGGGCCGCGCGGGAAGGTGCAGCCACCCGGCATACCTCTTGCTGTCCTCGAGCAGCCCGCGCCAGAGCTGCGGACGGGCGAGGTCGACGGCATAGACGTCGGCGCCCCATCGCAGCGCCGCACGCAGCGGCCCCATCTCGGCACCCGCGCCCAGCACGACCAAGTGCACGTCGGACAGGTCGAGCCACTCCGGATGGGCCGCCACCTCGGCGACGGCAGCCGCGCACGAGGGCTCGATGATGCCCCGAGTGGTCCAGTCTTCGAGTTGCCGCAGGAGTGCGCCGCCCTCCAGTCGGGTGCCCCGGTAGGGAATCGTCACGACATGCTCCGGTATGCCGTCGCCCCGCACCGTCTCGGTGACGAGCTGGCGGGCCGGCGCGGCCGGGGCCGGGCCGGGGCGCGCGGCTATCGCGTCAGCCAGACTGGTCTCGACGCCGCCGAGGGCGGCCCAGCTCAGCCGCTCGCCGATGCTGGCCAGTCCGTGCGTCGCAATCGTGCGGGCGGCCTGGCCACTGTCCAGGCCCGCGACCACCAGCCGCCGGAAATGGGCGGGATAGCCGGTGCGCCAGTTGGTCTCCGCGGCTGCGAGCCGAGCCCCCACCGGGTCGACCTCCCGCAGTGCGTCGACGAGCACCTCGCGACCCAGAGCGGTCGTGCTGCGGCGTTGACCGGTAAAGGGGAAGACAACGCCCAGCGAGTCGGTCTCAGCCATTGCCGGTCTCCCCAGCCGGCCCGCCCGGCGTCTTCGCGGTTGCCCTCGCAGTTGCCTTCGATGTTGACTTCGCTCCGGCCGGGGCTGCGGCCTTGGCGACCGCTTTCGCGTGCTGCTTGAAGGCTCGCACCTTGCTCAGCGACTCGGCGTCGACGACGTCGGCCACCGAGCGGTAGCTGTCGGGCTCGGCATACGGGCCGATCGCCTCGCGCCACCCCAGCGGCTGCACGCCGAGTTGTTTGCCCAGCAGCGCCGCGAAGATGCGCGCCTTCTGGTCGCCGAATCCGGGCAGCTCCCGCAGCCGGTCGAGCAGGTCCGACGTGTCGGATGATTCGGTCCAGATGCGTGCGGTGTCGCCGTCGTAGTGCTCGATGACATGGGCGGCCAGCGCCTGGATGCGACCTGCCATCGACCGGCCGTAGCGGTGGATCGCCGGTGGCGTGGCAGCCAGGTCGGCGAAGGCACCCGGCTCGGCCGCAGCCACGGCCCGCGGATCGAGGGTGCCGAACCGATCGAGCAGCTTTGCGGGCCCGCGGAAGGCGTGCTCCATCGGGAACTGCTGATCGAGCAGCATGCCGCAAAGAAGCGCGAACGGGTCGCGCGAGAGCAGGGCATCCGCCGCGGGGTCCTGGGCAATGGTGATCGTCGCCTGCATCGCCCCAATGTAGGGGCAGGGCCTGTCGTCGCGCTCGGGTCTGCCGAAGCCCCTCGGCACGACCGTGGCCGGGACGGTCAATGCGACCGTCCCGGCCACGCTGTGGCGCCGGCTGGGCTATTCGAGCACTCGCACTCGTTGACACCTGTTCTCGGGCCAAGCAACAGGTAGGCAAGGGCTCTCACGCCGC
>JBGAQV010000035.1:0-23996 GCA_044220505.1 Dermatophilaceae bacterium
GTCGAGACGCTGGCCTCGCTGGAGAACGCGCTGCTGGAGTTCCCCGGCTGCGCCGTGGTCATCAGCCACGACCGGTGGTTCCTCGACCGGGTCGCCACCCACATCCTGGCCTACGAGGGTGACGAGGACGACCCGGCCAAGTGGTACTGGTTCGAGGGCAACTACGAGGCCTACGAGAAGAACAAGCTCGACCGGCTGGGCCCGGAGGCGGCCCGGCCGCACCGGGTCACCTACCGCAAGCTCACCCGCGACTGACCTCGACGTAGGCGGCGAGGTGCTGGCCGGTCAAGGTCGCCTTCGCCGCCACGAGGTCGGTCGGTGTGCCCTCGAAGACGACCCGGCCACCGTCGTGCCCTGCGCCAGGGCCCAGGTCGATGATCCAGTCGGCGTGGGCCATCACGGCCTGGTGGTGCTCGATGACGATGACCGACTTGCCGGAGTCGACGAGGCGGTCCAGCAGGGCGAGCAACTGCTCGACGTCGGCCAGGTGTAGCCCGGTGGTCGGTTCGTCCAGGACGTAGACCCCGCCCTTCTCGCCTAGGTGGGTCGCGAGTTTGAGCCGCTGGCGCTCGCCGCCGGACAAGGTGGTGAGGGGCTGGCCCAGGCTGAGGTAGCCCAGACCGACATCGCGCAACCGGGACAGGATGGTGTGGGCCGCGGGGGTGCGGGCCGGCCCGGCGGCGAAGAACTCCTCGGCCTCCGACACCGGCATGGCGAGCACCTGGCTGATGTCCTTGCCGCCGAGGTGGTAGTCGAGTACCGCGGCCTGGAACCGCTTGCCTTCGCAGTCCTCACAGATCGAGGTCACCGTGTCCATGAAGCCGAGCTCGGTGTAGATCAGGCCGTTGCCATTGCACGTCGGGCAGGCGCCTTCGGAGTTGGCGCTGAACAGCGCGGGCTTGACCCCATTGGCCTTGGCGAAGGCCTTCCGGATCGGTTCCAGCAACCCGGTGTAGGTCGCGGGATTGCTGCGCCGCGAGCCCTTGATCGCGCCCTGGTCGATGACAACGACACCCTCACGGTCGGCGACCGACCCGTGGATGAGCGAGCTCTTCCCCGACCCGGCAACACCGGTAACGACGACCAGCACGCCCAGTGGGATGTCGACGTCGACGTCCTGCAGGTTGTGGGTCGAGGCGCCGCGCACCGACAGGGCGCCGGTGCGCGGACGGCATACCGGCTTGAGGGTGGCGCGGTCGTCCAAGTGCCGGCCGGTGCTGGTGTCGCTGGCGCGCAACCCCGCGACATCGCCCTCGAAGACGATCGACCCACCGGCCGTACCGGCGCCGGGACCGATGTCGACGATGTGGTCGGCGATGGCGATGACCTCGGGCTTGTGCTCGACGACGAGCACGGTGTTGCCCTTGTCGCGCAGCCGCAGCAACAACTCGTTCATCCGCTGGATGTCGTGCGGGTGCAACCCGATCGACGGCTCGTCGAAGACGTAGGTGATGTCGGTGAGCGAGGACCCGAGGTGGCGGATCATCTTGGTGCGTTGCGATTCACCGCCGGAGAGGGTGCCCGACGGGCGCTCCAGCGACAGATAGCCCAGGCCGATCTCGACGAAGGAGTCGAGCAGGTGCCCGAGGCCCGCCGTGAGCGGCGCGACGCTGGGCTCATCGAGGGTACGGACCCACGCGGCCAGGTCGCTGATCTGCATCGCGCACGCGTCGGCGATGTTGATGCCTTTGATCTTGGCCGAGCGCGCTTCGGGGGTCAGCCGAGTGCCCTCGCACTCCGGGCAGGTCTGGAACGTGATGGCTCGCTCGACGAAGGCCCGGATGTGCGGCTGGAGCGCCTCGACGTCCTTGGCGAGCATGGACTTCTGGATCTTGGGGATCAGGCCCTCATAGGTGAGGTTGATGCCCTCGACCTTGATCTTCGTCGGCTCCTTGTAGAGCAGATCGTGGCGCTCCCGCTGGGTGAAGTCCTTGATCGGCTTGTCCGGGTCGAAGAAGCCGCATCCGCGGTAGATCCGGCCATACCACCCGTCCATCGTGTAGCCGGGGATGGTCAGCGCGCCTTCGTTGAGCGATCGTTCGGCGTCATAGAGGGCGGTGAGGTCGAAGTCGCTCACGGCGCCGCGCCCCTCGCACCGCGGGCACATCCCGCCGAGCTGGAAGAAGGTCGCCTTGGTGGCGCGGGTCTTGTCTCCGCGATCGATCGTCACGGCCCCGCTGCCGCGCACGGTCGGCACGTTGAACGAGAAGGCATTCGGCGACCCGATGTGCGGCTCACCCAGCCGGCTGAAGAGCATCCGGAGCATCGCATTGGCGTCGGTCACCGTGCCGACGGTCGAGCGCGGGTTGGCACCCAGGCGTTCCTGGCCGACGATGATCGCCGTGGTGAGCCCGTCGAGCAGGTCGACGTCAGGTCGAGCCTGAGTGGGCATGAACCCCTGGATGAAGGTGCTGTAGGTCTCGTTGATCATTCGCCGCGACTCGGCCGCGATCGTCGCGAACACCAGCGAGCTCTTGCCTGACCCGGACACCCCGGTGAAGACGGTCAATCGCCGCTTGGGCAGCTCGACGGAGATGTTCTTGAGGTTGTTCTCGCGCGCCCCGTGGACCCGGATGAGGTCATGACTGTCGGCGACATGCCCATCGTGGGCGGCAACAGCGACAGTGGCAGCGGCGTCTGTGTCTCTGTCGGTCGTCGGGCGCGATGAGGTCGGGCTGGTCATCCGCCGATGCTGCCATGCCCCGGCCCGATCTCCCAGCCCGCCAGGGTGCGGCAGTGGCCGACCTGGTACCACGACAGCTGCGCGCGGCCGGCATACCCGGTGGTCGGCAGCAGCGGCGCCACCCATTCGCGCACGCGCTGCTCACTCACCCCCGGCCCGACGGCGTCGAGGGTGAGGTGGGGGCTCACCGTCCCGAACTGCCCGCCATAAGGCTGGTATGCCGGGAACGCCGCCACCAGCGCGCGAGTGAGCGCGGCGAACGGCTCGGACGGCTCGGGGACCAGGTGGATGATGCCATTGGGGAAGGTGGCCACCTGTTCCAGCCTAAACGCGAACGGCGTTGCCGCAGAAAGAACCTCGCTGACGGTGTCGCTGACCGAGGGCATCTGCTCCAGGCCAGGGAAGGGGGCCAACAGGGTGATGTGCGCGTGCGCGAAGCTCGGGTCCGCCGACAGGTATGCCGGGTCGTAGTGCTCGTGCCGGCCCCGGACGAACTCCTCCAGTGCAGCGACGGGCACGACGAGCGCGCCGTGCCCGTCGCTCGGGTCGGGACCCACCGGCATACCGGCTCTCAGCCAGGCGTCGGCCGATAGCCGACCAACCGGAGGGCAAGCGCGGCGTTCGTCGCGCCGATCTGGGCGGGGCTGCGCTTGACCGACGGAGCGAACCACCGGGCGACGTCGACGATGATCGACAGCAGCGCCAGGGAGGTGTCGCCGAGGTTGTCGACAGTGAACGCGCCCGAGGCGACTCCGGCGCGCAGCACCCCACGCACGGCCGCGTCGATCTGTTTGCGCATCCGCAGCACCTCGACACGGTGCTCCGGAGACAGGTGCGGGAACTCGTGTTGCACGACCCGGGCGATGGCGTAGTTCTGGGCATGCCAGGCGCTGAAGTCCGACACCAGGGCAGCGAGTTGCTCGTGCGGGCGCGGAGAACTCGCGACGGCCTGCCGGATGAGTTCGAGTGCCTCCTCGTGGCCGGTGCGGCTGAGCTGGAAGAGCACGTCCTCCTTGGACGAGAAGTGCACATAAACGCCGGCGGGGGACAGGCCGGCACCGGCCGCGATGTCGCGGGTGGTCGTCGCGTGAAAACCCTTGTCGGCGAAGGCCGCTGCCGCGGCATTGAGGAGCCGGCCGGCTGTTTCGCTGACGTGCGGCCAGAGCGTGCTCGCGGGCGCCGACATGTGGACAGCATGCCGCACCTATGCAAGACTAAGCAAGCGCTTAGTCAGCCGTCGATCTGTGGTGACCAGGTCCCGGACAGGCCCGATCGGGACCGATCTGGGCTGGTCAGAGCGGGTCAAGGCTGACTCGGCGCGCGTCCGGTTCTGCCGGACGTGCCGTGCTCGCTACCGCAGTCTGTCCCGGGAGGACCACATGCCGCGCACTCTCTACACCGAGGAGCACGAGGACTTCCGCGCCGCAGCGCGCGAGTTCGTCGAGCGCACCCTCAAGCCCCGCGTCGAGGAGATGATCTCCCTCAAGTCCATCCCGCGGGACATCTGGCTGGAGGCCGGCAAGCAGGGCTTCTTCGGCCTGGACATCCCGGAGGAGTTCGGGGGAGCCGGCGCCGAGGACTACCGCTTCAACGCCGTGCTGGCCGAAGAGTGGGCCCACTTCAACGCCGCGACGGCCGCCTGCTTCGGCATCCACGCCGACGTCTGCCCGCCCTACATCGTCGACCTGGGCACTCAGGAGCAGAAGGAGCGCTGGCTGCCGGGCATGGCCTCCGGTGAGCTCATCTGCGCGATCGGCATGACCGAGCCCTCCGGCGGCTCCGACCTGGCGGCACTCAAGACCACGGCCGTCCGCGCCGACGACGGGTCCGGGGACTGGATCCTCAACGGCTCCAAGACCTTCATCACCAACGGCTACCAGTGCGACCTGGTCATCGTCGCCGCGCGCACCGACGCCAGCAAGGGCCCCAAGGGCATCACGCTGTTCATGGTCGAGCGCGGCATGGCGGGCTTCGTCAACGGCCGCAAGCTCGACAAGGTCGGTCAGGACGAGTCCGACACCGCCGAGTTGTTCTTCGAGAACGTCCGGGTGCCCGACGCCAACCGGCTGGGCGCCGAGGGCTTGGGCTTCATCGCGATGATGCAGCGCCTGCCGCAGGAGCGCATCGGCGCGGCCTGCTCCAATATCGCGCACGCCAAGCAGATCTTCGTCGAGACCCTCGGCTACGCCAAGGAGCGCAAGGCGTTCGGTCAGCCGATCGGCACCTTCCAGCACAACAAGTTCAAGTTCGCCGAGATGATCACCAAGCTAGAGGTCGCCGAGGCCTACATCGACGACTGCGTGCTGGCCCACTCGCAGCGCAAGCTCTCGCCGATCGACGCCGCCAAGGCCAAGTGGTGGAGCGCCCAGGTGCAGAGCGAGGTGCTCGACGAGTGCGTGCAGCTGCACGGCGGCTACGGCTTCATGAACGAATACCGCGCTGCCCGCGCATGGCGGGACGCCCGGGTCACCAAGATCTGGGCCGGCTCCAACGAGATCATGAAGGAACTCATCGGCCGCGATCTGGGCCTGTGACCGACTCTCCTGCACCGGGATCCGCGACCGCGCCGATCGTGCGAAAGCACGAGGGCGCGGTCGCGCTCGTCACCGGCGCCAGCCGCGGCATCGGACTCGCGATCGCCGCACGTCTGGTCGCCGAGGGCGCTCGGGTGGTCGTGACCGCCCGCACCCCCGAGCCGCTCGCCGACGCAGTGGTCCAGTTGGGCGGCGATCTGTATGCCGTCGCGCTGGCGGGCAACGCGGCCGACCCCGACCACCAGCACGCGGCCATCGAGCTGGCCCACGCGCGCTTCGGGGGTCTGGACTACCTCGTCAACAACACCGGGATCAACCCGGCATACGGGCCGCTGCTCGACACCCCGCCCGAGGTGGCGCGCAAGATCCTCGATACCAACGTCGTCGCGGCCGCGGCCTGGGTCAAAGCCGCCGTCGACCGAGGGCTCGGCAGCACCGCCCATCCGGGCGCCATCGTCAACATCGCCTCGATCGCCGGGCTCGGCGCCAGCGGAGCTCTGGGCTGGTATGCCGTGTCGAAGGCGGCCCTCATCCACCTCACCATGGAACTCGGCCTGCAACTCGGGCCGGATATCCGGGTCAACGCGGTGGCGCCCGCGGTGGTCAAGACCCGCTTCGCGCAGGCGCTGTATGCCGGCCGCGAGCCACAGGTCGCCCAGGCTTACCCGCTCAAGCGACTCGGCGTGCCCGATGACGTGGCAGGCGCGGTGTCCTTCCTGCTCAGTGCGGACGCGGCGTGGATCACCGGCCAGACGCTCGTCGTCGATGGCGGCGTCACGCTGGGTGTGGGTCTGTAGCCGACCTCCCGCGAGAGCGGCGCACTACGCGCCGGCGGGCGGGTGCGGCATACCGGGCTCTTTGAGCCGCAGCATGCCCTCCTGCGCGAGCGTCACCATGAGCGTGCCGTCCTGGCCGAACATCCGCCCCACCCCGAGGCCGCGACCGCCCTGGGCGGAGGGGCTGCTCATCGTGTAGAGGACCCAGTCGTCGGCGCGCACCGGCCGGTGGAACCACATCGCATGGTCGAGGCTGGCCGGGCGCAGCCGGCGGTCCATCCAGTGCACGCCATGGCGACGAAGCGCCGGCTCCAGCAGGGAGTAGTCTGAGGCATAGGCGAGCACCGCCGCGTGAATGATCGGGTCGTCGGGCAACTCGTGCCGGGCGCGCAGCCACACGTTCTGCCGGGCGATGTGGTTGCGACCAGGCTTGGTGTAGATATTGCCCTCGACGTGGCGCAGCTCGATCGGCCGCTCGACGGCGAAGAAGGAGCGGACCGCAGGGTCTGTGCTGTCGCGCAGCACCTCGTCGAGCGAGCGCACGTCCTCCGGGAAGGGCACGGGCGGCATCGGGTCATGGTGCTCCATGCCGTCGGCGGGCTGCATGAACGAGCACCCCATCGACAGGATGGTGCGGCCGTACTGCACCGCCTGCACCCGGCGCGTCGAGAAGGACCGACCGTCGCGCACCTTCTCGACGAGGAACTTGATCGGGTGGCTGTCATCGCCGCCACGGACGAAGTAGGCGTGCAGCGAGTGGATCGGACGAGTCACCCCATTGATCTCCCCGACGGTGCGCGATGCCGCGACGAGCGACTGGGCGAGCACCTGTCCGCCGAAGACCCGGCCATGCGGCATCCGCTGGCTGCGTCCGACGAAGACCACCGGCGAGAACTCGCCAAGGTCGGTCTCGTCGTCGCCGGGCATCCCTTCGTAGCGGACTCGCGCCTGGCCGATCTCCTGCAGGTCCAGGACCTCGAGCAGGTCGCGCACGGAATCGGGGGATCCAGGGTGCAGGGGGGTCACACCTGCTGAGATTAGCCGCATGCCCCGGTATGCCGTGCGGCGGCTCAGTCTCGCGGGCCGCCGGCGACGTAGATGACTTGGCCGTTGACGAATCCGGCCGCGTCGCTGGCGAGGAAGGTGACCACCGCGGCGATGTCCTCGGGTTGACCCACCCGGCCGGAGGGGTTCTTGGCGGCGGCTGCGGCGAGGAACTCCTCGAACGGCATACCCATCCGTTCGGCGGTCTGGCGGACCATCTCGGTCTGGATGAACCCGGGCGCGACCGCGTTGGCGGTGATGCCGAACCGGCCGAGCTCGACCGCGAGCGTCTTGGCCATGCCCTGCAGTCCGGCCTTGGCCGTGGAGTAGTTGGTCTGGCCCCGGTTGCCCTGCGCGGAGGTGGACGAGAGGTTGATGATCCGGCCGAACTTCGCCGCGACCATGTGCGTCTGGCAGGCCCGGGCCATGAGGAAGGAACCGCGCAGGTGCACGCTCATGACGAGGTCCCAGTCGGCCTCGCTCATCTTGTGCAACAGGTTGTCACGGGTGATGCCGGCGTTGTTGACCAGGATGGTCGGGGCGCCCAACTCGTCGGTGACCCGGGCGACGGCCGCCTCGACGGCCGCAGCATCGGCGACGTCGACCCCGACCGCACTGGCCCGCCCACCAGCAGTGCGGATTGCGGAAACGGTTGTCTCACAGGCTGATTCGTCGAGATCGAGGATTCCCACCGCATGCCCGGCGGCAGCCAGGTGTTGCGCGGTCGCGGCACCGATCCCGCGAGCGGCGCCGGTGACAATGGCAGTGCGAGGGGTCGTCATGCCCCAAAACTAGTCCAGGGCGCTCAGCCCTTGAGGCGCAGCATGCCCTCTTGGGCGACGGTGGCCACGAGCCGGCCGTCGGCGGCATACAGGCTCCCGATCCCGAGTCCCCGACCACCCGACGCGGAAGGGCTGTGACCGGCGTGCAGCACCCACTCGTCGGCGCGCGCCGGCCGGTGGAACCAGATGGCGTGGTCCAGGCTCGCCTGGCGCAGCCGCGGGTCGGCCCAGCTCACCCCGTGGGCGCGCAGCACCGGTTCGAGGATCGAGTAGTCGGTCGAGTAGGCGAGGAAGGCCGCGTGGATGGCTGGGTCGTCCGGCAGGGTCCGCCGAGAGCGCAGCCACACGCTCTGGCTGGGTGTCTGCTCGGGCCCGGGCGCGGCATACAGGTTGCCCTCGACGTGCCGCAGCTCGATGGGGCCCTCGAGGATGCACACCACGGCATACGGGCCCGGTATGCCGTGCAGCGCCCCCGCGACGTCGGGCAGCTGCTCGGGTGCGGTGACGGCGGGCATCGGGTCGTGGTGCTCGAGGCCCGGGGCTACCTCTTGGAAGCTCGCGGTGAGGGTCGCGAGCAGTCGGCCGTCCTGCACGGCGAGGATGCGGCGAGTGGAGAAGGAGCGCCCGTCGCCGAGGGGTTCGACGACGTAGTGGACATCGGCGGTATCCGAACCGGACGCGAGGAACGAGGTGTGCACCGAGTGGATCGGACGCCCCGCGCCGGCCGGGTCGGCCGTGACCGTGCGGGCAGCGGCGACGATCGCCTGGGCGAGGAGTTGGCCACCGAAGATCCGCCGATAGCGCTGCTTCTGGCTGGAGCCGACGAAAACCCTTGCGGCAGTGGGTGGTAGCGCCGTGTGGGGGTCCTCGGACTCGGAGTGCACGGTCATCGTCACCGACCGGCCCTCCCGCAGGTCCAGCAGGTCCAACAGGTCGCTCACCGGCTCGAACGGCGCATCGGTCATGACCTCGAGGGTAGGACAATGGCCCCATGAGTCAGGTCACCGAGATCCTCGTCCCGCTGCGTTGGTCGGACATGGATGCCTATGGGCATGTCAACAACGTGCAGTTCGTGCGGTTGCTAGAGGACGCTCGCGTGGCGATGCTGGTCCAGTGGTTCCCGGAAGGGCTCGAGCAGTTGGATCGCGGGATCGTCGTCGCCCGCCACGAGATCGACTACCTGGCGCCGTTGAACTACCGCCCGGAGCCGGTCGCGGTTGACGTCTGGGTGACCCGCATCGGCGGGGCCAGCTACGACATCGGGTATGTCATCCGCGACCGGGAGCCCGTCGGTCAGACCCGGTATGCCGTCGCCGAGACGACGCTGGCGCTGTTCAACCTGCGCGACGGGGCGCCACGGCGGATGTCGGGGGAGGAACGCTCCCAGCTCCAGGTGCACCTCGGGGATCCGGCGCCTCTGCGCAGCCGACGCTCGCTGTGACGGTCAGCCTGGAGTTCCCCGATCCGCAGGGGTATGCCGATCTTGCTACCTTCGTGCGCCGGGCCCGGGCTGCGGATGCCGACGCCGCGGTCCGACTGGTGACCAGGGGGGCGGTCCTGGGCGTATGGGCCGGGGTGCTGGCCGGATCGGGCCTCTTCGCCAGCGGGGCGGCTGTCGGTCACCGTGGGTTCGCCCTCGCCGGCCCGGTTGCGGCGGACTGCGATGTGGTGGTGTCAGCGAGCGCGCTCACCGACCGCTTCGCCCGATTGTCAGGCGACACCGTCCTGTCGGTGCCTCCAGCCGCCGCGCACGCGCCGTGGGCCGGACAGCTCCCGCTGGCGGGTCCGTGGGAGAGGGTGGGCGCCATCGCGGAGTCGGTGCTGGCCGAGCTGGCCGCCGACGGGATCGCTGCGGTGGCGCGCGCCGTCCCGGATGCCGTCGGGTCGGCCGCTGTCGATGGGGTGCGGCATCGGGTCTGGGCTGCGCCGCTGCCCGTCCAGCGTGACCATGGCGCTGGCGAAGCGGACGAGCCTGAGCAGTCTGCTGGGTTGGTGGTCCCAACTGGGGCGGCTTTCGCGGCGTCGGTCCTCGGGTTGCTTCCCCGGGGGCCTGGCGGCTCAGCGGCCACGGCCACCGGGGCGGCAGGTGGCCCCTCGGACGCGGCTGGCGTCGCGCAGGTATATCGCTGCGGCCGTTGGGCCCGGATCCACCTCCAACGCGGGCAGGTCTTCGCCCGCGCCTAGATTTGACGGCGGGTCGGAAGGTTTCCCCGGCAGATCTGGGCCTGCCGGCTTGGGTTTCGCGGCGGGTCGGAAGGTTTCCCCGGCAGTTCTGGGACTCCACTGGACCACAGACGCTCCCGAATCACTCACCCGACCTGAGCGAGCATCTCTCCGTGGGGAAGGGCGAACCACGCCTCCGGGGAGAGACTCCAGGTGCGCCAGGCGGCAGCGATCCGGTCGAGGTCGGCTTGACTGGCCCCAGCTGCGGTGGCCTGTTGGGCGAACGCATCGCCGCTGTAGCGCTGCGCCTGACTCTCACCCCACCATCGGCACCGCTCCGGGTCGGCGTAGGTCCAGACCGAGGTCGAGAAGCTCGCACGAGTCAGCCCGGCTCTCGTTGCCCAAGAGCGCATCCGCCGTCCGGCGTCGGGCTCCGCGCCGTTGGCGCGCGCCACGACCTGGTAGAGATCCCGCCACTCCCGCAAGCCGGCCACGTCGGGAAACCACACCATGGCGCCGTAGTCGGCTTCCCGGGCCGCGACCCATCCACCCACCCAGGCCACCCGCGCCATCTCACGGAGCGCCTGCACCGGGTCGTTAACGTGATGCAGCACCTGATGGGCATGGACGACGTCGAAGCTACCGTCGTCGAATGGCAGGTCCAGTGCGTCGCCCACCACGAACCGGGTCTCAGCGTCACCGCGCTGCACCGCAGCCGCTCGCGCTGCATCCAGCGCATCGGGGGCATTGTCACAGCCGACGACTTGACCCGGGCACACCAGGCGCGCGAGGTCGAGCGTGACACTGCCCGGACCGCACCCGACATCCAGCAGGCGCATCCCGGGGGCGAGGATCGGCATGAGGTATGCCGCGCTGTCGGCAGCCGTGCGCGCTGCGTGGGAGGCGATCGTGGCCGCGCTGTGGCCATGGGTATAGCGGTGCTGCCGCTGGTCGCCCGGCCCCGGATGGCTGTGTGTCACCTCGGCACGGTCCCACGGCTCAGCCGCCGTCGGGTCAGGGTGTTCGGCTGGCGGATACAGCAGTGGCAGGTGAGTGAGACGGCATACAGCGCAGTCCGGTGACCACCGCGAGGGCCGCGACGACCGCGAGGAGAGCGTAGATCGCCAGGTAGACCGCGCGACCGGAGTGGTCGCCGCCGGCGAAGATCGCGGTGGCAGCCCCGATCCCGACGACCGAGCCGAGCACGTCCGACAGTTGCAGGGCAGCCGATGCGCGGCCGTGTTCTTGAGCGGACGTGAGGTCGAGCACCAGCACCGACAGCGTCGTCGAGCCTGCGCCCATGGCCAGGCCGCAGACGGCGATGCAGCCCGCGAAGACCCAGGGTGAGGCGTGCATCAAGACCGCTCCGATGACGGCCAGCGTGCCGACCGTCAGCACGGCGGCGCCACCCCAGACGAGCTGGACGCGGCGCTGCAGCCCGCCGCTGCGCACCCGGCCCTGCAGCCAGGACCCGGTGCTCCAGCCGACGGAGCCCGTTGCCAGGACCGCCCCGGCCATGGTGAGGCTGAGCTCCCAGCGCTGCACGAGCATGAGCGGCAAGAACGTCACGGTCGACATGAACGATCCGTTGAACAGCGCCCGCGAGGCGATGACCGACGGGAGCCCGCGCCGCGCGACGAGCGTCCCCGCCGGAAGCAATCGCGGTGTGGCCCAGAGCAATCCGATGACCCCGATCAGGGCGAGGGTCAGCATTCCCCCCAACGATGCGGCGCCTGCCCCTGCCCCAGAGCTCGCGGCGGCGGCCTGCCGCTCGTGGATGGCCAACTGCACCAATCCGGCCGAGAGGGCAACGACTGTCCCCAGGCGCGCGGTGCGGCGGTGATCGGCCAGGTCCAGCTCGTCGGAGCTCTCGTCGGCCGAGGGAGGGACGCCGATGGCGTGCCGCCGCAGCAGGACCAGCGCGCCGGCCACGACGGCGGGCACCACGACGATGCCGAACACCCAGCGCCAGGAGGCGACGGTCGTGAGCCACCCAGCCACCGGCGCACCGACGACCGAGGGGATCACCCAGGCAGCCGACAGCCAGGTGAAGACCTGCGGGCGCAGCTCCGTCGGGAAGACCCGCCCGATGGCCACGAACTCCGACACGATGACCAGCCCGGCTCCGACGCCGGTCACGACCCGACCGCCGATGAGCACGCCCCACGACGAGGCCAGCGCGCACCCCAGGGTGCCCATCGCGAAAAGGGTCTGCCCGGCATACAGGCCGGGAAGCGGCCCGGAGCGGTCGGCCCAGATCCCGGCTGCGACTATCCCCAACAGCATCGCGGTCATCATCGACGAGAAGGCCAACCCGTAGCCGCCGATGGCATCGAGTTCCTGCGCGGCCCGTGGCATCGCGGTCGAGACCGCCATGGCCTCGAAGGCGATCATCGTCGTGAGCAGCACGAGCGCGACGGTGACGACCCGGTATGCCGGTGACATCGGTCCCGTGCGCTGCGCAGTCGCTGCGTGGCGCTGGGAGGGCTCGGTCACTCCGCGAGATTACCCCTGGGCGGGTGACCGGTTTGAACCCCCGACGCGGCTCAGGATGTGGGCGGCCAGGCCCCGCGCTCGGCCAAGACCTCGGCCAGGACATCGATCCGGTCGCTCACCAGCCCGTCGACCCCGAGATCGAGCAGCCGGCGCATCGTGTCGCGGTCGTCGACGGTCCACACGTGCACCTGCATGCCGCGCGCATGAGCCCGGGACACCAGGGCTGGTGTCACGAGCCTGGTGACGGTGCGCCCCGCGCCATAAGACCCGGTATGCCGGACCGGCCAGACGATCGTCTCGGGCACCTGGAGCACTTGGCCGATGTCCCGTCCCGGGGACACCCGACCCGGCCGGAACCGCAGCGCGGCCACCTCGGCCGGCCCGGCGGCCGTCGCCACTCGGCCCCCGGACAGTCTCCGGAAGGCGCGCAGGCGCTGCATGGAGAAGGACCCCACGCAGACGCGATCGGCAACGCCGCGCTCCTGGATGAGCTGCCACAACGGCCGCACCGCCTCAGGGGCCTTGACGTCGATGTTGAACCGGGTGTCGGGGAAGGCGGTCAAGCACTCGTCCAGGCGCGGCACGGCATACCGGCCGGCGATCCGCACCCGCGAGACCTGCTCCCAGGTGAGCTCGGCGATGGCGCCCGACCCGTCGGTGACCCGCTCCAGGGTGGCGTCGTGGAAGGCGACGACGACGCCGTCCCGGGTCGCGTGGACATCGGTCTCCACGTAGCGGAAGCCCAACCCCACCGCAGTGGCAAAAGCCTCCAGGGTGTTCTCCCGGCCGCGGTTGTCGGGATGCAGTGCCCCGCCGCGATGCGCCAGCCCGATCGGGGGCGCGTCGAAGTAGGGGAAGTCCCGGGCCGGACGATGGCCGAAGGTCATTCGCCCGCCGTGAGCAGGTCGCGGACGACCTGACCGAACTCGACCGCGGTGCGCCCCTGGTGGACGACCGCCGTGACGTTGGCGACGATCGGCATCGAGACGCCATGGGCCTGGGCCAGCGCGAGCATCGCCGCGCACGAGGCCACCCCTTCGGCGGTCTGACGGGTCACCGCGACGACCTCCTCGACGGTGAGCCCCTTGCCGAGGTTGCGGCCGAACGTCGAGTTGCGCGAGTGCGGTGACAGGCAGGTGACCACGAGGTCGCCGACGCCGGCCAGCCCCGCGAAGGTCGCCGGGTGCGCCCCCATCGCCTCGCCGAGTGCCCGCATCTCGCTCAAGCCTCGGGTGATGACCGCGGCGGTGACCGAGTGACCCATCCCGAGGCCCTCGGTCATCCCGGAGGCCAGGGCGATGACGTTCTTCACGCACCCGCCGAGCTCCGCCCCGACGACGTCGTCGTGCACATAAGGCCGGAAGTATGCCGTGTGGCAGGCGGCCGCGACCGTGTGTGCGGTGGGCAAGTGGCTCGAGGCGACCGTCGTGGCCGCCGGCTCGCGCGCCGCGATCTCGCGAGCGATATTGGGCCCGGACACGACGGCGATCTGCTCGGCCGGAATGTGGCAGGCCTGGTCGATGACCTGACTCATCCGCAGTGAGGTCGTCTTCTCGAGACCCTTCATGAGCGAGACGACGATGACGTCGTCGGGCAGGAGGTGGCCCCACTCGGCCAGGTTGGCGCGCAGCGTCTGGGCCGGCACCGCGAGCACCGCGATCTGCGCCCCGTCGAGCGCCTCACCCGGGTCGGTGGTCGCCGAAACTGATTCCGGGAGAACGAGATCGGGCAGATAGCGGGCGCTGGTGCGGGTGCGCTGGATGTCGTCGACCTCGTCGGGGAATTTGCCCCACATCCGCACCGTGCACCCTGCAGCGGCCAGGACCGAGGTGTATGCCGTGCCCCAGCTCCCGGTGCCGAACACGGCCACCTGGGGACGCGCGGAAGTGTCAGTCACGGGGGCAAGCGTGGCACGGCATACCGGCTCACGGTGAGGAACCTGCAGGGGAACGTGTCGGGGGACCGGCCCCGGGACGCACCAGGGGGGCGCAGGGGTAGGGCAGGGGACGTGAGTCGGGGCGCGGAAGGTGACACCATGAGGGCCATCAGCCCTCGACGAGGAGGATCCCTCGATGGATGCCCAATCCCGCGTGCCGGCCCCGGTCAACGAACCGGTCCTCGGCTACGCCCCCGGTAGCCCCGAACGGGCCACCCTGCAGCGCGAACTCGACCGCATCGGCTCCGAGTGCATCGACCTGCCCAGTACGATCGGCGGCCGCAAGGTCATGGGTGACGGCCGTGAGGCGAGCGTCGTCCAGCCGCACGCCCACGCCAAGGTGCTCGGGCGGATGAAGCTCGTGAGCGCCGACCAGGCCCAGTCGGCCGTGGCCGCCGCCGTGGCCGCCGCCCCGATGTGGCGAGACCTGGCCTTCGAGGACCGCGCGAGCATCCTGCTCAAGGCCGCCGACATGTTGGCCGGCCCGTGGCGCGCCACCCTCAACGCCGCCACCATGCTCGGGCAGAGCAAGACCGCGCCGCAGGCCGAGATCGACTCGGCGTGCGAACTCATCGACTTCTGGCGGATCAACGTCCACTTCGCTCAGCAGCTGCTCGCCGAGCAGCCGCCGCTCAACTCGCGCGGCGTGTGGAACCGCTCCGACTACCGCTCGCTCGAGGGGTTCGTCTACGCGATCACGCCGTTCAACTTCACCGCCATCGGCGGCAACCTTCCGACCGCGCCCGCTCTGATGGGCAACACCGTGGTGTGGAAGCCGGCCCGCACCCAGCAGCTCGCCGCGCATTACACGCTGGCACTGCTGGAGGCCGCCGGCCTGCCTCCGGGCGTGATCAACCTGGTGACCAGCGACGGCGCGACGCTCTCCAACGCCGTGCTGTCCTCGCCCGACTTCGCCGGCCTGCACTTCACCGGGTCCACCTCGGTCTTCCACTCGATGTGGGAGACGGTGGGCAAGAACATCGGCACCTACCGCACCTACCCCCGCCTGGTCGGCGAGACCGGCGGCAAGGACTTCGTCGTCGCGCACCCATCGGCCGATCCCGATGTGCTGCGCACCGCGCTCATCCGCGGCGCCTTCGAGTTCCAGGGGCAGAAGTGCTCGGCGGCCTCGCGCGCCTATGTTCCGGCGTCGCTGTGGCGCCGGATGGGTCAGGCGCTGTGCGACGAGGCCAACTCGCTCACTCAGGGCGATGTCACCGACTGGGGCAACTTCATGGGGGCGGTCATCGACGCCGGTGCCTTCGCCGACCACAAGGCCGCCATCGACCGAGCCCACGCGACACCCGGCATCGAGGTCGTGGCTGGTGGCACCTATGACGACTCGGAGGGCTACTTCGTGCGGCCGACGATCCTCAAGGTCGCCGACCCCACCGACGAGTGCCTCCGGGTGGAGTACTTCGGACCCATCCTGTCCATCCACGTCTACGAGGACGACGACTACGACGCGATGCTCGCCCAGATGGAGTCCTTCGCCCCGTATGCGCTGACCGGCTCGATCATCGCCCAGGACCGGGTCGCCATCGCCCATGCGATGCATGTGCTGCGCTATGCCGCCGGCAACTTCTACATCAACGACAAGCCCACCGGCGCCGTCGTCGGCCAGCAGCCCTTCGGCGGCGGCCGGGCCTCGGGCACCAACGACAAGGCCGGTGCCGCGCAGAACCTCATGCGCTGGACCTCGGTGCGCTCCATCAAGGAGACCTTCGTGCCGCCGACGGACTACCGCTACCCCTCGATGGGCTGACAGCTACCTACTACACACCAGGTATGCCGTGCGCTCGCCCGAGTGCACGGCATACCAGTCAGTGCTCTTCGGCCAGCCAGGCCAGCCCGACCTTGTGTTCCTTGCGGATGCCGGCGAGCGCTGAGGGGGCCGCGGCCTCCTCGACCTTGCCGCCGATGAACGGCACCCGGGCCTTGAGTTCGCCGTCGACGGTGACCTGGGTGTCGTCGCCAATCGGTTCGAGCGTGATCGTGCCGGTGAGGCCGATGGGTGCGGTGCCCATGGTGATGTGCAGGTCGCCGATGCGCGAGCCGTCAGCGTCCACCGGGTGGTAGTTGATCGTTTCGACCACCTGGATGGTCTGGCCGACGAAGCTGCGCACGAAGTCCGGGAAACCGTTGGTCGGCAGCTCGCGGGTGGTCACGACGGTGGCTTCCGTCGAGGTCACGGTCGACGACGCGGAGTGCGCGATCGCGTGGGTTGCCTCGCACTTACGAGACTGGAACTCCTCGTCGGTCATCATCGCGAAGACGGTCTCGACGGGCGCGGGGTAGGTGAAGGACTCCGAGATCTGCATCCCCGCAGGCTACTTGGCCGCAGTGCCGCTTGCTGATCAGGTCGGCACGTTGGCGCGCGTCGCGATCTGCGCGAGGGCCGCATGGGCTGCCTGCAACTCACGCGTCACCGCGGCCCGGGCGCGGCCCAGTCGGGCATTGCCGCGGTCGAGTGCGGCTTGCAGATCCGGGGCAGCTTCGCGCCGGGCCTGGATGGTCGGCACGGTGACGATTCCGTAGGGCTCGACGACCCGCCAGCCCTGCACATCGAGACCGGCTGCTGCGGCCCGGACGGCGAGCCGCTCGTGCGTGGCAAGGGCTTCAGCGAGATCTTGCGCGTAGCCCTGTAGCGCGCGGCCGGCCCGGTCGACCTGGGTGCAGACCGCCCCGGCGAGGCGCCCGGTCGCGCTGTCGGCCGGGAGCGGGTATGCCGTCTGGGCCAGTCCCGCTGCCCGGCGCCGGAGCGTGCCCCCCATGTGGGAGCACGAGGCCGGGTCTCCGGCCGGAATCCCGGTCATGAGGTTCTCTCCGCGACGGTAGCCAGGACCACCAAGGACATCGCGGCCTGCTCGACGAAGGCGTCCGCGGCCCGTTGGGCCGAGGCGTCGCCGAGGATCGGATCGAGGGTGAACACCTCATGGGCGGCCTCCCTGGCCTCCGCGGCCACCGCGAGGCGGACGGCGTCACGGCTGCGACTGGCGGGAGTGCGGCGCATGCGGCGAGTGTAGGTGAGTCGGTCGGACGAGGCCGGGCGCTGTCCACAAGCCCGGGCGGCCAGGTTTGGGGGCCTAGCGGGGCAGCCATTCGGCCAGTCGGGCGATCCCCTCGGGCAGCCCGACTCGGGGAGTCCAGTCCAGGGCCTGCTGCGCCGCCGTGATGGTGGCACTGGCGTGTCGGACATCGCCGTCCCGGAACTGTCCGGTCACCCGAGGTGCGGGGGCACCGAAGTGCGCGGCCAGCGCCTGCGCCAACTCCAGCACGGTCACCGACGATCCCGACCCGATGTCATAGGGCGGATCTGGCTCGGCCGGTGCGACATCGAGCCCGCGCAGCAGCGCAGCCGCAACATCGTCGACGTAGACGAAATCGCGCTGCATCAGCCCATCCTCGTAGACCGGGATGGTGGCTCCGGAGCGAGCCAATCGCGCAAAGAGGGTGACGATGCCGGTGTAGGGATTGGTCGGTGATTGGCCTGCGCCGTAGACGTTCTGCAGGCGGTAAAGCACTGGCCGGACCCCCATCGCGAGACCCCAGGCCATCACGAGGTGTTCCTGCGCGAGCTTCGTCCCGGCATACACGCTGGTGGGGGCCGGGTGGACGCGACCCGAGTCATGTGGCTGGGGGGTGAGTCCGGGGAAGTCCCAGCGCCCCGCGGTGAGCATCGCGCGCGAGCGCTGGCCGGGGTAGTGGAGCGCTCCCGAGGTGTCCGTCCAGGCACCCTCGCCATAGACGGCGCGGCTGGATGCCAGCAGGATGCGCTCGGGCCGCTGACCATGCCGGACCAGCCCATCGAGCATGCGGGTGGTGCCCACGACGTTGACCATCCCGTGTCGGCTGGCCTCGGTGAGCGACTGCCCGGTGCCGGTCTCGGCAGCGAGATGGACGATGACCCGCGGGGTATGCCGGCCGAGCAGGGCGTCCCAGGTGGTGGCGTCGGTGACATCGGCGACGAGCAGCTCGACCCGCGGATCGAGGGCGGCCGGTCGTGTATGCCGGGGGTGCACCTGTGGGTGCAGGTTGTCCACCGCGATGACGTGATCGAAACGGTCGGCCAGACCGCGCGACATCGCGCACCCGATGAAGCCGGCGCCGCCGGTCACCACACAGGTCGACGACGGCATGGGCACTTTCTCCTGGAGCTGGGTTTCGCGGTGCCTCGAGCCTAATGCCGGCTGGGACCTTGGCCATCCCCGCCCGGTGGTCACTGCGGATAGGCTCGGTAGATGGGGGCACAACGAGGTGCCCTCGACTGACGAGAAAACAGGGTTTCACACGATGACCACGTCGCTTGAGCAGTCGCGTGCCCATGCGTTGACCACCGCAGCGGGCCTGGCGAAGAAGTCCTCCCCGAAGGCAATCGAAGGCCTCCTGGGGCGCTACTACCGGCATGTGGCCACGGAGGATCTCCTGGCCCGCACCCCCGAAGACCTGCTAGGAGCTGCGCTCTCGCACGAGGACCTGGCCCGTGAGCGTCCGCTCGGCACCGCGAAGGTGCTCGTCGACAACCCGTCCGTGGAGACCCAGGGGTGGAGTTCCGGACACACCGTAGTCCAGGTCGTCACCGATGACATGCCCTTCCTCGTCGACTCGGTCGCGATGGCCCTGACGCGCCGCGGTCGCGCCATGCACTTGGTCGTCCACCCGCAGCTGATCGTGCAGCGCGACGCCGCCGGACACCTGGTCGAGGTGCGCGACACAGACGTCAAGACCGAGGGCGAATTCGGCGTCGGTGCCGAGTCGTGGATGCACCTCGAAATCGACCGGGTCAGCGACCCCGCCGAGCGTGCCGCCATCGCCGATGACCTGCGTGCCGTGCTCGACGACGTCCGGGTCGCCGTCGAAGACTGGCCCAAGATGCGCGCGCACTGCCGAGAGCTTGCCGACGGACTGCGTGCAGATGCACCGGTTGGGCTGCCCGAAGCCGAGGTCGAGCAGAGCATCCGCTTCCTGGAGTGGCTCGCCGACAACCACTTCACCTTCCTGGGCTACCGCCAGTACCACCTCGACGAGGCCGAGGGCGAAACAGTCCTCGTGCCCGACACGGGCTCAGGCCTGGGGCTCCTGCGCTACGACAGCTCTGCGTCGACCGGATTCGCGCGGCTCAACCCCGAGGCGCAGGCCCGAGCCCGCGACAAGGAACTGCTCATCCTCACCAAGGCCAATTCCCGGGCCACCGTCCACCGACCGGTCTACCTCGACTACGTCGGGATCAAGACCTTCGACGCCCAGGGCGAGGTGACCGGCGAACACCGCTTCCTCGGATTGCTGGCCGCCGCGGCATACACCGAGTCCATCCTCGCCATCCCGATCCTCGGCGACCGGGCACGGGAGGTGCTCGAGCGAGTCGGGTTCGGCAGCGACAGCCACTCCGGCAAGGACCTGCTGCAGGTTCTGGAGAGCTACCCCCGCGACGAGCTCTTCCAGACCAGCACGGACCAGTTGGTCGAGGTGGCCGAATCGGTGCTGCACCAGCAGGAGCGGCTGCGCACCAAGCTCTACCTGCGCCGCGACACCTACGGCCGGTTCATGTCGGCGATCGTCTTCCTGCCGCGCGACCGCTACAACACGGGTGTGCGGCTGCGCATCGAAAACCTGCTCCGCACTGCCTTCGCGGCCGAGAGCGTCGACTTCACGACGCGGGTCAGCGAATCCCCCCTGGCGCAGGTCCACTTCGTTGCCCGGGTGCCCAAGGGAGCGGCTCTGCCCACAGTCGACGTCGAGGGGCTCGAGCGCGACATCGTCGATGCCACCCGCACCTGGGAGGAAGACCTCGTCGAGGCGGTGCGGTCCGAGCACGGTGAGGAGGTCGGCGCCCGGCTGTCCGCGAAATACGTGCGGGCCTTCCCGGAGGCATACAAGGAGGACTTCACGGCCCGGGTGGCGGTGACCGACCTCAAGCGCATCGAGGCCCTGCAGACCCCGCAGTCGATCGAGCTCAACCTCTACCAGGAGCCGGGGCTGGCCTCCGGCGAGCGTCGCATCAAGGTCTATCGGCACGACCCGCTCTCGCTCACCGCAGTGCTCCCGGTCTTCACCCATATGGGCCTGGAGGTCACCGACGAGCGCCCCTACGGATTGACCCGCGGCGGGGGAGCCGGCGTCCATGTCTACGACTTCGGGCTGCGGGCCAGCTCGGCGGCAGTCTGGGGCGAGGGTGCCGAACGCGAGCCGATTCGGGCGCGCTTCCAGGACGCCTTCTCCGCCGTTTGGCGTGGTGACGCCGAGTCTGACGGCTTCAACACCCTCGTGCTCGAGGCCGGGCTCACCTGGCGGCAGGTGAGCATCCTGCGGGCGCTGGCGAAGTACCTGCGCCAGACCCAGGCCACCTTCTCGCAGGATTACGTCGAGCAGGCGCTCGTCGCCAACCATGGCATTGCCCGGATGCTCGTGGACCTCTTCGAGACCCGGTTCGACCCCAGCAGGTATGCCGGTCTGGCCGGTGCCGATCGCGCCGAGGCCACCGAGGCGGTCGTCCAACGCATCCTCGACGCCCTCGTCGAGGTGAGCTCGCTCGACCACGACCGCATCATCCGCTCGCTGCTCACGGTCATCAACGCCGCGCTGCGCACCAACTTCTACCAGTCCGACGCATCCGGGGCCCCCAAGCCGTACTTCTCGCTCAAGCTCGACCCCAAGGCCATCCCCGACCTGCCGGCGCCCCGGCCGATGTTCGAGATCTGGGTCTACAGCCCTCGAGTCGAGGGCGTCCACTTGCGCTTCGGCAAGGTCGCTCGGGGCGGGCTGCGGTGGAGCGACCGCCGCGAGGACTTCCGCACCGAGGTCCTCGGCCTGGTCAAAGCCCAGATGGTCAAGAACTCCGTCATCGTGCCCACCGGATCCAAGGGTGGCTTTTTCGCCAAGAACCTGCCCGACCCCGCCGTCGATCGTGACGCCTGGTTGGCCGAGGGCAAGGGTGCCTACCAGTGGTTCATCTCCGGACTCATCGACCTCACCGACAACCGGGTCGGCGACGGCATCGTGCCGCCGGTCGACGTGGTGCGGCACGACCCCGACGACTCCTACCTCGTCGTCGCGGCCGACAAGGGCACGGCGACCTTCTCGGACATCGCCAACGCCAAGGCTCAGGACTACGGCTTCTGGCTCGACGACGCCTTCGCCTCCGGTGGGTCGGTCGGCTACGACCACAAGGGCATGGGCATCACCGCCCGTGGCGCCTGGGAGTCGGTCAAGCGCCACTTCCGCGAGATGGGCATCGACACCCAGACCCAAGACTTCACCTGCGTCGGCATCGGTGACATGAGCGGTGACGTCTTCGGTAACGGGATGCTCTGCTCCGAGCACATCCGGCTGGTCGCGGCGTTCGACCACCGGCATGTGTTCATCGACCCGCACCCCGACGCCGCGACCTCGTATGCCGAGCGGCGCCGCTTGTTCGACCTGCCCCGATCGTCGTGGGCCGACTACGACTCCGCGCTCATCTCTGCTGGTGGCGGCGTCTTCGCCCGCTCGGCCAAGTCCGTGGCCATCACCCCGGAGATGATCGCGGTGCTCGGGCTACCGGCCGACACGACGAGCATGACTCCGGCAGACCTCATCAACGCCGTTCTCAAGGCCCCCGTCGACCTGCTGTGGAACGGTGGCATCGGCACCTACGTCAAGGCGTCGTCCGAGGGCAACGCTGCCGCCGGCGACCGCGCCAACGATGCGGTGCGCGTCGACGGCGGTCAGTTGCGGGTCAAGGTCGTCGGCGAAGGCGGCAACCTCGGCTTCACACAGTTGGGCCGAATCGAGGCCGCCAACAAGGGAGTTCGACTCAACACCGACGCCATCGACAACTCCGCGGGCGTCGACACCAGCGACCATGAGGTCAACATCAAGATCCTGCTGGGGCGGCTGTTGCGTGAGGGCGACATCACCCTCAAGCAGCGCAACACGGTGCTCGCGTCGATGACCGACGAGGTCGCCCATCAGGTTTTGCGCGACAACTACGAGCAGAACGTCCTGCTGGGCAACGCCCGCGCTCAGGCCTACGAGATGGCGCCGGTGCACCAGCGCCTCATCAACCACCTGGAAAACCACGCCGACCTCGACCGTGGCCTGGAGTTCCTCCCCAGCGACGCCGAGATCGGTGGCCGGCTGGCCAATGGCAAGGGGCTGTCCTCACCCGAACTCGCCGTCGTCGTCGCCTATACCAAGCTCGACCTCAAGGCCAAGGTCCTGGCCTCGACCGTGCCGGACGACCCGTGGTTCGAGGGGACGTTGGCGCAGTACTTCCCGACCCGCATCCAGCAGGAATACTCCGACGGCCTGGACAAGCACCCGTTGCGGCGCGAGATCATCACCAACGCCGTGGTCAACAACATGGTCAACCGGGCGGGCACGACCTTCGCCTTCCGGGCGGCCGAGGAGACGGGCGCCGACCCCGCCCAGATCACGCGTGCCTATGTCATCACCCGGGAGATCTTCGGGCTGGCCGACTATCTCGCCACGGTCGAGTCGCTGGACAACCGGGTGACGACCGACGCGCAGACGACCCTCTACCTGGAGTTGCGCCGCCTGCTCGACCGGGCAACCCGGTGGTTCCTCTCCACCCGGTCTGGCGAGTTGGACGTCGCGGCCGAGATCGCGCTCTTCCAGGAGCCGATCGCGCAGTATGCCGCGTTGGTCCCGCAGGTGCTGCAAGGATCGGAACGGCGCCGGCTCGAGCGGCGCGCCAAGGAACTTGTCGAAGGTGGCACGCCAGAGGCGCTCGCCATGCGCGCGGCAGCGCTGCTGGATGTCTTCTCGTTGTTGGACATCGTCCGGATCGCGCACGACACCGACACGCCCATCGAGGACACTCTCCGGGTCTACTACCACGCGTCCGAGCGTTTCGGCATCGACGACATGCTCTTCCGGGTGTCGCAGCTGCCGCGGGAAGACCGTTGGGACGCCTTGGCTCGCGGAGCGCTGCGCGACGACCTGTATGCCGTGCTCGACGGCATCACGCGTGGGGTGCTGGCGACGAGCAATCCGAGGAACGATGCGCGGACCCGGTTCGGGGAGTGGACCACGGCCAATGCCGAGGCGCTGGACCGGGCTCGCTCGGGGTTGCGGGCCATCCTGCGGTTGGAGAATCCCAACATCGCCGCGCTGTCGGTGGCGCTGCGGACCCTCCGGGCATTCGTGCGCAGCTCTGCGACGGAGTAGTGACCACAGGGCGCCGCAGGACTGCGGATGCCCCGGCAGGTGTCGGCACGGTTAGGCTCTGGCCGTGCCGACCCTCGCCGAACTCGTCCGCGAGCATGCTGCGCTGACCCCGGCCGAGGAGGACTGGGTCCGGCTCGTCGTATCGGATTGGCAGTTGGTTTCCGACCTGTCCTTTGCCGACCTCGTCCTCTGGGTGCGCATCGATGCCGAGTCCTGGCATGCCGTCGCCCACGTGCGGCCCACGACCGGCCAGACCGTGCACGTCAAAGACCAGGTGGGAGCCCGGGCATCGGTCCGGCGAGCCAAGATGCTCCAGGAGAGCTACATCACCCAGCGGGTGCTGCGCGATCGAGACACCGAGTGGTCCGAGGACCAGCCGGTGCGCGAGGAGTCCATCCCCGTGGTGCGCAACGG
>JBGAQV010000036.1:0-23385 GCA_044220505.1 Dermatophilaceae bacterium
CGATGACGCAGTCGGTCACGGCGAACGCGGCGGCGTGGGCGGGGGGCCTGCGCGACAACGGCCGCGTCGCCCTGTACGGGATCTACTTCGACACCGGAAAGTCGGACCTCAAGCCGGAGTCCGACGCGACGATCCGCGAGATCCATCACCGAGTCAAGAACAACCTGCAGTCCGTGGCAGCACTGTTGCGCCTGCAGGCTCGGCGGATGCCCGACGGCCAGGGCCGAGCGGCGCTGGCCGAGGCGGTCCGCCGAGTGGGCACCATCGCGCTGGTCCACGAAACACTCAGCCGTGGGCTGGACGAGACGGTGGAGTTCGACGAGGTCGCCGACCGGGCAGTTCGCGCTGTCGTGGAGGTCACCACCCACAGCGGCGCCGTCGACGCGGCACGGGTGGGGTCCTTCGGACGGGTCCGCGCCGAGGACGCCACGGCGCTGGCGATGATCGTCAGTGAGCTGGTCCAGAACGCCGTCGAACATGGGGTCGGCAGCACCGGCGGCACGGTCCGCGTGGATGCCCGGCGCAAGCCGAGCCGTGACGGGGACGACGTCCTCACGGTCACGGTCAGTGACGACGGCGCGGGGCTACCCGGTGGGAAGCTGCCGACCGGGAGAACCCTCGCCGGGTCGGGTCTGGGCACCCAGATCGTCCAGTCACTGGTGCAGGATCTGCGGGGAAAGATCAGTTGGTCCAGCCCCCAACCAGGCGGCACGGTCGTGAAGTTCACCGCACGACTGCGCCGTTTGCCCTCCACCTAGGAGGCCAAACGGCGCGACGACGATCGGTGAGGTCAGCCAGCCCGGCGCGCTCGCGCGTTACGGCGCTTGAGTGCGCGACGTTCGTCCTCGGACAGGCCACCCCACACACCGGCGTCTTGGCCGGATTCCAGAGCCCACTTGAGGCAGGTGTCGATGACTTCACAGCGACGGCAGACCGCCTTGGCTTCCTCGATCTGAAGGATGGCCGGGCCGGTGTTCCCGATCGGGAAGAACAGCTCGGGGTCTTCATCGAGGCAGGCAGCGCGGTCGCGCCAGTCCATGAGGATCGTGCTCCTTGGTCGAGGTCGTGCGTCAGTGGGCAAGGCCCGGCTCTTGGCCGGAGGTGAAGCCGGTCGTGCCGATGACGTGTCCTGATACCGATATTGCGGCCGTGCGCGATCCATCACAACCCCACCCCCAATGCAGACTCAAATGTGGCACTCGCCTGGCACTCACGTCCTTCGGAGGCCAACCGTCCTATATTGGCCCATGCGGGCACGCCAAGGCAACGGGACATGCATCACGTTTGTTCCCGAGCCGATCAAACCCGGGGATCGCCGGTGACCCGGGGGTGACAATACGCCTGGTCACGGGTGGGACGTAGGATCGCGGGCGTGACCTCAGCCTCATCATCAGTTGCACCCAGCACGGCCCGGCGCACCGCGGCGCTCGTCTGCGCGGTTGAGGCCCTGGTCATGGGGGTGTTCGGGGTCTACGCCCTGGTGCGATTGGCCGGTGGGGGGCTGGACGACCCGATGCGGGTGTTCACTGAGGGCGTTCTGGTGTTGCTGTTCGCTGCCGGGGCGGCGCTGCTGGCCAAGCTCTGGCTGGGCACCTCCGGTTGGCCGGGCACCCCCACGGTGGTCTGGCATGTGCTGCTCATCCCGGTGGCGTGGGGCATGTGGGAATCCCGTCAGTACCTCATCTGCGCTGCCCTGATCCTGGCGATCGTTGCGTCGATCTGGGCTGCCGTCACGGCCGGCGCGGAGGCCACGGCCGCCGCCGCGGGATCAGCCGCAGCCGACCGCTCCGAAGACGGTGAGCTCAGCTGACCTGCAGCCAGGCGCCCCAGCCGCCGTGCAGGACCAGCCACGCGAGCAGCCCGTAGCCGGCCTGGCCCGGGTGCACGCCATCGCCGGTCGCGAGATCGGTCTGCCACTGGTCGTGGCCGACGAGTGGGGCGAAACAGTCGACATAGGGCACTCCGCGCCGTGAGCACACGTCGGACTGGGCCTGGACGAGCACCCGGATCCGCTCGTTGAGCTCTGGGTCGCCGGCTGGGGGCACCCCGACGACGAAGGGGCTGATCCCACTGGAGGTGGCCTCGTCGATGACGTTGGCGAGGTTGAGCCGTGAGCGGGCCGTCGACAGCCCGTGCCGGATGTCGTTGTGGCCCACCGAGACGACCAGCCGGCGTTCGTGGCGCTCGGACCAGCGCGGCATACACTCCGCGCGCCAGCGAGCCACGACGTCACCGGAGTCCTGCCCGCGCACCCCGAGGTTGTATGCCGTGAGGTCGAGGTCCGCATGCTGGCTGCGGTGGACGACGCGTCCGACCCAGCCCAACGCCTTGGGATCGCCGTAGCCGGCGGTGAACGAATCGCCGACGAAGCACAGGCCCACGTCGCGCCGGCCGTCCTCGTCGATGCTGAAGGAGGCGCTCGGGGTGAACTCCGGGCCGAGGTTGCCGTCCGTGGCACTGGGCCAGGCCGGTCCCGCGCCCGCTGCGTGGGAATCCACGGTCACTCCTTCTCGTGAGGCTGGTCGAGCGGGTGGGACTCGTCGAGCTCGCCGTCATCGTCGGCCGCGTCCCAGCCCTCATCGTCGTCCAGCCGCGCCAGCCAGGTGGCCAGCCGATCGATGGCTGTCTCGAACTCCGGGTGCTCGTCGACGAAAGTCCGCAGGGCGTCGGCGAGCCGCTCCATGCTCATCACATCCTCGCCGCGGCGGCTGGCCAACTCCTCGATGCCTCGATCAGTGAAGTACACGCTTGGGAGGCTACCGCGACAGGTATGCCGTGCGGTCCACCCGGGTGGGTGAGCCGCACGGCATACCTGCTCGTGCTTGGTGGGTCAGCGGGCGAAGGCGCGCTCGAGCAGGTCGGCCTGCTCGATCTCGTGCATCTTGTGCGAGCCGGTGGCCGGGGAGGCCGACGCGGCGCGGCACACGACCCGCAATCCCCGGGTCTCGCCCTGGGCGGCGAGCAACTCGGGGAGGTTGAGTGCCATGAACGGCCAGGCGCCCTGGTTCTGCGGCTCGTCTTGCACCCAGACGATCTCGGCGTTGGGGTAGGCGCGCAAGGCGGCCGCGATCTCCTGGGCCGGGATCGGCGCCAGTTGCTCGACGCGCAGGATCACCGTCTGGGTGTCCTCGCGCTTGGCGCGAGCGGCCTCGAGCTCCCACACCACCTTGCCCGAGCAGAGGATGACCCGGGTCACCGCCTGGCTGTCGAGAGTCGCCGTGTCCGGCAGGACCGGCCGGAAGCCGCCCGTCGTGAACTCCTCGGGCATCGAGGACGCGGCCTTGAGCCGCAGCATCGACTTCGGGGTGAAGACGATGAGCGGGCGACGCGGCCGGGCGTAGGCCTGGCGACGCAGCAGGTGGAAGTGCGAGGCAGGCGTCGAGGGGTAGGCGATCGTCATGTTGTCCTGCGCCCACAGCTGCAGGTAGCGCTCGATGCGGGCCGAGGAGTGGTCGGGTCCTTGTCCTTCGTAGCCGTGGGGGAGCAGCAGGACAACCGACGAGCGCTGACCCCACTTCTGCTCGGAGGAGGAGATGAACTCGTCGACGATCGTCTGGGCGCCGTTGGCGAAGTCACCGAACTGCGCCTCCCAGAGCACGAGGGCGTCGGGCCGCTCGACGGAGTAGCCGTATTCGAAGCCCATCCCGGCGTATTCGGACAGCAGCGAGTCGTAGACCCAGAACTTGGCCTGATCCGGCGAGAGGTAGAGGTAAGGGGTCCAGTCCTCGGCGCTGTGCTTGTCGATGAGGACGGCATGACGCTGCACGAAGGTGCCGCGGCGGCTGTCCTGACCGGTGAGCCGCACCGGCGTCTGCTCCATGAGCAGCGAGCCGAACGCGAGCAATTCGCCCATGCCCCAGTCGATCCCGCCTTCCCGAACCATTGCCACGCGCCGGTCGAGCAGGGCCTTGAGCTTGGGGTGGACCGTGAAGCCCTCCGGAGCCTTGCCCCAGGCGTCGCCCAGGTGCAGCAGCATCTCCTGGGAGATGCCGGTGTGGTAGGGGTCGCGGTGTCGACTGGCGTCGTCCTGCACCTGCGCGGTCGGCTTCTCCAGGCCGTGGCTCTTGCCGGCATCGCTTGCGGCGGCGTGGGTGGTCGCCTCGCGAGTCTCCAAGAAGACCCGCTCCAACTGCTGCTGGTAGTCGCGCAACGCGGCTTCGGCGTCTTCGACCGAGATGTCTCCCCGGCCGATGAGCGACTCGGTGTAGAGCTTGCGGACCGAACGCTTGGCCTCGATGAGGTTGTACATCAGCGGCTGGGTCATCGACGGGTCGTCGCCCTCGTTGTGGCCCCGGCGCCGGTAGCAGATCATGTCGACGACGACGTCCTTGTGGAAGCGCTGGCGGAACTCGAAGGCCAGCTCGGCCACTCGCACGACCGCTTCGGGGTCGTCACCGTTGACGTGGAAGATCGGTGCCTGGATCATCCGCGCGACGTCGGTGGAGTAGACGGACGAGCGCGAGGAGGACGGCGCCGTGGTGAAGCCCACCTGGTTGTTGACGATGATGTGGATAGTGCCGCCGGTGCGGTAACCGCGCAGCTGCGACTGCTGCAGGGTCTCGGCCACGACGCCCTGACCGGCGAAGGCCGCATCCCCGTGCATGAGGATCGGCAGCACCGTGAAGGCCTCGCCACCGAGGTTGAGCCGGTCCTGCTTGGCGCGGACGATGCCGGTGAGCACCGGGTCGACAGCCTCCAGGTGGGAGGGGTTGGCCGCGAGGTAGACCCGGGTCTGCGAGCCGTCCTCGCTGGTGAAGGTGCCCTCGGTGCCGAGGTGATACTTCACGTCACCCGAGCCCTGCACCGACGTGGGGTCCTGCTTGCCCTCGAACTCGCGGAAGATCTGCCCGTAGGACTTGCCGGCGATATTGGCCAGCACGTTGAGCCGACCGCGGTGCGGCATGCCGATGCAGACCTCGTCGAGGCGCTCTTCGGCGGCGCGGGACAAGATGCGGTCCAGCAGCGCGATGGCGGACTCGCCGCCCTCGAGGGAGAAGCGCTTCTGTCCGACGAACTTGGTCTGCAGGAAGGTCTCGAACGCCTCTGCGGCGTTGAGCCGCCGCAGGATGCGCATCTGCTCGTCGCGGCTGGGCTTGGGGTGGCCGCCCTCGACCTGGTCCTGGATCCACTGGCGCTCTTCGGGGTCCTGGATGTGCATGTACTCGATGCCCACGGTGCGGCAGTACGAGTCGCGCAGGATGCCGAGGATCTGGCGCAGCTTGAGGAATGGTGCACCGCCGAAACCGCCGGTGGCGAAGTGCCGGTCGAGGTCCCACAGGGTCAGGCCGTGCGAGGTGACGTCGAGGTCGGGGTGGCGCCGCTGGCGATATTCCAGCGGGTCGGTGTCGGCCATGAGGTGGCCGCGGACCCGATAGGCGTGGATGAGCTCCTGGACCCGGGCGACCTTGTTGATGTCGTCGTCGTGGCTTGCGGAGATGTCCTGCACCCAGCGCACCGGCTCGTAGGGGATGCGCAGCGAGGCGAAGATCTCGTCGTAGAAGCCGTCTTCGCCGAGCAACAGGTGGTGGACGATCCGCAGGAAGTCCCCGGATTGAGCGCCCTGGATGATGCGGTGGTCGTAGGTCGAGGTGAGGGTGAGGATCTTGCTCACCGCATTGCGGTTGAGGGTGTCGTTGGACGCGCCCTGCCACTCGGCGGGGTATTCCATGGCGCCGACCCCGATGATCGCGCCCTGACCCTGCATGAGGCGCGGCACCGAGTGGACCGTGCCGATGGTGCCGGGGTTGGTCAGCGAGATCGTCGTCCCGGCGAAGTCCTCGACGGCGAGCTTGCCGTTGCGCGCCTTCTTGACCATCTCCTCGTATGCCGTCCAGAAGGCCACGAAGTCCATCGTCTCGGCGGACTTGATCGAGGGGACGAGCAACTGGCGAGTGCCGTCGGGCTTGGCCAGATCGATCGCGAGGCCGAGGTTGACGTGAGCCGGCTCGACGACGAGCGGCTTGCCGTCGAGTTCGGCGTAGGACTGGTTCATCGCCGGCAGGATGCCCAGGGCCTTGACCAGGGCGTAGCCGATGATGTGCGTGAAGGACACCTTGCCGCCGCGCGAGCGGGCCAGATGGTTGTTGATGACGACTCGGTTGTCGATGAGCAGCTTCGCCGGCACCGAGCGGACCGACGTGGCGGTCGGCACGTCGAGGGATGCCTGCATGTTGGCGACGACCCGCGCAGCAGGGCCGCGCAGTGGGCGGGTCTGGCTCTCGCTCGGAGGCGGCGGCGCGGCGGGAGCGGGAATGTCACGGGGGGTCGGGGCCAGCGCCGGGGCACCGGGCTTCGCAGCCGGACGCACTGCCGGCTCGGCGGGAGCCGCGGTGACAGGGGTCGGGGCGGGTACAGCGGTCCTCGGGGGTGCAGCCGCGACGGGCTGGGCCGGTGCGGGAGCAGCCGGCGCAGGAGCCGGGGCAGCTGGCGCGGCGGCGGGGGCAGCCGGCGCAGGAGCCGGGGCGGCCGCGGCAGACGGCCGCGCAGCGCTGGCGCCGTACTTGGCCTTGTAGTCGGCGAAGAACTCCCACCACGCCTGGTCGACCGAGTTGCGGTCGTGCAGATATTGCTCGTAGAGCTCGTCGACGAGCCACTCGTTAGGCCCGAAAGCCCCCATCGGGTTGCCGGTCTTGGCCTGGTCAGGCACTCGTGCCTCGCCTCTTTCGTTCGTCGACGTTGACGTGGACAACACTGGTCATCGCTGCCGCGCATCAGGGCAGCGCACGACAGACCAGCTGGTCTGTCGGCTCGCCCCAGCCTAGCCCGTGGCCCCTTCCGGGCGAACGCGTCCCGCGCGTGTGTGAGACCACAACGCCCCCGGCCGCAGGGCCGGGGGCGTTGTGGTCTCTGACTCACCTGGGTGGGCCGCCGCGCTGTCGCTGCCCGGCATACCGCACCTGTGTGATCGGCATGCCGGTCAGCTCACGTCGCGCCGCACGGTGAGGACGGAGCCGATCAGGGTCATCACCGCGGCGTACCCGGTCAGCACGAGCGCCGCTGCCCACCAGGCCAGCGGGGTGAAGGTGCTGCCTGCCGCCGAGCCGGTGTCCAGCACCGCTGTCGTGAGATTCGACGGGAAGTAGGGCGCGATGCCCTTGCCCCAGCTCTGCGCGCCGATGAGGAAGCCAACGAGGGGTTCGATGATCCAGGCCAGCCCGATCGAGATGAGCAGCGCGGCCACCTGGTTGGGGATGAGAATGCCGGCACCCAGACCGATGAGGGCCCACACCGCCAGGACGAGCAGACTCAGCGCCAACGTGCGCCAGATCGACGAACTCGGGAAGGGCGAGAACCCGCGGGCGGCGATGATGCTCGCGCCGACGCCCACCGCCCCGACCAGGCTGACGATGCCGTAGAACGCGCCGATGCCGATCAGGGAGACGACCTTGGCGACCATGACCTTGACCCGGCGGGGGGTGGCCAGGAAGGTGCTGGTGATGGTCTTGTGCCGATATTCGCTACCGATCGTCATGATGCCGATCGACAGGGTGAGCAGGTAGGACACGCTCAGGCCCCCCGTGTAGACCGAGCTGACCCGGCTGACATTGCTCAAGTTGGGGACATCGACCCCGCCGGTCATCTCGGGGGTGGGGTCGAGCAGGGCGAAGAGGGCCGCAAATGCCGCCCCGGCAAGGAAGACCCCGATCGCCATGCCCCACCACAGTCGGGTGGTGAAGAACTTGCGGAACTCCGAGGTGATGGCGGCGGTCATCGGGGGTCACCGGCTTCCGGGCTGACAACGGGCAGCATGGGCTGGGGCTGAGGGCCGGCGTTCGGCGGCGGTGGCTGCCAGGGGGGCGGCCCGCCAGGCCCGGTGCCGGCCCCCATGTCGCCGCCGAGGTTGCGGTTGCGGTTCTCGGGGGTGTCGGTGAGCCGGAAAAACAGGTCCTCGAGGTCGGAGGCCAACGGGTGCAACTCGTGGATCGGTAGCCCCGCGGCCAAGGCGATGTCGCCGACCCGCGCTGGGTCGGCGGTGCGGGCGATCAGCCCACCATCGGATGCCGTGCTCAGGACACCGCGGGCGGTCAAGGCGCTGGCCAGAGCGGCGTTGTCCGAAGACCGTGCGAACACCGTGGGTTCGCCGCGCAGCTCGGCCATCGAGCCCTGAGCCACACTGCGGCCGTTGGCGATGATGACGACGTCGTCGACGATCTGGTCGGCCTCAGCGAGCATGTGGCTGGACACGAGGATGGTCTTGCCCTGGTGGGCGAGGTGACGCAGGAACGAACGCAACCAGCGGATTCCCTCGGGGTCCAGGCCGTTGGCCGGCTCGTCGAGCATGAGGACGGCAGGGTCCCCGAGCAAAGCGGCGGCCAGCCCGAGCCGCTGGCGCATCCCCATGGAGTAGCCGCCGGCGCGCTGCCGGGCGGCTGCCGGGATGCCGACGAGGTCGAGCATCTCGTCGACCCGGCGAGTCGGGATGCCCGAGGCATCGGCCAGGACCCGCAGGTGGTCGCGTCCGCTGCGGCCGGGGTGGAAGTTCGTGGCTTCCAGAGCCGATCCGACGACGCGCATCGGGTTGGGCAGGTCGCGGTAACGATGACCCCCGATGAGTGCGGTGCCCGAGGTCGGGGCGACCAGCCCGAGCAGCATGCGCATCGTCGTGGTCTTGCCGGCACCGTTCGGGCCGAGGAAGCCGGTGACCCGGGCGGGCTGAACCGTGAAGGTGAGGTGATCGACGGCTGCCAACTGGCCGAAGACCTTGGTGAGGTCGGTGACCTCGAGGACGACGCCGGCGCTCGGGGCCGTCGATGGCGTAACTGCAGTGGCGGTCATGGGAGAGAACCGATGTGGGTAGCGGGCATAGGTCCCATGCAACCACCGCCGGGGCACGCTCGCTCGGCGTGGGCCCGGCATACCGGGGTGGTTTCAGGGTGCGCTCAGGGACACGCCCCAGTCGCCCGGGCCCGTTATCGTGTCGCGGGGCGACCAATGGCCAGCCCCGACCGAACCCGACCGAACCCAACAGACACGCGACGGAGGGCCGCTGATGGTGGAGTGGCTGCTCCTGCTCGCTGCGGTCGTCCTGACGGTCGGCACCGCGGTCTTCGTCGCGACGGAGTTCTCGCTGGTGGCCCTCGACCGGCCGACGGTGCAGCGGGCCCTGGATGCCGGCGACGCCCGTGCGGGCAGCGTATTGCGTTCTCTCCGAGCGCTTTCCACTCAGCTCTCGGCTGCGCAGGTGGGGATCACGCTCACGACGTTGCTGGTCGGCTATCTCGCCCAGCCCTCGCTGGGGCTGTTGCTCACCAGCCCGTTGGCGGCTGTCCTGCCCGCCGCCTGGGTGGAGCCGACCGCGACGACGGCGGCACTCGTGCTCGTGACGCTTTTCTCGATGGTGTTCGGGGAGTTGCTCCCGCAGTTCCTCGGCATTTCGGCCCCTCTCGAGGTCGGCAAGGTCGTCGCCGGGCCGGTGCGGGTCTTCTCGATCATCGCCAAGCCGCTCATCGCGACCCTCAACGGTTCGGCCAATGGCTTCTTGCGCGGCATCGGCATCGAGCCTCAGGAGGAGTTGTCGGGCGCGCGCACCCCGCAGGAACTCGCCAGTCTCATCCGTCGCTCGGCCGAGGTCGGCACCATGGCCGCCGATACGGCCCTCATGGCGACTCGGTCGCTGTCCTTCTTCGAGCGCACCGCTGCCGATGTTATGACCCCGCGGGTGCGCACGATCTCGATCGCGCGCACGGCGTCGGCGCAGGAGGTCATCGAGCTGACCCGGCGCACCGGGCACTCCCGCTTCCTGGTCGTGGGGGAGGACATCGATGACGTCGACGGGCTGGTGCACGTGAAGAAGGCGCTCGCGGTGCCCCGCAAGCGGCGGGCGACCGTGCCCGCGTCGGCGCTCATGGTCGAGCCGGTGCTGGTTCCCGAGACGATCCGCCTCGTGCCGCTGCTGGAGGATCTGCGTGACTCCGGGCTGCAGACGGCGGTCGTCGTCGACGAACACGGCGGCACGTCGGGCTTGGTCACGCTGGAGGACGTCGTCGAGGAGATCGTCGGGGAGGTGCTCGACGAGCACGACGACCGCACCCGGATGCCGGCCCATCAGCTCGCCGACGGCGCGTGGTCGGTGCCGGGCATGTGGCGGCCCGACGAGGTCACCCACCGGATCGGGGCGCCTGTGCCGGAGCACCCGGCATACGAGACGCTTGGTGGTTTTGTCATGGCGGCGCTGGGACGTGTGCCGACGGTGGATGACACGGTGAGCCTTCCCGGCTGGCAGCTGCGGGTGATCCGCATGGAAGGGCGGCGGGTCGCGCGGGTGCGCTTCGAAGCGGTGTCGGACGAGGTCGAGGGCCTCAGCGGCGAGGGTGAGACGCAGTGAATACTGCTGTCTCGCTGTGGATTTCGCTGGGCTTGCTGATCGGAAACGCGTATTTCGTCGGGGCCGAGTTTGCCGCCATGGCAGCCCGGCGCAGCGCACTGGAGCCGTTGGCCGCAGCGGGCAACGCCCGAGCCGCCACGTGTCTGCAGGCCCTCGGGCACATGGGGTCGATGCTCGCCACCGCCCAACTCGGCATCACCGTGTGCTCGGTGGGACTCGGTGCGCTGGCCGAGTCGACGCTGCACCACCTGCTGCTGCCGTGGACCTCCAGGCTGCCTTTCGGCCCGGTGGCGGTCGATGCGCTGGCGCTCGCGGGCGCGCTGCTCGTGGTCGTCTACCTGCACGTGGTAGTCGGCGAGATGATCCCCAAGAACCTCGCGCTCGCCGGGCCTGACCGAGCGGCCCTGTGGCTGGTTCCGTCGTTGCTCTTCGTCGCGACCACGCTGCGGCCCCTGGTGCGGGTCATGGAGCGCATCGCCAAGGCCCTGGTGCGCGGCATCTTCCGGATCGAGCCCAAGGACGAGATCGCCTCCGCCTTCACCGTCGACGAGGTCGCGCACATCGTCGAGGAGAGCGGCCGGGAAGGGCTGCTCGAGAAGGACCGGCACGGGCTGCTGCGCAGCGCGCTGGAGTTCAGCGACAAGACGGCCGGCGATGTCGCAGTGCCGATCGAGCGGCTCGTCACCCTCGGGCCGAAGGCGACCCCAGCGCGCGTCGAACGGCTCGTCACGCGCAAGGGCTATTCGCGCTATCCGGTCCGCGACGCCGATGGCGTGCTCTCCGGCTATCTGCACCTCAAGGACGTCCTGTATGCCGGGGAGCAGGATTGGGATGCGCCGGTGCCCCTGGCCCGGGTGCGCCAGTTGGCCACAGTGGCCAGCACCGACGAGGTGGAGGACGTGCTCGCGACGATGCAGCGCTCGGGCAGCCACGTCGCCCGGGTGCAGGACCCGGACGGGCAGATTCGCGGCGTCGTCTTCCTCGAGGATGTGCTGGAGGAGTTGGTCGGCGAGGTCCGCGACGCCACCCAGCGCGACCCTGGGCCACTTGACGGTGATGATGCCGACTCGGTTTCAGGATGACTCTCGCCTGAGATCGAGTGCCCTGTGGTGCCCCCGGCAGGATTCGAACCTGCGCCCCCGCCTCCGGAGGGCGGTGCTCTATCCCCTGAGCTACGGGGGCCGACGAGCTTGCGCCGTCAGCCGTTGTTCTCTGGGCCGCTGGGAAGTCGCGCCCGGAGGAGGGTATCAGCCTAAGCTGCCCGGCATGGAACCGGTGCTCACGGGCAACCTGCTCGGGCACCTGGCCCAGCGCATCGCAGTGCTCGCGCGGGACCGTCAGGCAGCTCCGTTGCGTCGCGCCGGAGCGGGGGCGCGAGAGTGGCGCACCGCCCAACCCGGCCGGAGTGGGTGCGATGCCGAACAGCTCCGGTATGCCGTGGCGACAGACCGCGCATTGGCTCACCTGCTCGACGACTCCCGTTCCGAGGGAGCTACCCTCGTCATCCGACTGACCCGGGCGGCCGTCGTCGCAGGGCTCGAAGGTCTCGCCGAGGCCGGAATCCACGCTGCCCGAGCCACCTCTGGAATCTTCACAGGGACCCGCCTGACTCTCGACGACCCGATCTTCCGGCTCCAGTTGGCCTGTGCCCGAGCGCGCCGGGACGCGGTGGGAGCCCGCTGGGGGGAGGCGGACGGCATACCTCCAACATCGGAGGCCCGTCACCAACCGGCGGGTGTGCCGGGTGGCTCGGGTGTTCTGGATGCCCTGGATGCTCTGGATCGGCCGGTACCGGCAGCTGACCTCGTGGCGGCCTTGCTCGACGCGCCCCGGCGGCTTGATCCCGCCGGGCGGCCCGAGCAGGCCTGGGCCGCGCTGGAAGCCGTCGCCACGGCATACCTGGTCTGGGAGGGGGAGGTGCCCCCGCACCTGTCCGACGGCGGGCTCCGGCCCAGGCTGCTCGCGGGCGCGACGGCCGGTGTCTTGGAGCGTGGAATGTCCGGCCTGGGCATCGTGGCCCGCGAAAGGATATGAGCCATGCGCGCACACGAGGCCGGGGCCCTGCATGCCGAGGGTTACGGGGCAGCGCCCCAGTGGCTGCCCTACCCGGACGATGTCATGGCCCTGCTGCCGCAACTCTGGTCCCAGGGGGTCACCCGGGACGCCGGGGGAGTTCTGGCCGTGGCCGGGGTGTCGGCGACCGAGTTGGCCCGTGACTTCGGCACACCGGCATACGTCGTGGACGAGGAGGACTTCCGGCGGCGGGCGCGGGCCTTCCGCGACGAGTTCACCGCTCCGTTCGAGCGCACCCTCGCCGGAGCCGACGTCTACTACGCCGGCAAGGCGTTCCTGTGCTCAGCCGTCGCGCAATGGGTCATGGACGAGGGCCTGTGCCTGGACGTGTGCTCGCTCGGTGAGCTGTCGGTGGCTATGCGGGTGGGCTTCCCGGGCGCGCGGATCGGGATGCACGGCAACAACAAGAGTGTCGACGAGATCCGCGCGGGGCTGCGATACGGCGTGGGCCGCATCGTCCTGGACTCCTTCCACGAGATCGAGCGGGTCGCGGCCATCGCCGTCGAGCTCGATGTCGTGGCGCCGGTCATGGTGCGCGTCACGGTGGGTGTCGAGGCGCACACGCACGAGTTCATTGCGACCGCCCATGAGGACCAGAAGTTCGGCTTCAGCCTGGCCGGCGGGCAGGCTGAAGCAGCCGTGCTGGCCGTGCTCGCCGAGGACCGGCTCGAGCTGCTCGGCCTGCACAGCCACATCGGCAGTCAGATCTTCGACGTGAGCGGCTTCGAGATCGCCGCTCGGCGCCTGGTCGAACTGCATGTCAAGGTGGCCACGGAGCACGGCTACCTCATGCCGGAGATGGACCTCGGCGGCGGCTATGGCATGTCCTACACCAGCCAGCACAGCCCGATGACCCCCGCCGAACTCGGCGACCAGCTCGCCGGGGTGGTCCGCCGGGAGCTCAAGCCGCTGGCCGACGCCGTGCCGGGAGCCAGAGTGCCCCGGATCTCGATCGAGCCGGGCCGGTCGATTGTCGGACCGAGCACGTTCACCCTCTACACCGTCGGCACCGTCAAGGACGTGCAGGTCAATGACCGGGCCCACCGGCTCTATGTTGCGGTCGACGGGGGGATGAGCGACAACGTCCGCACGGCGCTCTATGACGCCGACTACTCCTGCACGCTGGCCAACCGAGTGGGTGTGGGGGCGCCGCGGGTGGCTCGCGTGGTCGGCAAGCACTGCGAGAGCGGCGACATCGTCGTCATGGACGAATACCTGCCCGCCGACATCGCCCCAGGAGACCTCATCGCGGTCCCTGGCACCGGCGCCTATTGCCGGGCCCTGTCCAGCCAGTACAACCACACGCCGCGCCCGCCGGTCATCGCCGTCACCGACGGTCAGGCCCGCCTCATCGTGCGCCGCGAAACCATCGAGGACCTCTTGGCTCTCGATGTCTGGTGATCGGGGATGATGGTGCACCGTGACTCATGAGACTCATGAACCGAGCGCCCCGGGGGTCGCGCCCTTGCGGGTCGCGCTGCTCGGCTGCGGTGTCGTCGGCTCAGCGGTCGTTCGCCTGCTGACCGAGCACGCGGCCGATCTCACCGCCCGGGTCGGGCGACCCCTGCAGCTGGTCGGCATCGGCGTGCGCCGGGCCGGTCGCAGCCGCCCCGAGGCCGGCGTCGATCCCGCCCTGTTCACCACCGACTCGGCCGGGCTGGTGACTCGCGCCGACATCGTCGTCGAGGTCATCGGCGGCATCGAGCCCGCGCGCGCGCTCATCCTCGCGGCCATGCAGGCCGGCGCGTCGGTCGTCACCGCCAACAAGGCCCTGCTCGCCGAGGACGGCCCCACCCTCTATGCCGCCGCGCGCGAGCACGGGGTCGATCTCTACTACGAGGCTGCGGTCGCGGGGGCGATCCCGCTGCTGCGCCCGCTGCGCGAGTCGCTCGCCGGCGACAGCGTCCGCAAGGTCATCGGCATCGTCAACGGCACGACCAACTACGTGCTCGACAAGATGGACACGACGGGAGCGGGTTTCGCCGAGGCGGTCAGCCAGGCGCAGGCTCTCGGGTATGCCGAGGCCGACCCCACGGCCGATGTCGAGGGCTTCGACGCCGCGGCCAAGGCGGCGATCCTCGCCTCGCTGGCCTTCCACACCCGAGTGTCGGGGCGCGACGTGCACCGCGAGGGCATCACCGAGGTCACCGCGGCCGACATCCAGGCGGCCAACGACATGGATTGCGTCGTCAAGCTGCTGGCGATCTGTGAGCGGGTCGACGCCCACGACGGGGCCGACGGACCCACCTCGGGGGGCGTGTCCGTGCGCGTGCACCCGGCGATGCTGCCGCGCCGCCACCCCTTGGCCGGCGTGCGCGAAGCCTTCAACGCGGTCTTCGTCGAAGCCGACGCGGCCGGCCAGTTGATGTTCTACGGTCGGGGCGCCGGTGGCGACCCGACGGCCAGCGCCGTGCTCGGCGACATCGTCGCCGTCGCGCGGCACCGCGTCGGCGGCGGCCGTGGCCCGGGGGAGAGCGCGTATGCCGATCTGCCGGTCCTGGACATGGGGCAGGCCCTCACCCGCTATCACATCAGCCTCGACGTCGCGGATCGGCCTGGCGTCCTGGCTCAGGTGGCGAGCGCGTTCGCCGACCACGAGGTCTCCATCGAGACGGTGCGACAGCAGCAGGTGCCCGCAGACCCGGACGCCCCAGGCGAAGGGCGCGCGTCGGCGCGGGCCAGCCTCGTCGTCGTCACCCATGCCGCGCCGGACGCGGCCCTGTCGGCCACGGTCGACGCCCTCGCCGCGCTGCCGATCGTCCGCGGCGTCAACTCCGTCATGCGTGTGGAAGGTGTCTGACATGGCTCACCAGTGGCGCGGAGTCATCCGCGAGTATGCCGATCGGTTGCCGATGCTCGCGGGAGCCCCGACCGTCACCTTGCTGGAGGGCGGCACCCCGCTCATCCCCGCGGCATACCTGTCCGAGCGGGTCGGCGCCGAGGTCTACCTCAAGTACGAAGGACTCAACCCGACCGGCTCCTTCAAGGACCGCGGCATGACGACGGCGATCTCGGTCGCCGCTCGCAATGGCGCCAAGGCCGTCATCTGCGCCTCGACCGGCAACACCAGCGCCAGCGCGGCGGCCTATGCGACCAAGGCCGGAATGGCCTGCGCGGTGCTCGTGCCCGACGGCAAGATTGCCATGGGCAAGTTGTCGCAGGCCATCGCCCACGGGGCGACCCTGCTGCAGGTCGAGGGCAACTTCGACGACTGCCTCAACGTCGCGCGCAAACTCGCCGAGTCCTATCCGGTCGAGCTGGTCAACTCGGTCAACCCGGCGCGCATCGAGGGCCAGAAGACGGCCGCCTTCGAGATCGTCGACGCCCTCGGCGACGCCCCCGAGATCCACTGCCTTCCGGTCGGGAACGCGGGCAATATCACCGCCTACTGGCAGGGCTACCGCGAGTATGCCGGTGGAACCCCGGGCGGAGTTGGAGCAGCGGCCACGGGTGGCCCGGCCACCCACCTGCCCCAGATGTGGGGCTTCCAGGCTGCTGGAGCGGCGCCGATCGTCCTGGGCCACCCGGTCGATCAGCCCGAGACCATCGCCACGGCGATTCGGATCGGCAACCCGGCCTCCTGGGCTCAGGCCGTCGCCGCGCGCGACGACTCGGGCGGGCGCATCGAGGCCGTCACCGACGAGCAGATCCTCGGCGCCCACCGCATCCTGTCGGCGCACGAGGGCGTCTTCGTCGAGCCGGGCTCAGCCGCGTCGGTGGCCGGCTTGCTCATGTCGGCCGAGGCCGGGGCGGTCCCGCCCGGGGTCCGCATCGTGTGCACGGTCACCGGTCACGGTCTCAAGGACCCGCAATGGGCGCTGCGCCAGGCCGACGGCTCCGAGGTGACCCCCACCCGCATCCCCGTCGACGCCTACTCCGCCGCTGCGGCGCTCGGCCTGGAAGGCTGACCGACGTGACGGTCGTCCCCAGCGGTGCTGCGATCCGGGTGCGCACCCCGGCGAGCAGCGCCAACCTCGGCCCGGGTTTCGACTCGATCGGGCTGGCCCTGGGGGTGTGGGACGAACTCGACTTCACCGTCACCGACGATCCGGGGTTGCGCATCGAGGTCGCAGGGTCGGGTGCCGAGGGCGTGCCGCGCGACGAGTCCCATCTGGTCTATCGGTCGCTCGTGCGCGGTCTGCGTGAGCTCGGCATCGACTCGCCGGCGGGCCTGCTCCTGCAGACTCGCAACGCGGTCCCCCACGGTCGGGGGGTGGGATCGTCGGCCACCGCGATCGTGTCGGGGGTCGCGGCGGCCCACGGGCTGGCGGCCTGGGTCGACCAGCGCGGCCGGAACAGCCAACCTGGCCAATCCAGCCAATCCAGCCAATCCAGTCGCGCCGCCGGCAGCGATATCCACATCGACCTCGACGCCGTCAACTCCCTGGCCAGCGAACTCGAAGGTCACCCGGACAACGCCTCGGCCGCCGTCTTCGGGGGCATGACGCTCTCGTTCACCCCCGACGCCGTCGATCCCGGGGCGGCAGTGTCCCCGACCGTGACCGTCCGGCTCCCGCTGCATCCCGATCTCACCGCCATCGTCTTCGTGCCCGAGGCCACCCTGGCGACGCACACGGCCCGCGCCCTGCTGCCCGAGCGCATCCCGTTGCGCGATGCCGCGCTCAACTCGGCCCGCGCCGCGCTCCTGGTCGAGGCGGCCACGCGCCGGCCCGAACTCCTCGTGCCCGCCACCCGCGATTGGCTGCATCAAGAGGCCAGGCGGCCCTCGTATGCCGGCTCGATGGCCTTGGTCGATCGGCTGCGGGCCGACGGTCACGCGGCGACGATCTCCGGTGCCGGACCGAGCGTGCTCGTGCTGACGACCCACGACCGAGCTGCCGACGTGACCGCTGGTGACGACAGTTGGCGGCGGCTCGTGCCCGGCATACCGGCCCATGGGGTGACCGTCAGCGCGCGGTGAGCTGCGCGCCGATGGACGCTTGCTTGACAAGGGTGTGCCGTCTGGCCGTATGCCGGTGGGTTTGGTGTTAGATTGGGCTCGCACCGCGCGGGAGGGGCCATTCAGCTTCGGCACCGACGGCTCCGATAGCGGGCGCATCCTCTTCCTGACATCGGCAGTCATGCTGCCGTGAGCGCGCTGCGCTCGGCTGCGGAATGAGGTCATCCATGGCCAGGCATCACCTGGCCGCACACCCGGCCCCCTCTCCGCGGGCCGACGAACGAGGGGAAGGATCCTTCGTGACAGACACCACCGGGGCTGTAGCGCAAGTCCGCGCGCCCCGTTCCGGCTTGGCCGCGATGAACGTCGCCGAACTCAAGGGCGTTGCGTCCAAGCTCGGGATCACCGGCACCACCAAGATGCGCAAGGACGACCTCGTCTCGGCCATCGCCGCCCGACAGTCCGGCAATGGTGCTGCCGGCGCCACCTCCGCACCGGCCGCCACGGCGGCCCCCGCGGCGGGTGCATCGTCCGCCCAGGGTGGCGCGACGCGGCGGACCCGTGGTCGGGCCAGCGCGCCGGCGACGACCACCCGCCCTGCGGCAGAGTCGTCCGCGTCCGCCGCACCGACTGCGGCTGCGGCCGACGCCGCGCCCGCCCGCGTCGAGTCGGATTCGGCTGCGCCGGCGGCTGCATCTGCGGGCGACCGGCAGGAGCGCCAGGAGCGCCAGGACCGCACCTCGCGGTATGACCGCCGCGACCGCCAGCAGCAGGGCGACCGTCAGCAACCGGGTCAGCAGGGTGACCGCCAGCAGCAAGGTCAACAACAGGGCGAGCGGCAGCAGAACTCCCTGGGCCAGCAAGGTGAGCGACAGCAGCAGGGCGAGCGGCAGCAGAACCCGCAGGGCCAGCAGGGTCAGCAGCAGGGCAACCGCTACGACGACGACGGTGACAGCCGCTCCGGGCGTCGTCGCAGCCGCCAGCGCAGTCGCGACCGTAAGCGCGGCCGAGGCACGGGCCTGGCACCATCCGGTCAGGACCTGTCCGAGCAGGACGTGCAGATCAGCGAGGACGACGTCCTGGTGCCGGTCGCTGGCATCCTCGATGTCCTGGACAATTACGCCTTCGTGCGCACCTCGGGCTATCTGCCCGGCCCCAACGACGTCTACGTGCCGCTCGGTATGGTCCGTCGGCAGGGGCTGCGCAAGGGCGACGCGGTCACGGGTGCGGTCAAGGCTCCCCGCGACGGTGAGATCCAGCAGGCGGCCCAAGGCAACAACCGCGCCAAGTTCAACCCCTTGGTGCGCCTGGACACCGTCAATGGCGCCAACCCCGAGCTGGCCAAGAACCGGGTCGAGTTCACCAAGCTCACCCCGCTCTACCCGCAGGAGCGACTGCGCCTGGAAACCACGCCGGGCGTCCTGACCACCCGGATCATCGATCTGGTGTCTCCGATCGGCAAGGGCCAGCGCGGTCTCATCGTCAGCCCGCCCAAGGCCGGCAAGACCCTCATCCTGCAGGCCATCGCCAATGCGATCTCGACGAACAACCCCGAGGTTCACCTCATGGTCGTCCTCGTCGACGAGCGACCCGAAGAGGTCACCGACATGCAGCGCACGGTCAAGGGTGAGGTCATCGCCTCGACCTTCGACCGTCCGGCCGATGACCACACGACGATCGCCGAGCTGGCCATTGAGCGGGCCAAGCGTCTGGT
The DNA here is from genome assembly GCA_044220505.1 of Dermatophilaceae bacterium. Classification (GTDB taxonomy): domain Bacteria; phylum Actinomycetota; class Actinomycetes; order Actinomycetales; family Dermatophilaceae; genus Phosphoribacter. Next base: position 19,012 of record JBGAQV010000036.1, read on the forward strand.
CGAGCTGGGCCACGACGTCGTTGTGCTCCTCGACTCCATCACCCGGCTGGGCCGCGCCTACAACCTCGCGGCCCCGGCCAGCGGGCGCATCCTGTCCGGTGGTGTCGACTCCTCGGCGCTCTACCCGCCGAAGAAGTTCTTCGGCGCCGCGCGCAATATCGAGGAGGGCGGCTCGCTGACCATCCTCGCCACGGCGCTGGTCGAGACCGGCTCCAAGATGGACGAGGTGATCTTCGAGGAGTTCAAGGGCACCGGCAACATGGAGCTGCGCCTGTCGCGCCAGTTGGCCGACCGTCGCGTCTTCCCCGCCGTCGATGTCAACCCTTCCGGCACCCGCCGCGAGGAGATCCTCATGGGTGCCGAGGAACTCAAGATCATGTGGAAGCTGCGTCGAGTGCTCTCCGCCCTCGACCCGCAGCAGGCCATCGAGCTGCTCATCGACCGGCTCAAGAAGACCAAGGGCAATGTCGAGTTCCTCGTGCAGGTGCAGCGCACCAGCTCGATCAAACTCGACGACGATGACGACTGACGGCGACCGTTACGCCGAGTAGAACTCCTGACAGGTATGCCGTCCGCTCACCCGAGCGGACGGCATACGTGCGTTGGGCGGGCGTCGCGCGGTCAGCGGTGCGGGCCCTGCGCGATGCGGCGGCGCAGTTCGGCGACGCTTTCCGGCGCGTCTGGTAGGTCCCACCAGCTCTCGACCCACCAGGTGGCGCCGGCCGCCTCCCAGTCCGCGGGAGTGCCCGTCGGTGATCGGAAGCCGCCGAAGGTGTCACCTTCCATGACGACGTCGTAGCCCTCGGTCGGCAGACCCCACTCGGCCCGACGGGTCATCACGTGGTCGATTGCCCGCCGGGTCTCCGCAATCGTGATCGGTCGGTATGCCGGGTCGACGACGGCAGGCAGCAGTCCCTCCCAGCGTGCGGCGCGGTCCAGCGAGGGCTGCTCCGAACGGTCGAGGTGGAGGGCGCCGACGACCCAGACCGGCGGGTGTGGCCGTTGCACCGGAGCCGGCGGCACCAACTCGGTGACCGGCGCTGCGCTGTAGTGCTCGTCCGTGAAGCTGAACGGCTGTCCGGCCATCAGTCCGGCATAGATCGCCAGCGACTCGTCGAGCTTGCGAGCCCGGGTTGCGCGTCCTTCATCGGCCTCGAAGGCCAGCCAATTCCCTTGCAGTGCACCGAGACCCACGCACATTGTCACGCGCCCGGCGCTCAGCCGATCGACGGTGCCGACCCGGCTGGCCAGGTCCCACGGTCGGTGCCGTGCTGCCGGCGTGAGCAACGTGCCCAGGCGCACCCGAGAGGTGAGCACGGCGGCGGCTGCGAGGGTCGCCCAGGCGTCCTGGCCCCAGACCGACTCCCAGGAGAAGACCGCGTCCCAGCCGGACCACTCGGCGAGGCCGGCCAACTCGACGAACTCACGTTCAGTGGCATAGGGAATGACGCAACCGTGTCGCATCGACTCCACGCTACGCCACGGTCAGGCCGGTGGCACGTCCCGCGGGGCGATGGCCTTCCAGTGGAAGCGCAGCGACGCGATCCGCACCGCGGACACCAAGCCCGCGACGAGGACCGAGGCCCAGACCGACCACCAGGCCGACGCGGCCAGCCCCGCCGTGACACTGGCACCGGCCAGGGCCGGGACGACGTAGAGCCGCGACCCCTGCCGGAAGACCGACGGCACCTCGCTCGAGAGCATGTCTCGCACCACGCCCCCGCCGACGCCGGTGAGAGTGCCGACCACGGCCGCGGCATACGGGTCGAGGCCGAAGGCCAGGCCCTTGATGGTGCCCTCGACGCAGAACAATCCGAGCCCGATGGCATCGAACACGAGCATCGGCCGCCGCGGCAGTCGCACCCGGCCATGCGCGAGGAAAACCACGGCAGCACCGAGCAGCGCGCCCACGAGCAGCCACCCGTCGGTGAGCGCCGCTGGCGGCACCGCGCCGATGAGCAGATCACGCAGCAGGCCGCCTCCCAGCGCAGTGACGACCGCGAGGGAGGCCAGACCCACGACATCCATGCGCTTCTGCACCGCCTGCAGCGCTCCGGACACGGCGAAGGCAAAGACCCCCGCCAGCACGAACCCGGTGTGCGCGACACCCACCCAGCGCTCCATCCGGGAAACGCTACTGCCGCAGCGCGGAAGGCCCTCGGGATGTCCGCGGGAATGCCCACCGTCACCAGCCGGTTTAGCCGGCGTGCGCCAGGTCTGGCACACTTACTCCTTGGCCCGGTTCACGGCGGATTCACGGCGCTGCGCCAGCCGACCCGGACCACATTCATCGACGAGGAGATCCCAGTGAAGAAGGACATTCACCCCGCCTACGGGCAGACCCAGGTGACCTGCACCTGCGGCACCACGTTCACCACGCGCAGCACCGCGAAGAACGGCGTGATCCACGCCGACGTGTGCTCGCAGTGCCACCCCTTCTACACCGGCAAGCAGAAGATCCTCGACACCGGTGGGCGCGTGGCCCGCTTCGAGGCCCGCTACGGCAAGAAGGCCGGAAAGTAGCGACCGTGACGCCGGCTCGGCGCGTGTGACCCCTCGGGGTCCGCGCAGCCGAGCCGGCGTTGTCGTGTGCTCCAGTCGGCGCCGCCGCGCCGGACTCGCTTCTGCCCCAAGGACTCCCGATGACCACGACCGATCCGCTGCTGCAGTCCGCCGAACCGCTCGTCGCTGAGTACGCCGCTCTCGAGGCGGCCCTGGCCGACCCGGCGCTGCACTCGGACCAGAACGCGCTGCGCCGCACCAACAAGAGGTATGCCGCGCTGGCGCCGACCGTCGCGGCATACCGGGCACTGGCGGTGGCCCTCGACGACCTCGCCGCGGCCCGCGAGCTGGGTGAGGTCGACGAGTCCTTCGCTGCCGAGGTCCCCGCGTTGACGTCCGTTGTCGAGCAGGCCCAGCAGCGACTGCACCATCTGCTGCTGCCTCGCGACCCCGACGACGATCGCGATGTCATCCTCGAGGTCAAGGCGGGCGAGGGCGGTGAGGAATCAGCGCTCTTCGCCGGTGACCTGCTGCGGATGTACCTGCGCTACGCCGAGAAGCGTGGCTGGCGAGCCGAGGTGCTCGATGCCACCGAGTCGGATCTCGGCGGCTACAAGGATGTCCGCCTGGCCGTGCGCGCCAAGGGCACCCCGAGTCCTGGAGAGGCGCCGTGGGCGCGGCTGAAGTTCGAGGGTGGCGTGCACCGAGTCCAGCGCGTGCCGGTCACCGAGAGCCAGGGTCGGATCCACACCTCCGCGGCCGGTGTGCTCGTCATGCCCGAACTCGACGACGCCGACGACGAGGTGGAGATCGGCCCGAACGACCTGCGCATCGACGTCTACCGCTCCAGCGGCCCGGGCGGGCAGTCGGTCAACACCACCGACTCGGCGGTGCGGATCACTCACCTGCCGACCGGACTCGTGGTCTCGTGCCAGAACGAGAAGTCGCAGCTGCAGAACAAGGAGTCCGCGCTGCGCGTGCTCAAGGCACGGTTGCGCCAACTCGCCCAGGAGGAGGCCGACGCCGCAGCTTCCCAGGCCCGCCGCTCGCAGGTCCGCACGGTCGACCGCTCCGAGCGGATCCGCACCTACAACTTCCCCGAGAACCGGATCGCCGACCACCGCACCGGCTTCAAGGCCTACAACCTCGACATCGTGCTCAACGGCGAGCTTGACCCGGTGGTCGAGTCATGCATGGGCGCCGACGAGGCCGAACGGATGGCTGCAGTCGGCGGGTCCACGTGAGCTCGCCCATGCCGCACGACCCGTCTGATCCGCTCGACGGGGACGGCGCGCCGCCTCGGGAGATCCGGGCGGCGGTGCGCTGGGGGACCCGGGCGCTCGACGCCGCCGGGATCGCCTCCGCTCCCGTCGACGCCCTGCTGCTGGCGGCGCACGTGCTCGGCGTCGAGTCGGGGGAGGCCCGGCGGCTGCTCGTCCTCGGTGGCCTTGACCTGCCCGACCGGTATGCCGGGCTCGTCACCGAACGTGCCACCAGAGTCCCGCTGCAGCACCTCACCGGCACCGCCCACTTCCGCTCGCTGACCCTCGCCGTCGGGCCGGGCGTCTTCATCCCCCGGCCGGAGACCGAGATGCTGGTTTCGCTCGCGCTCGCCGCGCTTACTGCGAGCGTCGAAACCCAGGACCCCGAGCCCATCGTGGTCGACCTCGCCACCGGATCGGGGGCGATCGCCCTGGCGATCAAGGCCGAGTGCCCTTCGGCGCACGTCTATGCCGTGGAGATCGACCCGTTGGCGCACGGCTGGGCGGTGGCCAACCGCGACCGACTCGGCTTGGACGTCGAGGTGCGGCTGGGAGACGCCGGCACGGCATACCCGGAGCTGCTGCATCAGGCCGACGTGGTGACGTGCAA
>JBGAQV010000037.1:0-23344 GCA_044220505.1 Dermatophilaceae bacterium
CATCGTTCCGGGTCTGGCCGGCATCTGGCTTGTCGCCGGCCTCTCCTCGTTGGCTCTGCCGGGCCTCGGGTCGTTCATCTCCGAGTTCCTCGTCCTGGCGGGCACCTTCCAGCGTTACCAGGTGCTCACGGTCATCGCGACCACTGGCATCATCCTCGCCGCGCTCTACATCCTGCTGATGTACCAGCGGATGATGACCGGCCCCAAGCCCGAGAGTGCGGTCGGCACCCCCGACCTGAGCCTTCGGGAGAAGTGGGTCGCGATCCCGCTCATCGCGTTGTTCCTCGTCCTGGGCTTCTACCCCAAGCCGGTCCTCGACGTCATCAACCCGACGGTCAAGACGATCCTCACCTCGGTGAATACCTCGGATCCGGCACCTGCTGCCGGCACCGCTGAAGGGAGCTCGAAGTGACCGCCCTGCTCACTGCGCCGGCGGCGTTCACCACCGCGACGCTCGACTACGTGGCGCTGTTGCCGTTGTTCATCGTCTTCGGGGGCGCGCTCCTCGGAGTGCTTGTCGAGGCGTTCGTCCCGCGGGCCTCCCGCTTCCGGGCCCAGGTGGCCCTCACCGTCGTCGTCCTGGTCGCGGCCCTCGTGGCGGTAGCCGTTGGTGCGGTGAACCACCGCGGGGTGACCGCGGGCACGGCCGGCGCGGACGGCATACTGCGCGGTGCGGTAGTTATCGACGGACCGTCGCTGTTCATCCAGTCGATCATCCTGGTGTTCGCGCTGCTGGCCGTGTTCACGTATGCCGAGCGGCTGGGTGGCGTCGGGTCCGACACCTTCACGCCGATGGGCGCAGCCGTGCCGGGTTCGGCCCGCGAGGCCGAGGCGCTGCGTGCCGGCGCCATGACGGCCGAGGTCTTCCCCCTGCTGCTGTTCTCGGTCGCGGGCATGATGCTCTTCCCGTCGGCGGGTGACCTTCTCACCATGTTCGTCGCGCTCGAAGTGCTCTCGCTGCCGCTCTACATCATGTGTGGACTGTCGCGGCGGCGCCGGTTGCTCTCGCAAGAGGCCTCGCTCAAGTACTTCCTTCTGGGTGCCTTCTCGTCGGCGTTCTTCCTGTTCGGCGCGGCCCTGCTCTACGGGTATGCCGGTTCGGTCTACCTCCCAGCCATCGCGGCAGCCATCGCGTCGCCGGTCGCGGGGCTGGGCGGGCTGCTCGTGCCGGGCATCCTGCTCATCGCCGTGGGCCTGCTCTTCAAGGTCGGCGCGGTGCCGTTCCACATGTGGACCCCCGACGTCTACCAGGGTGCGCCGACCCCGGTCACCGGATTCATGGCCGCCGGCACCAAGGCGGCGGCATTCGGCGCGATCCTGCGCTTCTTCTACGTCGGTGTCGACCAGGCGGTGTGGGACTGGCGTCCGGTGCTCATGGTCGTCGCAGCCCTCACCATGGTCGTCGGTGCGGTGCTGTCGGTCACCCAGACCGACATGAAGCGGCTGCTGGCCTACTCCTCGATCGCCCACGCGGGCTTCGTGCTCCTGGGCGTCACCGCGGTGAGCCGCGACGGCGTGTCGGGCACCTTGTTCTACGTGCTGGCCTACGGCCTGACCTCGTTGGCCGCCTTCGGCATCATCGCCCTGGTCCGCGAGAACGGCTCCGAGGCGACCCACCTGTCGCAGTGGGCCGGGCTGGGCAAGCGCCACCCCTGGACCGCCGGCGTCTACGCCTTCCTGCTGCTGGCCTTCGCCGGCATCCCGCTGACCTCGGGCTTCACGGCAAAGTTCGCCGTCTTTGCTCCGATGCTGGCACTGCACACCTCGGGGTCCACGGCGCTGGTCGTCCTGGCCTTGCTGTGCAGCGCGATCACCGTGTTCGTCTACGCCCGCATCATCGTGCTCATGTACTTCACCGAGCCGACCCACGACGACGTGGCCGTGGTCGACGCCTCCGGTGGCACCATCGCGACGATCGCCGTTGGTTCGGTGCTCACTCTGGTGCTCGGCGTGGCTCCGGCGTTCGTCCTCAACCTGGCCGCTCAGGCATCGCAGTTCGTGCGCTGAGCGATCCCACGGACCCGAAGACGATCACCTCGCCATGACTGCTCCGCCCGTCCTCGCCCTGCCGGGAGTCACCCCGGCGCTGGCCGAGGCGCTGGCGGCGGCCATGGCGCGGGTCGATCGGCTGCTGATCGAGACCGTCGATCACACCGATCCCTTCATTGCCGAGGCATCCGGCCACTTGCTCGCGGCCGGCGGCAAGCGGTTCCGACCGACGTTGACGATCCTGTCCGCGCTGGCCTGCGGAGAGGTGACCGACGACGTCATCGCCGCCGCGGTCGGCGTCGAGCTCACCCATCTCGCGTCGCTCTACCACGACGACGTCATGGACGAGGCGCTCGTGCGGCGGGCGGTGCCGAGCGTCAACGCGGCATACGACAACTCCACGGCGATCCTCGTCGGCGATCTGCTCTTCGGGAAGGCGTCCGAGTTGGTCGCTGGGCTGGGACCGGAGGCCGTGCTCATCCAGGCGCGCACCTTCGTGCGGCTGTGCGCCGGTCAGATCCGAGACACCCGGCCCTGCCCGGCCGGCACCGACCCGGTCGCCTATTACCTCGACGTGCTGGCCGATAAGACCGGCGTCCTCGTCGCGACAGCGGCCCGCTATGGCGCGATGTTCTCCGGTGGCACGGCGGGGCAGGTCGAAGTGCTGCGGCACTACGGCGAGCTGCTGGGGATGGCCTTCCAGCTGGCCGACGACATCATCGACATCGCATCGGACGGCATCCAGAGCGGGAAGACGCCCGGCACCGACCTGCGCGAAGGGGTCGCGACCCTCGCGATGCTGTATGCCGCGGCCTCCACCGACCCAGCGGGCGCCCGGTTGCGCGAGTTGCTCGCCAGCGATCTGAGCGACGACGAGGCGGGAGTTGCCGAGGCGCTAGACCTGCTGCGTGCCGACCCTGCCCTGGATCAGGCTCGCGCCCATACCCGGGCCGTCGGAGCCCAAGCGAGCGCGGCGCTGGCCGGGCTGCCCGACACCGACGCCCGCGCTGCACTGGTGGCTCTGGTCGACCAGGTCGTCGAACGCGTCGGCTGAACGGCCCGACCGCGTCGCCACACGAGGGCGGCGGCAGCTGTGCCTGTTTCGGTCGCTGTCGCGGGCGGCGTCTCGGTCGCTGTCCCGGGCGCCGTCACGGTCGGCGTGCCGATGGTGTCCGGGCGCGCCACGAGTCGACGCTGAGCACCGCGAGCGCCAGCCACACGATGGCGAAGCCGACCCAGCGGGCGGCACTGATCCTCTCGCCGAGGATGAGGCTGCACAGCAGCTGCATGACCGGGGTGATGAACTGCAAGAGCCCGATCGTCACCAGCGGCACCCGGCGCGCGGCCGAGGCAAACAGCAGCAGGGGGATCGCGGTGACCGGCCCGGTGAGCAGCAGCAGCGTCGTGTGCCACCCGCCGAAGCCCAGGAATGTGGACCCGGCCTGTTGCTGTCCGCCCGTGCTGGCCAGGTCAGCGCCCTGGGACACCATCCACAGCAGGACCAGAGCCACCGGGAAAAGTGCGGCCGTCTCGACGGTCAGGCCGTGCAGCGCGGGCAACGTCGCCCCCACGCGCTTCTTGATCAGGCCATAGAGCGCGAAGGACGACGCGAGCGTGAGCGCGATCCAGGGCAGGGTGCCGCCGACGACGGTCAGGTAGCCCGCAGCGACAGCCCCGATCCCGACCGCCACCCACTGCAGCCGTCGCAGTGGCTCCCCGAGGATGACCACCCCGAGTGCGACGGTGAGCAACGGGTTGAGGAAGTAGCCCAGCGCGGCCTCGCTGGTGTGCCCGGCCAACACCGCACCGACGTAGACACCCCAGTTGATGGCGAGCACCAGCGCGGCGACGGTGAGCCCGACGAGCAGCTTGCGCCGGGCCAGCAACGGCCGCAGCCAGGCCCAGCGCCGCCCGATGATCAACACGACAATGCAGAACAGCAGGCTCCACACGATCCGGTGCGCGAGCACTTCCAGCGGCCCCGAGGGCCCGAGCGCGTGGAAGTAGAGCGGGAAGAACCCCCAGAGCAGGTATGCCGTGAGACCGTACAGCGCGCCGCGGCCCGCTTCCGGATGTGGGGACAGGTGGGGGGCGCTCGGATTCGGGGGATCGGCAGGCGAGGCCGAGGTCACGCTCCGACGGTCCAGGTGTCGTGACCGCCGAGTAGCGCCGCCAGGTCGGCGTCGGTCGCCGGCCCACCGGCTTGCGCCACGGCCATCTCCACCTGCGCTCGGACCAGATCGTCGTATGCCGGGCGGCTCACCGATCGGAACACCCCCATCGGCACGTGCGACAGGGTCGACTCGGACAGCCGCGACAGCGCGAAGGCCGTCGACGGGTCGGCGGCGCTGGGGTCGTGGACGACGATCCGCTGCGGGTCGGCCTCGCCCTCGGCAACGATGCGCAGCTCGTTGTCCGTGTCGCGGATGACGACCTGGCCGCCGGCGGCGATCGGCTCACCCGCACGCAGGTGGAAGATCCGGCGCTCGGACTCAGCACGGTCCTTGAGCACGTCGAAGGCACCGTCGTTGAAGATCGGGCAGTTCTGGTAGATCTCCACCAGGGCCGCGCCACGGTGCTCGGCAGCTGCCCGCAGCACGCTGGACAGGTGGGCGCGGTCGGAGTCCATGGTGCGCGCCACGAAGGTCGCCTCCGCACCCAGCGCCAACGACACCGGGTTGAACGGGGTGTCGACCGAGCCCAACGGCGAGGACTTGGTCACCTTGCCCTGCTGCGAGGTGGGGGAGTATTGGCCCTTGGTCAACCCGTAGATCTCGTTGTTGAACAACAGGATCGTGATGTTGACATTGCGGCGCAACGCGTGGATGAGGTGATTGCCGCCGATCGACAGCGCGTCGCCGTCACCGGTGATGACCCACACCGACAGATCTGGCCGACTCGTGGCCAGCCCGGTCGCGATCGATGGCGCCCGGCCATGGATCGAGTGCATGCCGTAGGTGTCGAGGTAGTAGGGGAATCGCGAGGAGCAGCCGATCCCGGAGACGAAGACGATGTTTTCCCGCCGCAGCCCGAGTTCGGGCAGGAAGCCCTGCATCGTCGCGAGGATGGCGTAGTCGCCACAGCCGGGGCACCAGCGCACCTCTTGGTCGGAGGTGAAGTCCTTGCGGGTCTGCGCCGGCGCATCGGGAGCCAGCAGTGGGACCCGGGAGGTGCCGGTGGACGGCATACCGATGGTGTGTCCGGGGTGACCGAACCCGGAGTGCCCCAGGCCGGGGTTGTCGAGCTTCATTGGGCACGCTCCACGGCGGGCTCGGGCAGCGCATGAATCGCTGCGGTGAGGACGTCGGCGAGTTCGCCGGCGGTGAAGGGCAGGCCACGCACCGCTGTGTGCGACTGCACGTCGACGAGGAACTGGGCGCGCAGCAGCAGGGCGAGCTGGCCGAGGTTCATCTCGGGCACGATGACCCGCTCGTAACCCCGCAGCACCTCGCCGAGGTTGCTCGGGAAGGGGTTGAGGTGGCGCAGGTGCGCTCGGGCGACCGACCCACCCTGGCGCCGGACCGATCGGGCCGCCGCATGGATCGGGCCATAGGTCGATCCCCAGCCGAGCACGAGGACCCGGGCCTTGCCGTCGGGGTCGTCGACCTCGAGCGCCGGGATCGAGGCGGCGATGCCGGCGACCTTGTCGCGGCGCAGGTGGGTCATCCGCTCGTGGTTGTCGGGGTCGTAGGAGATGACGCCGGTGACGTCGGCCTTCTCGATGCCCCCGATGCGGTGCTCCAGTCCCGCCGTGCCCGGCACCGCCCACGGCCGCGCCAGCGTCTGCGGGTCACGCGTATAGGGGTGGAAGGCCGGTGCGCCCTTGTCGTCGACCGCGTTGGGCTCGGTCTGGAAGGTCACCGTGAGGTCGGGCAGGTCGGCGATTTCGGGCAGTCGCCACGGTTCGGAACCGTTGGCGAGGTAGCCGTCGGACAGCAGCACGACGGGAGTCCGGTATGCCGTGGCGATCCGGGTCGCCTCGATGGCGGCGTCGAAGCAGTCGACCGGCGACTGCGGCGCGATGACGGCGACGGGGGATTCGCCGTTGCGGCCGAACATCGCTTGGAGCAGGTCGGCCTGCTCGGTCTTGGTCGGGAGGCCGGTCGAGGGCCCGCCGCGCTGGACGTCGACGACGACGAGCGGCAACTCGAGCGACACCGCCAAGCCGATGGTCTCGGCCTTGAGGGCCAGACCCGGGCCGGAGGTGGAGGTCACCCCGAGTGCCCCACCGAACGACGCACCCAGCGCCATCCCGACTCCGGCGATCTCGTCCTCGGCCTGGATCGTCGTCACGCCGAACCGCTTGAGCCCGGAGAGAGTGTGCAGGATGTCGGTCGCCGGCGTGATGGGGTAGCTGCCCAGCACGAGCGGCAGGCCCGCTCGGCGAGCCGCGACGACCAGGCCATAGGCCAACGCCGTGTTGCCGGTGATATTGCGATAGGTGCCCTCTCGCATCGCCGCGGGGGCGATCGCATAGGTGTGCGCGAAGTCCTCGGTGGTCTCGCCGTAGTGCGCACCGGCGTGCAGCGCAGCGACATTGGCGGCGAGGATGTCGGGCTTCGTGGCGAACTTGCGCCGCAGGAACTCCTCGGTCGACTCCAGCGGCCGGGTGTAGAGCCAGGACAACAGGCCGAGGGCGAACATGTTCTTGGCGCGCTCTTTGTCCTTGCGGGACAACTCGAACGAGGCCAGCGAGTCGACGGTCAGCGAGGTGAGCGCCAGCGGGTGCACGTGATAGGACTCGAGCGATCCGTCGTCCAGGGGTGACACGGCATACCCGACCTTGCCGAGATTGCGGCGGGAGAACTCGTCGGTGTCGACGATGATCGTCGCGCCGCGCGGAATGTCGCGCAGATTGGCCTTGAGCGCGGCGGGATTCATCGCGACGAGCACGTCGGGGGCGTCGCCGGGGGTGAGCACGTCGTGGTCGGCGAAGTGCAACTGGAAACTGGATACCCCCGGGAGTGTCCCGGCAGGGGCCCGGATCTCGGCGGGGAAGTTGGGCAGGGTCGCGAGGTCGTGGCCCGCGACGGCCGAGTCGGAGGTGAACCGGTCACCGGTCAGCTGCATGCCGTCGCCGGAGTCGCCGGCGAAGCGGATGACCACCCGATCCAATTGGCGCACAGGCTTGTTCATCGTTTCCTCGGTGTCCTTGCTCCCGCCCGGAATGGCACCGCGGAAGGCCGCGGCGCCTCGACCATGGTAGGCCGAATCTCGGCCAGTGGAAGGGCTAGCTCACGACGTGACCCGCGCGCAACGCGGCGATCTGCTCAGCGGTGCGGCCCAGGCCGGCCAGCACCGCCTCGGTGTCGGTGCCCGGAGCGACCGGAGGGCGCGCCGGAGCGGGGTCGCTGCCGAACCGCGGCGCGGGTCGCGGCAGCCAGGTGCCGCCGACGTCTCGGTATGCCGTCCGCGCACCGAGATGGGGGTGGCTCGCCGCCTCGGCCAGGTCGAGGACGGGCGCGACGCAGGCGTCGGACTGCTCCAACAAGGCGGCCCACTCGTCGCGGGTGCGCGTGCGGAAGAGCTTCTCCCACAAGGCCTTTGCCTCCGGCCACCGGCGTTGGTCGAGGCGATGGGCGGTATGCCGTGGGTCGTCGGCAGCGAGCGGGAAACCGCTGCCCGGCACGTCCCGCAGCTCGCCCTCGAGTCGGGTCAGCAACTCGTCGTAGAACGCCGGCTCCAGGGCGGCGATCGCCAAGTGCCGGCCGTCGGCGCACTCGTAGACCTCGTAGAAGGGGGCGCCGGTGTCCAGGACGTTGTGCCCCGGCGCGCCAGTCCACATCCCGCCGGCGATGAGTGCGTGGGTGAAGGTCGTCAGATACGACGCGCCGTCACAGATCGCGGCGTCGATGACCTGGCCGGTGCCGGTCCGTCCGGCCTCCAGCAGCGCCGCGAGCAGGCCGGCGACCATGAGCAGGGCGCCGCCCGCGACATCACCGAGATAGGGGCCGGGCAGCACCGGCCGGGGCGGCGTGCCGTCGCCACGGTCCCGCACGACACCCGACAACAGGCCCGAGGTGGCCGTGTAGGTGAGGTCGTGACCGGCATACCGGGCTTGCGGGCCGTCCTGCCCCCACCCGGTCATCCGCGCGTAGACCAGCCGCGGGTTGCGCTCGTGGCACACGTCGGGGCCGAGCCCGAGGCGCTCCATGACGCCCGGGCGGTAGGGCTCGATGAGCGCATCGGCGCTCGCGACGAGGTCGAGGACGACCTCCCGCCCCTCCGGTGATTTGAGGTCGACGCAGATCGAGCGCCGTCCCCGCCGCAGCACCGCGAGGTCGAAGGGACCCGCCCCGCCGGGCCGGTCGACCCCGATGACGTCGGCACCGAGGTCGGCCAGCACCATGCCGGCGAAGGGCCCGGGGCCGATCCCGGCGAGTTCGACGATGCGCACCCCGGCCAGCGGGCCGGCATACCGGGCGGTTTCGGGAGAGTCCATTCCCGCAGGGTATGCCGTCCGGTCGCCCTGAAGTCCGGGTCTGCACCTGAGTCGGCCCGATTGAGGGCTATCGTCGAGACACGCACGTGCCATCGCGACAATTGCAGATGGGAGCTGGTCTCCAGTGCCACGACGAGTGCTCAGGACGATCACGAGATACCCACCCACGAGGCACACCTTGCCGTCCCAGGGACTTGGGCATCGTCAGGTCGCCCGGTGGCTGCTGGGTTCGACGCTCGGCCTCGGCGTGCTGGGAGCCTGCACGGCGGGCCCCGGGCAATTGCCCGTTCCCTCGCCGACGGCCGTGCCCTCGTCAACAGTCGTGCCCGCGTCCACGGGGGTCACGGCGGGGCAGTGCCGCGCCACCCTCCAGGCATTCCTCACGGCGTGGCAGCGCGAGGGCCTCCCACCTGCATCCGTCCGTTTCCTGACGCCGGCCATGCTCGCGGGGAGCACGCCACAGCAGATCGCGCTGCGCTCGGCGACGATCACGTCATTCACCCCGCAGTCAGACAAACCGGGTGGCTATCAAGCCGAACTCGACCTCGGCTTCTCGGGGGATTCCGGCGCCTGGGGTCAGGGTCCGAACACGCGCTTCGTCACGTGTGTGACAACCCCGGACGGCATCCGGCTGGATCTGGCCACGAGCCCATAGGCGCCGATGTGACTGGCTCCTGGATGCGACTGGCCAGATCCGGGACATAGGGCGCCGTGGTAGGACGCCAGCGAGGGTGAGAAGACCTGCCTCACTCACGCGGGCAGGTCTTCTCCGGCGCGCTGCAGCGGACTGAGCAGCCCGCACCACGAGCTCTGCATCGACCGGTACCACCGTGAGGGAGTCAGCCACGCCGCGCGTCGTCCCGGGTCCACTGGCGACCCTGCGGACCGGACCCGTAGGCAGACCGACGCGCCGCGAGAAGCACGGCGTTCATGGGCTCGGGCCGCTCGCCCCCGTCCGCATAGCGCCTTAGGGCATCAGCCAAGAACGTGTTGACCGACTCTCCCCGTTGCAGTGCCCGCAGCCGCGCTCGCTTGAGGGTGGCGTCGTCGACGCTGATCGTGAGGTTCGCCATGAATCAGTGTGGCATTGAACCCCTGCGATCCGAGCTGCCTGCCGATACCAAGCGTCGCCGCGTGGCACTCGCCCTCGGGTTACAGAAGCGCCGCCAGGTCTTCGTGGGCCAACGCCAGGACGGTGTCGTGGGCGTCGGTCGCGGTACGGGCGTCCAGCGCTGCGGTGGCCATGCCCTGGCAGACGGCCATGGTGTGCAGCCCGAGGGCGTAGCGCACGATGCCCACCTTGGACGGAGCCATCGAGAGCGAGTTGACGCCGAGACCGGCGAGCACAAGTGCCAGCAGCGGGTCGCCGCCGGCCTCGCCGCAGACACCCATCGGCTTGCCGGCGACTTTGGCGCCCTCGCAGGCCGCACCGATGACCGCGAGCACGGCCGGCTGCCACGGGTCGAGCAGGTCGGAGAGCGCGCCCTCCATCCGGTCGGCCGCCATGGTGTACTGCGCAAGGTCGTTGGTGCCGAGGCTGCCGAAGTCGACCTCGGCCATGACATGGCGGGCGGCCATCGCCGCACCGGGGACCTCGATCATCACGCCGACCGAGGGCAGCCCGTTCTCGCGGACCCGGCGAGCGAACCAGGCCGCTTCTTCGGCGGTGGCGACCATCGGGGCCATCACCTTGACCTCGGCCGAGGTGGCCTTGGCGGCCTTCGAGAGGGCCTCGAGCTGCGTGTCGAGCAGCTCGGGGCGCAGGGCGGACAGGCGCAGGCCACGCTTGCCCAGGGCCGGGTTCTCCTCCGGGCCGAGGTCGGCGAAGGCGAGCGGCTTGTCGGCGCCCGCATCGAGCGTGCGCACGACGACCCGGCGCGAACCGAACGGTTGGAAGACCTTGGTGTAGATGTCGGTCTGCTCCTCCAGCGTGGGCGCGGTGTCGCGTGACAGGAAGACGAACTCGGTGCGGAACAGCCCGACACCTTCGACATCCTGGGCGGCTGCGCTCTGGGCGTCCTCGACGCCGCCGATGTTGGCCAGCAGCTTGACCGGGTATCCGTCGGCGGTGCGGCCCGGCCCGGACGAGCCGGCCAGCGCGGTGCGGCGCCGTTCGCGCTTGCCGACGAGTTCCTGCTGGTATGCCGGGCTCGGGTCGATGGTCACCTCGCCCGAGTCGCCGTCGACGGCGACGATGGTGCCGACCGGGATCTCGCGGGCCCCGACGAGCTGGACCACGGCGGGGATGCCCATCTGGGCGGCGAGGATCGCCGTGTGGCTGGTGCGCCCACCGGCCTCCGTGATGATCGCCCGCACAAGAGTCGGGTTGAGGGTGGCGGTCTCGGCGGGAGCCAGGTCGTGCGCGACGATGACGCTCGGCACGTGGAACTCCGGCACCCCCGGGTCTTCCTGACCGAGCAGCCGCGCGACGACGCGGTTACGCACGTCCTTGAGGTCGGTGACCCGCTCGGCGAAGTAGCCCCCGAGCGCCTCGAACTGCGCGGCATACGTGCCGACCGCGTCGGTCACCGCGCGGGTCGGGCCCTTGCCCGCGTTGAGTTCCTTGAGCACGCCCTTGGCCAGGCCCTTGTCGCGGGCGATGAGCGCCGTTGCGGTGAGGATCTGTTGGGCGGTCTCGTCGGCACCGGCAGCGCGCTCCTCTAGGGTGCGGGCCACGGACTCGAAGACCTCCTTGATGCGCGCGTGTTCGGCGACCGGGTCTGCGGCTGCGGGCTCGTTCTCGGGCGGGCGGACGTGGGCGCGCACCTGGACGACGGGCCCGACGGCGGCACCCGGGCTGACCCCGATGCCGCGGGGGTTCTGCGTGGAGTTCGACATGAGCGGTCCTTTGCCGGAGTGCGGGGGCTGGGTGGGGAGAGCGGGTGACGGTCAGGTGCAGCAAGGGGCCGGCCGGTATGCCGGTCCGGCCCCTTGCGCGGGTAGGGCCTCGTTACTCGGCGTCGAGGTCGCGGGAGAGCAGCGCGACGAGAGCGTCGAGCGCCTCGTCGGCACCCTCACCCTCTGCGGTGAGGACGACCTCTTCGCCGTGCTTGGCTCCGAGGGCCATGACCCCGAGGATGCTCGTCGCGTCGACGGACTCGTCGCCGGGGCGGCCGATCTCGATGTCCAGGCCGCTCTCGCCGGCAGCCTGCACGAAGAGCGAGGCGGGCCGGGCGTGCAGCCCCACGGACGAAGCGATGGTGACGGTGCGGGTTGCCATGTGCTGGTTTCCTTTCGGTCGGTTCGATGCAGCGTATGCCGTGGACTAGGCCGCGATGCGAGCGGCGGCGGCGCTGTGGTCGCGTTGCTTGAGGGCGATGACGATCAGGGCCATGACCGCCACACCGACCGCGAGGGCGATGAGGAAGCCGAGGAAGTTGCCGAAGAGCAGCGCCACCCAGATGCCACCGTGCGGGGCCATCGACGTGGCACCGAAGGCCATGCACAGCGCGCCGGTGATCGCCGATCCGACGACGGAGGAGGCGATGATCCGAGCTGGGTCGGCGGCGGCGAAGGGGATCGCGCCCTCGGAGATGAACGACGCGCCGAGCAGCCAGGCAGCCTTGCCGTTCTCCTGCTCGGGCTCGGTGAACAGCTTCGGGCGCAGCGTGGTGGCCAGGGCCAGCGCCAGCGGGGCGACCATTCCGGCGGCCATGACGGCGGCCATGATCTTGTACTGGGTGGCGTCCTGAGCCAGCCCGGTGGTGGCCAGACCCGTGGTGGCAAAGGTGTAGGCGACCTTGTTGACCGGCCCACCGAGGTCGAAGCCCATCATGGCGCCGAGGATGAGGCCGAGGACCGCCAGGCTGCCGCCACCCATGTTGTTGAGGCCGTCGGTGAGGGCGTCCATGAGGCCCTTGATCGGACGTCCCAGGATGATGATGAACAGGCCGCCGACGATCAGGGTCGAGAGCAGCGGGGTGACGACGACCGGCATGATGCCGCGAACGCCCTTGGCGACCTTCCAGCGGCTGATCCAGCGGGCGACCAGACCACCGAGGATGCCGGTGACCAGACCCCCGAGGAACCCGGCGCCGGTCGTGCCGGCGATGGCGCCACCGACGAAGCCGGGGACCAGACCCGGACGATCGGCGATCGCATAGGCGATGAAGCCGGACAGCGCCGGGACGAGGAAGCCGAAGGCGGCGACGCCGACCCGGAAGAGCAGGGCGGCCCACCAGGTCAGGCTCAGCGGGTTGAAGCTGTGCATGATGCTGTGCTCAAGGTCCTTGGGCAGGTTGATGTCGTATGCCGTGATGTCCACCGGCCCGTTCTTGCCCAGCGCCGCAGTCGCCAGCATGAAGCCGAGGGCGATGAGGATGCCACCGGCGGCGACGAACGGGATCATGTAAGAGACGCCGGTCATCAGCCACTGGCGGATCTGGGTGCCCAGGCTCGCGTTGGCGTCGACCTTGGTCACCAGCCCACCCGTCGGCGCCGAAGCGGCCGCCGAACGAGTCGCCGGGTTGCTCACCGCGGCGACGGCCTGGGCGATGAGCGCCGGGCCGTCGGAGATGGCCCGCTTGACGCCCACGTCGACGGTCGGCTTCCCGGCGAAGCGGTGCACGTCCTTGACTGGCAAATCATGGGCGAAGATCACGGCATCCGCGCTGTCGATGACCGACTGGGCCAGCGGCTCCGAGCCGGCCGAACCCTGGGTCTCGACCGTGATCGAGTGGCCGGCCGCCTTGGCCGCGGCTTCGAGGGACTCGGCCGCCATGTAGGTGTGGGCGATGCCGGTGGGGCAGGAGGTGACGCCGACGAAGCGCATCGGGGCAGCCTTTCGGTCAGCCGTCGAGGCGGTCGCGGCGGCTGCGGGGGCGGCGGCGGGCGCTGTGGCGGCAGCCTGGGCCGGTGCGGCGGCTGGGGCGGGGTCGAGCGCGACCGCGTCGTTGACGAGCGCGACGACCTCAGCCTTGGTCGTCGCGCCACGCAGCGCAGCGACGAAGTCCTTCTTCATCAGCGCGCGGGCGAGCTTGGGCAGCATCTGCATGTGCGCGTCCCCACCCGCCTCGGGCGCGGCGATGAGGAAGACGAGGTCGGCCGGGCCGTCCTTGGCGCCCCAGTCCAGGCCGCCGGCGATGCGCCCGAAGGCGAGCGACGGCTCGGTGATGGCGGCGCTGCGGGCGTGCGGGATGCCGATGCCGCCGGGAAGACCGGTGGCCATGGTCGCCTCGCGGGTGGCCACGTCGGCGACGAACTGCTCGAGATCGGTGCACCGACCCGAGGTGACGAGGGTCGCGGCAAGCGTCCTCGTGGCCTCGTGACGGTCGGCACCGACGAGGTCGAGAACGACCTGCGCTTCGGTGATGAGGGACATCGATGCTCCTTGTGATCGTGTGATGCCTGGGGGCCGGAGAGGAGTCGGGGGTTCTCGGTGAGGGTCGGCGGATCGTGGTGAGCGTCGGGAGATGGTGGATCCAGGTGGTGCGAGCCGTCCGGGAGCCGGGCGGCTAGTCGGTGAGTGAGAGAGACAGATCGATTTCGGTGCTGGAGGTCACCGCGATGGCGGCGACGTCTTCGGGAGTGGGCATCCGGCTGCCGGGCAGGCTCACCGCGGCCGAGCCCCAGGCGACGCCGGTGGCGAGCGCCTCCGCGGTGCCGGTGTCACGGCATACCGCGTGCAGGAAACCTGCCAGCAGCGAGTCGCCGGCCCCGACCGTCGAGACCGGGCGCGCGACGTGCCCGCTGGCCTGGAAGACCCCCTCGGAGCTCACCGCGATCGCGCCGTGCTTGCCGAGGCTGACGACGACCGTGGCGATGCCGCCGGCGACGAGGCGCTGGGCAGCGGCGACGACATCGCCGAGGGTGCGCATCGGTGCACCGACGAGTTCCTCGAGCTCCTCGTGGTTGGGCTTGATGAGGTCGGGGTGGGCCGACACCGCGGCGGCCATCGACGGGCCCGAGGTATCGATGGCGACCTTGGCTCCGACGGCGTGACCGCGGCGCACCAGGGTGGCGTAGAAGTCCTCGCCGAGGCCCGGGGTGAGCGAGCCCGAGCCGACCAGCCACTGCGCGCCGTCGGCGAGATGACTGTCGACGGCTGCGAGCAGGGCTTCGAGCTCGTCGGCGGCCAGCGTCGGGCCGGGCTCGTTGACCTTGGTCGTCGTGCCGTCCGGCTCGATGACCGCGACGTTCATCCGGGTGGTGCCGGTGATGGGGACCGCGGTGTATGCCGTGCCCGACCGGCCGAGCAGAGCCTCCATGAGCCGACCTTCGGGACCACCGGTCGGGAGCACCGCGACGGCGTCGCTGCCGTTGGCGGTGAGCGCTCGGGCGACGTTGATCGCCTTGCCGCCCGGGTCGATCCGGCTGTCCGTGGCGCGGTTGACTTCGCCGTGCCGCAGCTCGGTCACCGAGATGGTGCGGTCGACGCTGGGGTTGGGGGTGAGGGTGACGATCATGCGCGGATGACCTCCGGTCCGAGTGACTCGATATCCGTTGCGGTGTCTTCGTCCAGACCGGTGTCCGTGACGAAGACGGCGATGTCCTCCAGAGTCGCGAACCGGCAGAAGTGCGCGGCCCCGACCTTGGAGGAGTCGGCCAGGAGCACGCAGCGGCGGGCTGCGGCGACCATGGCGCGCTTGCTGAGAGCTTCCGAGGGGTCGGGCGTCGTGAGGCCACGGGTCGGCGAGACCCCGTTGGTGCCGAGGAACGCGACATCGACGGTGAGTTCGGCGAGCATGTTCTGCGACCACTCCCCGACCGCCGCCTGGGTGCGGGACCGGAACCGACCCCCCAGCAGGTAGAGCTGGACGGCCGGGTTGCTGCTGACTGCGGCGGCGATGGGCAGCGAGTTGGTGACGACGGTGAGCTCGCGGTCCCGGGGGAGGGATTCGGCCAACCGCAGCGTCGTCGTGCCGGCATCCAGCAGCAGGGTGCCCTCGTCGGGCACCAGATCCAGGGCGACCTTGGCGATGCGTTCCTTCTCGGCCACGAACCGCTCGGCGCGCGTAGCGACCGAGGGTTCGAAGCCGAGCCGCTCGACCGGGATGGCCCCGCCATGCACTCGCCGGAGTGCACCGACCCGCTCGAGGTTGGTGAGGTCACGACGGATCGTCTCGGGCGAGACGGCCAGATCATCGGCGAGGGAGAGCACTTCGACGCGCCCTGCCGAGCGCGCCACCGTCAGGATCTGTTGCTGGCGTTCCGCTGCATACATCCCGACCTCCGTTTCTGCCCGAAACTAACTGTTTGTGACCGACATCATGAGTGTAGGACCGTAATCGGGCGGATGTAAAGGGCCTTAGTCAAGAAAGTTGACAAACTCTCCGAGCGGTCCTGACGGTGCCCGGTACGGTGGGGTGATGCCCCCACTCCGCGTGCTCCATGTCCCCGTGGCGTGCTGCGCGCTGGAATCCTTGGCCGCAGCGTCGGCGCTGGCCGAACTGGGGATCGATGTGGGGGAGACCGATCCGGCAATCGCCGACGTCATGGTGGTGTCCGGCACGGTGACCCACGCAATGGCTGCGACGGTTCAAGGGCTGCATGCCCGGCTGCCCGATGATGCCCGAGTCGTCGCCTTCGGCGCCTGCGCATCGACCGGCGGGCCCGATTGGGACTCGCCCACCGTGGTCCAAGGCATCGAGTCGCTCTTCCCCGTCGACCGCTTCGTGCCCGGCTGCCCCCCGCGGCCGCAGGCACTCGTCGACGCACTTACGGACCTGCTCGACGACGCAGCGGGCGCGCGATGACCGACCTGACCACGCTGCCGCGCGTCGCGGCCGATCAATGGCTGGCCGGCGCGTCGGCACTGCGGGAAGCCGGTTACGACGTCTTCGATGCCCTCACGGCATACGAGGTGGATCGCGGGCTGGAACTCGTGTTGTGCGTGCTGCGCGCCGACCCTCCCGCGGGCGCGGACCCCAGCCCGCGGTCGCACGGGTTGCGCACCCAGGTCGCCTTCGGGGAGTCGGTCGCGAGCCTCACGCCCCTGTATGCCGGTGCGGCCTGGCCCGAGCGCGAGCTCGCCGAGCAGTTCGGCCTGGTGCTGTCGGGATTCCGCGACGGGATGGGCGAGCGGGTGCGTCGGCTGCTGTTGCCGGAGGACCCAGCAGGGCCGACACCCCGCACGCAGGTGGGTATGCCGTTGCGCAAGGAGAGCGAGCTCGTCGCCCGCCGCGACACCCCGTGGCCCGGTGCCCGATGAGCCCGGCGGAATCGCGACCCGGGCCACTTCCCGCGGCGCGTCGGCGGGGCACGTTGGCGCTCATCCCCGACAAGTGCACGTCGTGCATGATCTGTGTGCGGGAGTGTCCGGACTGGTGCATCCACATCGAGAGCCACACCGAGACGATCCCCGCGCCGACGCCGCGCGGCCGGGCGCGCACGGTCGCGGTGCTCGACGAGTTCGTCATCGACATGGGGCACTGTCAGCACTGCGGCATCTGCGTCGAGGTGTGCCCGTTCGACGCTCTGGCATGGGTCGCGCAGGCGGCGCCGGCCGAGGCGTCGACCGCTGCGCTGCGGCATGATCGTGAGCGGCTGGCGGGGTTGCTGCTGCAGCCGGCTGACGGCACCGAGGGTGCGACGCCAGGGAACACGGCCGAGGAAGCGAGACGTTGAGCCGGACATGCACAAGCACTACAACGGTCTGAAGACCGCTGCGCTCTTCGGGGCCATCTGGGCATTGCTGCTCGGGATGGCCGCCGTCATTTCCGGCGGTCGCTACATCTGGGTCGGCGCACTGCTGGGTCTGGCGATGACGGCGTACGGGTATTGGAACAGCGACAAGATCGCGATCCGGGCGATGCACGCCTACCCCGTATCCGAGGCTCAGGCGCCTGCGATGTATCGGATCGTCCGCGAACTCTCCACGGCCGCAGGCAAACCCATGCCCCGGCTCTACATCTCCCCGACCGATGCGCCCAATGCCTTTGCCACTGGCCGCAATCCGGACAATGCCGCAGTCTGCTGCACCGAGGGGATCCTGCGCCTGCTCGACGAGCGCGAGCTGCGCGGCGTGCTCGGTCACGAGCTCATGCACGTCTATAACCGCGACATCCTCACCTCCTCGGTGGCGGCGGCCGTCGCGGGTGTCATCACCTCGGTGGCCCAGATGCTCATGTTCACCGGGATGTTCGGCGGCGGCTCCGACGAGAACCGCCCCAACCCGATCGCCATGCTTGCGACGGCCCTGCTGGCGCCCTTTGCCGCGACCGTCATCCAGATGGCGATCAGCCGCACCCGGGAATACGACGCCGACGAGGACGGCTCGCGGCTGACCGGCGACCCGCTGGCGCTCGCTTCGGCGCTGCGCAAGCTCGAGTCGGGCGTCGCGCGGGCGCCGTTGGCTCCCTCGCAGCAGTTGGTCAACGCCAGCCACATGATGATCGCCAATCCCTTCCGGGCCCAGGACGTCTCTCGCCTGTTCTCGACGCACCCGCCGATGCACGAGCGGATCGCCCGGCTGGAGGGCCTGGCCCGCGGGCCGCAGGGAATGGCCAGCGGCCGCTGACGCACTAGCTTGGGCGGGTGCCCTCTCTCGGTCGTCAGGAAGCCCGCCTTCGTGCCACCCAGCTGACGGTCCATCGATACGACATCGCCCTTGACCTCGATCGGGGGCCGGAGCACTTCGAGTCGACCACCTCGGTGACCTTCTCGGTCGCCGAGGTGGACGATGTCGCTGACATCGCTGGGTCGTCGCTGTGGATCGACGTCGCACCCGCCGGTGGGGCGGCCGGGCTGCACGACGTGACGCTCAACGGCATACCTCTTGCGGTGGCATCGTGGGCGGACGGGAGGCTGCCCCTGCCGTCGGCCGGGCTCCGGGCTGACAACGAGCTGCGGGTGCACGCGACGATGGCCTACCGACGCGACGGGTCGGGGCTGCATCGGGCGGTCGACCCCGCCGACGGCGAGGCCTACCTCTATCAGCAGTCCTTCCTCGATGCCGCACCGTCGGTGTTCCCCTGCTTCGATCAGCCCGATCTCAAAGCCCGGTATGCCGTGCGCGTCCGGACCCCGCGGCCCTGGGTGGTCGTGGGCAACGGCGCTGCAACAGAATTGACGCCCGGTGAGTGGGAACTCGCTCTCACCCAACCCATTTCGACCTACCTCGTCGCCATCTGTGCGGGACCCTATGTGTCGATCTGCAGCGAGCACGACGGCATACCCCTGGGTTTGCACGCACGGGCTTCCCTGGCAAAGGAATTGGCGCGGTGGGCGCCGCAGATCTTCGAGGTCACCACGGCTGCGCTGGATGCCTATCACGCGCTCTTCGGCATCCGGTATCCGTTCGGGGAGTACCACCAGGTGTTCGTGCCCGACTTCAACGCGATCGCCATGGAGAACCCGGGGTGCGTCACGCTCCGGGACGCGCTGCTCTTCCGGGGGGCGGCGACTCCGGCCGATGTGCTGCGCCGCAGCCGCACCGTCGTCCACGAGATGGCGCACATGTGGTTCGGCGATCTCGTGACGATGCAGTGGTGGGACGATCTCTGGCTCAACGAATCCTTCGCGGAGTATCTGGCGCACCGAGTGCTCACCGGCGCAACGGAATTCGCGGATGCGTGGGTCGACTTCGGCATCCTGCGCAAGGCCTGGGGGTATGCCGGCGAGCGCGCGCCGACGACGCACCCCGTGGCGGGAGGGGCGGCTGCCAACGCGCAGGATGCGCTCGCGGACTTCGACGGCATCTCGTATGCCAAGGGTGCCTGCGCGATCCGACAACTCATCGCGTATGCCGGTGACGCCGGCTTCATCGCCGGGGTCTCGGCCTATCTGCGCGAGCATGCCTTCGGCAACGGCACGTTCGATGAGTTCCTCGCAGCCGTGAGTGCGGCCTGTGGTCGCGACCTGCGGCCGTGGGCGCAGGCCTGGTTGCTCACCGCGGGGCGCGACACGCTCACGGTCGCGGTGGATGCGGACGGCGCGGCGAGCGTCGTGCGGACTCCTCCCACGGCATACCCGGCTGCTCGTCCGCACGTGCTCGACGTCGGGGTGTATGCCGTGCAGCCCACGGGAGCGGTGTCGACGGACGTGACCCGCGTCGTCGTGGACGCGGACCTGACGCCCGCCCCCGGGCTGAGCGTGCCTGCGCGCGATCGGGTGGTCCTGTCCAACTGCAGCGACCTCACCTGGGCGGCCCTCGACCTCGATCCCGAGTCGCTGCGGCTGCTCCCGGAGGTGCTCGGCAGGCTGGCCGACCCGCTGGCTCGGTCGGTCGCCTGGCAGGCGCTCACCGATGGCACCGCGCGGGGATATATCGACCCGCGGGTGGCGATCGCTGCCTTCGAGCAGGCCTGGCCGCAGGAAACCCATCCCGCGCTCGCCCAGATTGTGGCGGACGACCTGGTGGCGTTGGTGCGCCGGTTCGTGCCGGCGGTGTCCGTGCAGGCGGAGTTCGAGCGACTGGCCGCGGCCGGGCGGGCAGTGCTCGCACGGGCCGATGGGGCGCAGCTGTTCGAGGGACAGTCCGTCGTCGCGGCGCTGCTCGTGGCTCGATCCAGCACCGACGCCGAGCTCTTGCGGGGCTGGCTCGACACGCCGCCGGCCGCGCTGGTTGGCGACGTCGACTTCCGATGGACTGTCGTGACCTCCCTCGCTGCATCCGGTGCCTTGTCGGCGGGCGAGCTGGAGGCCCACGCAGCGGCGGACCGGTCGACGTCCGGGCGGCTGGCTTACCTGTTCGCCCGGGCAGCGATGCCCGACCCTGCTGCCAAGAGGTGGGCGTTCGATCAGCTGGTGTCGCCGAGCGCCGGTTTGACCAACCACGAACACCTCGAGCTCGCGCGCGGTCTGTGGCGGGCGCCCGATCCCGCGTTGGTGCGGGAGTATGTCGGTCCCTTCCTCGCCGCGCTGCCCGGCATGTTCGAGTGGGTGGGCGCCGATGCGGTCAACCACCTGTTGCGCTTCGGCTTCCCGGCGGTGGTCGAGCCGGCGACGGTGGAGCGCGTCGACGAGGCCTTGGCCGATCCGACCTTGCCGACCGCGCTGCGGCGCGCCTACGTAGAGCGGGCCTGGCCGATGCGCGAGGCGGTGGCGTCGCGGCGCCGGTGGTTCGGGGACTCGTGATCCTGGCTCTCCTCCCGCGCTTCCGGACGCGCCCGAGGCCGGGTTAGCCTCTGGAGTGAGCCACCCCGACGGTCCGGTTGGGAGGAGGTGAGGCGGGTGGTGACCCCGCAGCAGCATGCCGAGGCCGTGCGAGCGGTGACCGCGAGCTTCGCGGCCCTGGACCGCAGCGCCCCGGTGCGGCTGGCCAAATCGACGACGAACCTCTTCCGGCCCCGCGCGTCCGCCGCCGGACCGGGCCTGGACGTGTCGGGGCTGACCGGCGTCATCGAAGTCGATCCCGAGGCAGGCACCGCGACCGTGCAAGGCATGGCGACCTACGAGACTGTGGTCGCCGAGACCTTGCGACACGGCGTGATGCCGCTGGTCGTGCCGCAACTGCGGACCATCACCCTCGGCGGTGCGGTCACCGGCCTGGGCATCGAGTCGAGCAGCTTCCGCAACGGGCTGCCGCACGAGTCGGTCCGGTCGATGGACGTGCTCGTCGGCACCGGCGAGGTGGTTCGGGCCGCCGCGGAGGGCCCGCACGCCGACCTCTTCCGCACCTTCTCCAACTCCTACGGTTCCCTCGGGTATGCCGTGTCGCTCACCATCGACGTCGAGTTCGTCGCCCCCTTCGTGCGGCTGCGGCACCTGGCCTTCGATGATCTCGACGCGCTCCAGGAGGCCATCGGGCAGCTCATGACCACGCGGGCCTGGGCCGGGGAGCCGGTCGACTTCCTCGACGGCGTGGTCTTCGCCAGGCACAGTGCATACCTGACCTTGGGGCGCTGGGAGCAGCGGCTGGATGCGGCGGAGGTGCCCAGTGTCTACACCGGGCAACGGATCTACTACCGGTCGCTGCCGCAGCAGGCCACCGATGTGCTCACCGTCCACGATTACCTGTGGCGGTGGGACACGGACTGGTTCTGGTGCTCGCAGGCTTTCGGAGTGCAGCACCCGGTGGTGCGGCGGCTGTGGCCACGTCGGTTCAAACGGTCGGATGTCTATCAGCGGATCGTCGGCTTCGAAAACCGGCACCACGTAGCCGCCTGGCTGGATGCCCGACGCGGCAAGCCGCCACGTGAGCGGGTGGTGCAGGACGTCGAGATCCCACTCGAGCGGACGGCGGACTTCCTCGACTGGTTCCTGCGGGAGGTGCCGATCGAGCCGATCTGGTTGTGTCCGATCGCTCTTCGCGCCGCCGAGGGAGTCGCGGGGGAGGACCTGCCGTGGCCGCTCTACCCGATGCGCCGCGGTGAGAACTACGTCAACGTCGGGTTCTGGTCCAGCGTGCCGATCCGGCCCGGACGGGCCGACGGCGACGTCAACCGCGACATCGAGGCGATCGTCGGGCAGCTGGGCGGGCACAAGTCGCTCTACTCGGACTCCTACTACTCCCGCGAGGAGTTCGAATCACGGTACGGCGGGCGGGTATACGAGGAGGTGAAGGCGGCTTACGACCCGGAGGGCAGATTCCCGGGACTCTACGACAAGGCGGTGCGACGACGATGAGGATGAGCGTGGCCGAGGCGGTCGAGCGCCTCTTCGACAACACCGCGCTGCGGGTGCAGGCCTACGACGGCTCGACGACAGGGCCAGCCGACGGCTGGCCGGTGCGGTTGGCCAGCGAGCGCGGGCTCAACTACTTGCTGACCGCGCCGGGCTCGTTGGGCATGGCGCGGGCCTACCTGCGGGACGAGTTGGTCTTCGAGGGGCTCACCGAAGCCGATCCCTACGACCTTGTCGCGCAGTTGGAGCAAGGACTGGTGCCCCGGGTGCCGGACTGGCACGGCATACCGGGGCTGGTGAGACTCCTTGCCGCGCACCGGTGGCGGGTGCCGGACCTGCCTCCCGAGGAAAGTCCTTCTCGGCTGCGTCGATTGGCCTCCGGGATGGTGCACGGCCGGCGTCGGGATGCCGCGGCGATCTCGCACCACTACGACGTATCGAATCGGTTCTACGAGTTGTTGCTCGGGCCCTCGATGGCCTACACGTGTGCCGTCTACCCGCGTGCCGACAGTGATCTGGAGGAGGCCCAGGAGGCGAAGTTCGACCTGGTCTGCCGCAAGCTCGGGCTGGCCCCGGGGATGCGGCTGTTGGATGTCGGCTGTGGGTGGGGCGGGATGGTGCGGCACGCGGTGCAGCATTACGGGGTGAGCGCCCTGGGGGTGACGCTTTCGGCGCAGCAGGCCTCGTATGCCGTCGCGCGACTGGAGGCGGAGGGCCTCGGCGGGCGGGCGACGGTGCGCCACCAGGATTACCGCGACGTGGCCGAGGACGGCTTCGACGCGGTGAGTTCGATCGGGCTGACCGAGCACATCGGGCCGCGGAAGTACCCCTGCTATTTCGGCTTCCTGCGCGACAAGCTGGTGCCCGGCGGCCGGTTGCTCAACCACTGCATCACGGTGCCGGACAACGGGCATGTCGGCCTGGCGCAGCGAGGGTTCATCAACCGCTACGTCTTTCCGGACGGCGCGCTCACCGGATCGGGTGACATCGTCAGGGCCGCCGAGAACGCCGGCCTCGAGGTGCGCCACCACGAGAACCTGCGCGAGCACTACGCGATGACCTGCCGCGATTGGTGTGCCAACCTCACCAAGAACTGGGAAGGCGCGGTCGCCGAGGCCGGGCGCACGACAGCCCGGATCTGGGGGCTCTACCTGGCCGGGTCGCGGGTGTCCTTCGAGCGCAACCGGATTCAGCTGCATCAGGTGTTGCTCGCCCGGACGACAGACAGCGGGAAGTCGGGGTTCGGGTTGGCGTCGCTGTTCCCGCGACGAGCCGAGCGGGTCGAGCCGGGGGACTACCGGTAGTCGGCGCCGCTACCGGTAGTTGGTGAAGGTGAGCGCGACGTCGAGGTCCTGGCCCTTGAGCAGCGCCATGACGGCCTGCAGATCGTCCTTGGACTTGCTCGACACC
>JBGAQV010000038.1:0-23118 GCA_044220505.1 Dermatophilaceae bacterium
GCTGTATCTGTGAGGCATGGGCCGCAGGCGCCCGCCGCGCCGAACTGGTTTTTCGACCCTTGCCCGGACCGTGTACAGTTGGCGGTCGTTGCGCGCCGCTAGCTCAATGGCAGAGCAAGTGACTCTTAATCACTGGGTTCGGGGTTCGAATCCCTGGCGGCGCACCACGTAGGCCCCTGACCACAGGTCAGGGGCCTCGTCACGTCCAGGCGCACTCTCAGAGGTACAGGCCCGTGGTCCCAGCCTCGACCCGAGGCGCTGCCACCGCGTGAATATCCTTCTCCCGCAACAAAATGTACGCCTTCGACTGCAGATCCACCTCGTGCCGGTCCTCGGGGTCGAAGAGCACCCGGTCACCGGTCTCGATGTGGCGCACGTTGCCGCCCGTCGCCACGACAGTCGCCCAGGACAGCCGCTTGCCGACCGACGCCGTCGCCGGGATGAGGATGCCCCCGCCTGACGTGCGATCCCCGGACTCGGCGTCGACGGACACCACCACTCGGTCGGCAAGCATGCGAATGGGCAGTCGCTCAGCGTCGGAGCGAACCGGGCGAGCGGCAGGGCGAGACGGCATACCCGATCCCTGCCGGATCAGGAGTTGCGGCGGCGCAGCAGGCCGATGGCCACGAGGACGACGGCGACCGCACCCAGGACAGCGGCGATGCGCTCGGTGCGCAGCGCTCCGGTCTCGTCACGAGTGGCGGCCACGAACGATGCGCGAGCGGACTCGGTCTGACGACGCATGATCTCCTGCGGCTGGGCGCGATAGGCGAGCTCGTCGACCGTGTCGGCCAGACGCCCCCGGGCAGCCTCGATCTCGGCCTGCAGCTGGGCAATCGAGGGTGTCGCGTCGCTCATATCCGTCCCTTCTCTTGGCGCAAGACTAGCTCCCCCTCGCAGGTGGGAATCGCCTCAGAGGCCGAGGTCCTTACGCAGCTTGGCGACGTGCCCGGTCGCCTTGACGTTGTAGCGGGCATCGGCGATCTGCCCCTGCTCGTCGACGACGAAGGTCGATCGGATGACTCCTGTGACCTTCTTGCCATACATCGTCTTCTCGCCGAAGGCTCCGTATGCCGTGAGCGTCGCCTTGTCGGGGTCGGACAGCAATGTGATCGTCAGCCCGTCGCGCTCGCGGAACCGGGCCAGCTTGCCGGGAGCATCCGGGGAGATGCCGAGCACGGCATACCCCTGGGCTGCGAGCGCGTCGAGAGAGTCGGAGAAATCGCACGCCTGCGTGGTACACCCGGGGGTCATCGCGGCGGGGTAGAAGTAGACGATGACCTTGCGTCCGGCGTAGTCCGACAGCGACACCTCGGCGCCGGAGTCGTCCGTGAGCGTGAAGGCGGGTGCGGTGTCGCCGGGCTGCAGACGGGTTGTCATCGAGTCCTCCGAGGCCGGATGCGGTTGGTTATTGCAAGTAGTGTGCAATAAGGTCGAGGTGGATCCTCGATCGATCGTGTCTGACACGCTACCCGCCCCAACCAGCCGCGCGCTGACCCAGGAGGCCCTTGTGCACGTCCCCGACGGGTTCATCTCCGCGCCGTGGTCGCTGGCCACCGGCGTGGTGGCGGCCGGCGCGGTGGCCCTGGCGCTGCGTGGAGCCCGCCGCGAGCTCGATGATCGCACCGCACCCCTGGCCGGTCTGGTCGCGACGTTCGTCTTCGCCGGACAGATGGTCAACTTCCCCGTCGCAGCCGGCACGTCCGGGCACCTGCTGGGCGGCGCCCTCGCCGCGGTGCTCGTCGGCCCGTGGACCGCGACTTTGTGCTTGACGGTGGTGCTGCTCGTGCAGGCTTTGCTCTTCGCCGACGGCGGCCTGACGGCCCTGGGCACCAATGTCACCCTCATGGGGGTGATCGGGGTCTGGGTCGGGTATGCCGTGTTCCGCGTCACCGCACGAGCCCTGACCGCCGCGGCGACGAGACACCGACGGCCCAGACCATTCATCCCAGTCGCCGCGGGCGTGGGGGCTTTCGCGTCGGTGCCCGCCGCCGCAGCCGGTTTCGCCCTGCTGTTCGCGGTGGGCGGCACCGCCCCCATCGCCCTGTCCACGCTGCTGTCCGCGATGGTCGGCGTCCACCTGGCGATCGGCGTCGGGGAGGCGGTCATCACCGCCCTAGTCGTCGGCAGCGTGCTCGCCGTGCGGCCCGACCTGGTCCACGGGGCCCGCGGGTTGCTGCCCACCCCGACCCTGGTCAGCCATGCCGAGGCCCGCTCATGAGTCACTCACCCGAAGTATCGGCCACCACGACCCGCGCCGCGCGGACCTGGTGGGCGCTCGGTCTGGGAATTGCCCTGCTCGTCACGGGCGTGATCAGCCGGTTCGCCTCCAGTGCACCCGATGGCCTGGAGCGGGTCGCCGAGGACCACGGCATCGCTGGGCAGGCGGTCGAGAGCGTCGGACTGCTCAGCTATGAGGGCGCGACGGCCCTGCTCGGGCTGGGTCTGGTCCTCGTGCTCACCAGCGCCCTGAGCTGGACGGTGCGCACCCGTGAGCGCTGACCACGGCCACGTCCTGCACGTCCACGGCGACTCCCCGCTGCACCGGATGTCGGCTCACCACAAGGTGCTGCTCGCGGTCGGCTTCGTCCTGCTCGTCGTCGCCACCCCCGCGGGCACCTTCTGGCCGTATGCCGTGCACGTGACCCTCCTGCTCGGTGCGGTTGCCCTCTCCCGCGTCCCACCGGCATACCTGGCCCGGAGGATGGTCGTCGAGGTGCCGTTCGTCGTGTTCGCTCTGTGGCTGCCGTTCGTCGCGACCGGCCCCCGAGTGGCGGTAGCCGGCCTCTCGCTCTCGGAGGCCGGCCTGGTCGCGGCGGGTGGGCTGTTGGCCAAGGGCACCCTCGGAGTGCTCACCGCGCTGCTGCTCGCGGCCACGACCGACGTGCGCGACCTGCTCGAGGGACTGCGCCGCCTGCGGATGCCGGCCGCCCTCGTCGAGATCATGGGGTTCATGGTCCGTTACCTCGACGTCGTCGGCGGCGAGTTGCGTCGGATGCGGGTGGCCCTGCTCTCTCGGGGGTTCGACCCACGCTCCCCCCGGCACTGGCCGGTCCTCGCCCGCGCCCTGGGCGCCCTGTTCGTGCGGTCCTACGAGCGGGGCGAGCGGGTCCACCTGGCGATGGTCTCGCGCGGCTATCGGCCGCAGGCATCGCGACGCTGATGGGCGTCCCGGTCCTGGAAGTGACCAGCCTCGCCTACGCCTATCCCGACGGCAACCAGGCGCTCTTCGGCGTCGATCTGCACGTGCATCGCGGCGAGCGGGTCGCTCTGCTCGGGCCCAATGGCGCCGGCAAGACCACCCTGGTGCTGCACCTCAACGGCATCCTCGGGGCCGCAGCCCGGTCGGGCACCGCGGCGGGCACCGTAAGTGTCTCCGGTATGCCGGTCGAGCCGACCAATCTGGCCGAGATCCGGCGCCGCGTCGGCATCGTCTTCCAGGACCCCGACGACCAGTTGTTCATGCCAACGGTGCGCGACGACGTGGCCTTCGGCCCGGGCAACCTCGGGCTCACCCCTGCCGAGGTCGATGCGCGCGTGCACGAAGCCCTCGAGGCCGTGGGGATGAGCGAGTATGCCGGCCGGCCGCCTCACCACCTGTCCTTCGGCCAGCGCCGGCGGGTCGCCGTCGCGACGGTCCTGGCGATGCGGCCGGAGATCCTCGTGCTCGACGAACCCTCGTCAAACCTCGACCCGGCTTCGCGCCGCGAACTGGCCGAGATCCTCACGGCGCTGGACGTCACGATCCTCATGGTCACCCACGACCTGCCCTATGCCATGCAGCTGTGCGAGCGGTCGGTGGTGCTCGCGAACGGGGTCATCGTGGCCGACGGTCCGACCCGTGAGGTGCTCTCCAACGCCCCACTCATGGCGACCCATCGGTTGGAGTTGCCCTTCGGTTTCGACCCCACCCGGGTCTGAGACGGCATACCGGCTCTGGCTGGACGATGGTCGCGGGAACAGTGCGCGCGGCGGGACTCGAACCCGCACACCCGAAGGCACTGGAACCTAAATCCAGCGCGTCTGCCAATTCCGCCACGCGCGCGCGGCGCCCACTCTAACGAGTCACACGACCCGCACCGTCACGATGTGCAGCCCGGTCGCCCCGTCGGGGTCGGACGGGCGCACCTCGGCCGTCTGCCACTGGCCGGCGCCGTCCTGGGCGCGCACGGTGATGGTGTGCGACCCGGGCGGCGCATCCCAGGGATAGACCCACTGCCGCCAGGCGCTCGTCGCGGGTTCCTCGCCGAGGCGCGCAGAGCGCCAGGGCCCGTCGTCGATCCGGACGTCGACGGCCCGGATGCCCCGTCCGGTGTCCCAGGCCACGCCGGCCACGGCGACCAATCCGGCCTTGACCTCCCGGCCGGATCGGGGCACGTCGATGCGGCTGGCGGTCTTGACCGGCCCGAAGGCCGACCATCCGCGGGGCGTCCAGTAGCCCTGATCCTGCGCGAACCTGGTGACCTTGAGTTCGGTCACCCATTTGGTCGCGCTGACGTAGCCGTAGAGGCCAGGCACGACCAGCCGCACCGGGAAGCCGTGTTTGGCGGGCAACGGGCTGCCGTTCATGCCGATGGCCAACAGCGCATCGCGACCGTCGGTGAGCGCCGTCAACGGCGTGCCGGCAGTCCAGCCGTCGAAGCTGCGCGAGAGGACCATGTCGGCGTCGGCCCGGGGCCTGGCTTGGGCGAGCAGCTCCCGGACCGGCCATCCGAGCCACCGGGCGTTGCCCACGAGGTCGCCCCCCACCTCGTTCGAGACGCAGGCAAGGGTCACCCACCGCTCGACGAGCGGCTTGCCCAGGAGTTCCGCCCAGGTGAGAACGACCTCGTGCTCGACCTCTCCGGCGACCCGCAGTGACCACGTCGCCGGATCGACCGTCGGCACCCGCAAGGCCGTGTCGATCCGAAAGAAGTCGGTCTCGGGCGTCTGCCACGGCGGAGCTCCAGCGGTGGCTAGGTCAGCCCCCGGCGCCACCGGCGTCGTCGACGCAGCGGAGGGAAGGGCGAGGGCCGCCCGCGCGGTCTGACTGGTGGACCCGGATGTCAGGGCTCGTCCCACCGGCACGGCTGAGACTGCGGCGGCTCCGGCCGCCAGGCGGAGCAACGACCGCCGGCCAGGTGTCCCGTGATCGCCGGTCGGAGCTCTCCCGTCATCGGCGGTCGGCGCTATCCCCTCATCGGTCGATGGCGCTGTCCCGTCATCGGTGGTCGACGTGGTGCCGTTGTCCCGACGGTCGTCAGCCCAGCCCCAGAGCAGGATCATCCAGACGACTCCTCCCCCGAGGGTGGGCAGGATGTCGATCGGCGTGGCCTGGGGACGGGTGTCGACGATGAGAGCGGTTGCGCCGACGAGTGCCGCCGCTGCGACGAGCGCGGTCCGCGGCGATCGGGCGGCCAATCGGCCCAGGCCCGCAAAGACCGCACCGGCGACCAGCGCCAGGCCGCACCACAGGGCGATCTTGTCGGCGGTGCCGAACAGGTTGACCGCCAGCGTCTTGACGGCGGGCGGCACGCCGTCGACAACCCACCCACCGACTGCGGCCAGCGGGTCGACCGACCTCGCGGCCCCGGTGATCCCGTCGACGATCCAGGCCAGGGCAGCGGCCGCGCCGAGCCCGAGCGCTCCGGCAGCGAGGCCGTTGCGCGAGCTCACCCCGCGAGTTCCTCGCGCAGGCTGGTAGCCAGAGCGCGGAATGCCTTGCCGCGGTGGGAAATTGCGTTCTTCTCGGCCGGCGTCAGCTCGGCCGCCGTGCGGGTGTCGCCCTCGACGAGCAGGATCGGGTCGTAACCGAAACCGTTGCCGCCTCGCGGCTCCCGGGTGAGCGTCCCTCGGAAGTGCCCCTCGGCCACCCGCACCCGACCATCCGGCAGCGCCAGCACGGCAGCGCAGACGAATCCCGCACCGCGGTGTTCGTCGCGCACGTCGCCGACCTGAGCCAGCAGCAGCTCGAGGTTGGCCCGGTCGTCGCCATGACGGCCGGCCCAGCGCGCACTGAAGATGCCGGGCGCTCCCCCGAGTACGTCGACGGCGAGGCCGGAGTCATCGGCCAGTGCCGGCAGTCCGGTTGCACCAGCCACGGCCCGGGCCTTGAGCGCCGCGTTGTCGGCGAAGGTCACCCCGTCTTCGATGACGTCGGCGACGTCGGGGAACTCCGACATCCCCACGAGGTCGAGATCGAGATCGGCCAGGACATCGCCGAGGATCTCGCGCAACTCCTGCACCTTGTGCGCGTTGCGGGTGGCCAGGACGATGCGCCGCGTCACGACGTGCGCTCGCGAGGCGTTTCGGCCAGGGCGGCCTGCTGCACCGCGGTGAGGTCGGCGCAACCCTTGGCCGCCAACGCGAGCAACCCATCGAGCACGGCCCGGTCGAACGGTTCACCCTCGGCGGTGCCCTGCACCTCGACGAACCGCCCGTCACTGGTCATGACGACGTTCATGTCGGTCTGCGCGGTCGAGTCTTCGGGGTAGTCGAGGTCGAGCACCGGGCGCCCCTGCACGACGCCCACCGACACCGCCGCGACCGAGCCGGTGAGCGGCCGGGCAGTGGGTGCAATGAGACCACGCGTTTGCGCGTCGGCGATGGCATCGGCGAGCGCCACAAAGGCCCCCGTGATCGCGGCAGTGCGGGTACCGCCATCGGCCTGCAGCACGTCACAGTCCACCACGATGGTGTTCTCGCCGAGCGCCTTCGTGTCGATGACCGCCCGCAGCGACCGGCCGACCAGCCGCGAGATCTCGTGGGTGCGCCCCCCGATGCGACCCTTGACCGACTCACGGTCCGACCGGGTGTTGGTCGAGCGCGGCAGCATGGCGTATTCCGCCGTCACCCAGCCGGTCCCCCGCCCCTTGAGCCACCGCGGCACCCCTTCGGTGAACGAGGCGGCACAGAGCACCCGGGTGCGGCCGAACTCCACCAGGACGCTGCCCTCGGCGTGGTCGAGCCAGTTGCGCGTGATGCGCACCGGTCGGGTCTGGTCGGGAGCGCGGCCGTCATGGCGGGGAGCGTCAGTCACGGGGCCAGGCTAGCTGGCAACGAGCAGGTATGCCGTCCGCTCACCACACGGGTGACGACCGACAGCAGACCCCAGCTACAGCTCGACGACGAGCTCTGGGGTGGCTACCTCGACCTCACCGGGCCACACCGCGGCAGCCTGCGCACGGCATACCTCGACGTCGTTCCACGCCGGCAGGTGCGTGAGCATGAGGCGCTTGACGAAGCCGGCGTCCAACGCCGCCTGCGCCACCCGCGAACCGGTCATGTGGATGTCGCGCTCGGGGTCGCGGCCGTCGACGAAGGCCGAGTCGGCGAGCACGAGATCGGCCCCCCGCATGAGCGGCATCAGCGCGGCACACGTGTCGGTGTCACCGGTGAAGGTGATCACCCGTCCGTTGGCCTCGATCCGATAGCCGTAGGCCTCGACGGGGTGGTTGACCCGCCGGGCCGACACGACGAACGGCCCGATCTGGAAGCGCGAGGAATCGACCACGGCGTCGAAGTCGAACTCCGGCACCTCGTCGGTGGGGTGGCCGTAATAGGCCAGGCCCACCCGCTGAGGGGTGTCCGCAGGGCCAAGGACCCGGATGGGACTGCGTTCGCGCGCTCCCGGACCGTATTTCGCCATGACGTAGAGCCCGCACAGGTCGAGGAAGTGATCCGCGTGTAAATGGCTGAGAACGACCGCGTCGAGTGTCGTGGGGTCGATATGACGCTGCAGCACGCCGAGCGAGCCGTTGCCAAGATCGAGCACGATCGACCAGATCCGTCCCTCGTGCTCGGCCTGCAGCAGATAACACGATGCCGGGGAGTACGGGCCGGGGAAGGAACCCGAGCATCCGATGACCGTGAGCCTCATGGCTGCGCGACCTCCTCGCGATGGGCCTGAACCGCGGCCTCAGGCCCCAGGAAACGCCGGGCCAGCCGGCTGAAGACATCAGGATCGCCGGTCGTCACGAACTCATGGCGTGGGGGCGGCAGGTGGTCGGGGCGGAGCGACGCCGTGTCGGCCAGCAGCCGGAAAAGATCCTTGGCGGTCTCCTCGGCCGAGGACACCAAGGTGACTCCCTCGCCCATGACATAGGAGATGACCCCGGTGAGCAGCGGGTAGTGGGTGCAGCCCAGCACCAGGGTGTCGACGTCGGCGTCCTGCAAGGGCGCGAGATAGTCACGCGCGACCTCGAGCAGGTCGGGTCCGGAGGTGACCCCGCTCTCGACGAACTCGACGAAGCGTGGGCACGGCACCGACACGAGCTCCACCTGAGGCGCCGCGGCGAACGCGTCCGGGTAAGCCCGCGAGGTGTGCGTGCCCACGGTGCTGATGACGCCGACGCGCGCGTTGCGGGTAGCCCGCACCGCACGACGCACAGCTGGGCGGATGACCTCGATGACGGGCACGTCGTAGCGCTCCCGCGCATCGTGCAAGACCGCGGCGCTGGCGGTGTTGCAGGCGATGACCAGGGCCTTCACTCCCCGGTCGACGAGCCGGTCGAGACACTCCAGGGCGAACTCGCGGGTCTGCGCGATCGGCCTCGGGCCGTAGGGAGTTCGCGCCGTGTCACCGAAGTAGACGATGCTCTCGTGCGGGAGTTGGTCGAGCACCGCTCGTGCGACGGTCAGGCCCCCGTAGCCGGAGTCGAAGATCCCGATCGGTGCGTCGGCCATCAGGCAAGGATAAGAGTCCGACGACGCCGCCCCGAGCGCGCCCGCGGTCAGGTCGATCACACGGCATACGCCGGGTGCAGGTCAGCCGAAGTGGCGCCGGCCCATGAGCGCACCGGCGAGCGAGTCCTGCAACCAGGTGAGGAAGTCGTAGACCGCGACGGCATACGCCAGGGGGTGATCCGGCGTCCGAGCGACGACGCCCTCGACCGCTTCGACATCCGACTCGGTCTGAATCCCCAAGCGGTCCGCGAGCAACAACCGGGTGTCCGTCAGCGCGACGAGCAGGGCCTCTGCATCCGCCTTGGGCAGGGCTACGCGCTCGCTCTCGGCGGCGCGCAACACCGCCGACGCCTGAGCCAGATTGTCACTCTTGCGCCGGCGCAAGTCTTGCTCGGTCAGCCGGCGGAACTCGGCCGCGATCGCGGGGTCGCCGCGATGGGCATCGGGGAGTAAACGGTCCAACGCGGGATCGCGCTCGGGGTCGGGATCGGCGCGCCGGTGTTCGTGATCTTCTCCGGTGAACGAACTCCCGAAATCCGGCCCGAGGCTGGCGACCAGATCGGCAAACGGATCACCGGTGTCGGTCAACGACTCGATGGGCGCCAGCAGCACGCGGGTCTGGTCCAGCAGGCCCGCGATGACGGCCCGCTCGGTCGCGTCGAGCTTGGCGACGAACAACTCCCCCTTGCGCTTGAAGGCCCGCGCCATGCGCTACTCGTCCTTCTCGAAGGTCGCCCACAGCCCGTAGCCCTGCATCGCCATGGCGTCGCGCTCCATCTCCTCGCGCGACCCGTTGGAGACGACCGCCTTGCCCAGCGTGTGCACATCCATCATGAGTTTCTCGGCCTTGGCCCGCGGATAGTTGAAGTAGCTCTGAAACACATAAGTCACATAGCTCATCAGGTTGACCGGGTCGTTCCACACCAAGGTGATCCACGGCGTCGCGGGATCGGCCAGGTCGGCTGTCTCCGACTGGCGTTCCTGCACAGGAGCGATGGACACAGGCTCACTTTAGGCTGTCGTGGTGACCCCCTCCGCCTCGGCCGCGTCCGCCAGCACCGCACTGCTCACCGACCACTACGAGCTCACCATGCTGCAAGCGGCCCTGCGCTCGGGTGAGGCCCACCGCCGGTGTGTCTTCGAGACCTTCACCCGCCGGTTGCCGGAGGGCCGCCGGTATGCCGTGCTCGCCGGCACCGGACGTCTCCTCGACGCACTGGAGGACTTCCGGTTCGGGGAGGCAGAGATTGCCGATCTGCGCTCGCGCAAGGTCGTCGACGAGGCCACCTGTGAGTGGCTCGCCGGCTTCCGGTTCTCCGGCGACATCAGCGGGTATGCCGAGGGCGAGTGCTTCTTCCCCGGCTCGCCGGTCCTCGTTGTCGAGGCGAGCTTCGCCGAGGGTGTCGTGCTGGAGACGCTCGCGTTGTCGATCCTCAACCACGACAGTGCGATCGCCTCGGCGGCTTCGCGGATGACCTCGGCGGCCGGTGACCGGCCGTGCATCGAGATGGGCTCACGGCGCACTCATGAGCAGGCCGCGGTCGCGTGCGCTCGGGCCGCCTACGTTGCCGGGTTCGAGCGCACCAGCAACCTCGAGGCAGGGCGCCGCTACGGCGTGCCGACGACGGGCACGTCTGCCCACGCCTTCACGCTGCTCTACGACAGCGAGCGCGCGGCCTTCGCAGCTCAGCTCGAAGCGCTCGGCACGGACACGACGTTGCTCGTCGACACCTATGACGTGATGACTGCGGTCCGCACGGCGGTCGAGTTGGCCGGACCGCATCTGGGCGCGGTTCGGTTGGATTCCGGCGACCTCATCGTCCAGGCCCACGAGGTGCGCGCGTTGCTGGACTCGCTGGGGGCCACGGACACCCGCATCATCGTCACGTCCGACCTCGACGAATACGCCATCGCCGCCTTGCAAGCCGCACCGGTCGACGGCTACGGAGTCGGCACCGCGCTGGTCACGGGGTCCGGCGCCCCGACCTCCAGCATGGTCTACAAGCTGGTGTCGCGAGAGGATGCCTCGGGCACGATGACTCCGGTGGCGAAGAAGAGCAAGGACAAACTCAGCGTCGGCGGTCGCAAGTGGGCGCTGCGTCGGATCGGATCGAACGGCCGCGCCGAGGCCGAGATCGTCGGCATCGGTGAGCGGCCCCTCGACGACGGCAACGATCGCAGTCTCATGGTCGACCTGGTCCGCGCCGGTGAGCGGCTCACCACCGGGGACCTCGGTGCCGCGCGGGCCCGGCATACTGCCTCCCGCGCCGAACTTCCGCGCCACGCAACCCAATTGCAGCGTGGCGAGGTCTGCATCCCCACTCGTTACGAGCCGTGAGCCGTCACGTCTCGCGGGCGCGGTGATAATGGCAGCATGCGCAGCCCCCGGACCGCACTCATCGTCGTCGACGTGCAGAACGACTTCTGCGAGGGCGGGTCGCTGGCCGTCGCCGGCGGCTCGGCTGTAGCCGAGGGCATCGCCGCCCTGGTGGCCGACCACGGAGACGACTACGCGGCCATCGTCGCCACCGCCGACTGGCACGAAGACCCGGGCAGCCACTGGGCCGCCGAGCCCGACTTCCGCGACACGTGGCCGGTCCACTGTGCCGCGGGCACGCCGGGCGCCGACTTCCATCCGGCCGTCGCCGCGACCCTCGCCAGGGCCGATGCCGTCTTCCGCAAGGGGCGCGACCAGGCGGCATACAGCGGCTTCGAGGGGTATGCCGTGGACGGCACCTCCTTGGGCGACTGGCTGCGCGCCCACGACATCGCCGCGGTCGATGTCGTCGGTATCGCGACCGATCACTGCGTGCGCGCGACCGCGGTCGACGCCAGGGCCGCCGGCTTCGCCGTGCGGGTCCTGCTGCAGTTGACCGCAGGTGTCGCCCCGGATACGACCGAGCGCGCGATCGGCCAGATGATCGAGGTCGGTGCCGAGGCGGTCGGGGTGGTCCACTCCGGGTAAGGTCCCGGTGGCGGGGTGGCTGGGCACCATCCCCGATGTGCCGGAGGGACGGTGGGTGGGTGTGAAGAGGTGGTTGCGTGCTGCCCCGCTGACCGTCCTTATCGGGGTGACCCTGGGTGTTGTCGGCCTGGCCATGGCCATCGGCGCTGCCGAGCGCGGCTGGACCACCTCGACCGCTTCGGTCACCGCGACCCGTCCGGTCACCGCCGAGCCGGTGCTCACATTCGCCGTGATCGGCGACGTTCCCTACACCCCAGCCCAATTGGCCGCGCTGCCCGGCTGGATCGACCAGATCAACGCCGACCCCAAGTTGGCCTTCACGGTCCACCTCGGCGACATCAAGGCCGGGTCGACCCCGTGCACGAGTGACTACTTCCGAGCCGTGCGCACTGCGTTCGACCGGTTCCGTGGGCCGCTGGTCTTCACGCCCGGAGACAACGAATGGACCGACTGTCACCGCACCTCGGCCGGTGAGTTCGACCCGTTGGAGCGGCTCGCGGCACTCCGATCCATCTTCTTCCCCACGCCGGGCCGCACTCTGGGGCAGGCTCCGCTGGAGGTCGGCTCGCTCGCCGGTCAGGGGATGCCCGAGATCGCCAGCTGGCGCACCGCCGGCGTTTCCTTCGCCGCCCTGCACGTCGTCGGCAGTGACGACGACCTACGGCCGTGGACCGGACGCGGCGAGAAGACCGCGACTGCCGCTCAGCGCGCGGAGCAGACCGCCCGATCGGCCGCCGTCCGCGCGCTGGTCGACACGACGATCGACACCGCGGCCCGCTCCAACGACCGGGCGGTGGTGTTCTTCCTGCAAGCCGACATGTTCGCCGCCGGTGAGGAAGAGACCACCGACCCGACGGCATACCAGGCCTTGGTGCAGACGCTCGCAGCCGGCGCCGCCCGCTATGCGGGGCCGATCTACCTGGTCAACGGCGGATCGCATACATTCGCGCATACCCGTCCACTGGAGTCGGGATCGGAGTGGTTGGCCACCTACGGGCTCAGCCGGCCGGCTCCCTCGATCATCCGGGTCGCCGTCGACGGATCCGAGAAGGCCACCGGCTGGCTGCGGTTCAGCCTCCCGGCCGAGGAGGCCGGGGCGGGGCCATCCTTTGCCGCGCTCGGGAGTTCCGGCGGGCTGCGCGACCCATTGGCGATCACCCAGGTGCCCTTCCGCTCGGTGTCCACCAGTCCGGCTTCGGCGGCCCAGCCTGCCGGCTGAGCGCAGCGGCGGCGCGAGCGACCTGGCCAGAGAGGGCAGTCGCCGTCGCGGCCGGGGCGCGGTCGGATAGCCTGACACCCATGTCTGCTCGGCTGTCGGACTCCCTGCTCGAGCGGTTGATCGATGATGCCGCCGTCTTCCCCCCGGGAAGTGCGCCGCTGCCCGATGCCGTGGCCGCACACCTGGCCCGGACGGCATACCGGCACTTCGTCGGACCGCTGCTCGTGCCTGCCACGGCCACCGACCGGGTCCTCGACCTCGCCGGCGAGGCGCCCATCGAGGTGGGCCTGATCGCGCGGCCCGGCATGCCGATCGAACCCGTCCGCGAGGGTGTCATCGCCTGCATCGGCACCCCCGTCCTCGTGTCGGGCGTCGAGGTCGGGGCGAGGTCGGCCTGGCGCACCCTCGACGACCTCGGCGTCACCATCACCGTCGAGATCCCGCGCGAGGGATTCGACGCGGCACTCGACGAGGTGGCCGCAGCCGCGCACGACTACGCGCTGGCCGGCGGTCCAGACATCCAGGCGAAGTTCCGCACCGGCGCGACCGACGTGTGGGCCTGGCCGGACGAGGCCGAGCTGGCGCGCTTCATCCACGGATGCGTCGCCCGTCGGCTGCCCTTCAAACTCACCGGTGGGCTGCACCACGTCATCCGCGCCGACCGGGTCGACGGCCCGCAGCACGGGTTGCTCAACGTGCTCACCGCGGTCGATGCGGCAGCCGCCGGGGCAATGCCCGACCAGATCGCCTCGTGCCTGGCCGAGCGGTCCACGACGCCGCTGGCCGACGTGCTGCGCGGGATGACCGGCGAGGAAATCGCCGAGGTGCGCGCGGTCTTTCGCGCCTATGGCTGTTGCACCGTGACCGACCCCATCGGCGAGCTCGTCGAGCTCGGCCTGCTCAAGGAGGAGCACTGATGACCTGGCTGGACGTGCCGGCGAACCACCCCTTCGGCATCGCGACGTTGCCCTATGGCATCTTCAGCACCGCCTCCGACCCGCGGCACCGGGTGGGGGTGCGCATCGGCGACCACGTGCTCGACGCCGCGGCAGCTGCCGTGTCGTCGAGCTGCGAGTATGCCGTGCCAGCCCTCTCGGGACCGACCCTCAACCCGCTGCTCGACGCCGGCCCGGGCGCATGGGCCAGCACCCGCCAGTGGGTGACGGCGGTGCTCACCGACCCGGCCTACCGGGAGGCGGTCGAGCCCCACCTCATCCCACTGGCCGAAGTCACCATGCACCTGCCGCTGGAGGTCGCCGACTACGTCGACTTCTATGCCAGCGCCAACCACGCGATGAACGTGGGCAAGATCTTCCGCCCCGACTCCCCCGCGTTGCCGGTGAACTGGAAACACCTGCCCATCGGCTATCACGGGCGGGCCGGCACGGTCGTCGTGAGCGGCACCGACGTCGTGCGCCCCAGCGGCCAGCGCAAGGGTCCGCAGGATCCGGCGCCTGTTTACGGACCGAGCATTCGCCTGGACATCGAGGCCGAGCTGGGATTCCTCGTCGGTGGGGCCACGACAATGGGTGACCGGGTGAGCGTCGACGAGGCGGCCGACCACATCTTCGGGGTCGTCATCCTCAACGACTGGAGCGCCCGCGACATCCAGGCCTGGGAGTACGTCCCCCTCGGTCCCTTCCTGGGCAAGTCGTTCGCGACGTCGATCTCGGCGTGGGTCACTCCGCTGTCGGCCTTTGATGCTGCGCGGGTGCAGTTGCCGGGACAGGACGAACCCAAGCCGCTGCCCTATCTCGAATCAACCTCTGGCACAGGGGCATTCGGCCTCGATGTGCACCTTTCGGTCGACGTGAACGGCACCGTCGTCACACGCCCCGAATACGCCACGATGTATTGGTCGCCCGCGCAGATGCTCGCCCACATGACGGTCAACGGCGCCAGCCTGCGCACCGGCGACCTCTACGGGTCCGGCACGATCAGCGGCCCGGAGAAGGGCACTCGCGGCTCCTTCCTCGAGCTGTCGTGGGGCGGCACCGAACCGTTTACCCTGGCCGACGGCTCGACGCGCAGCTATCTGCTCGACGGCGATGTCGTGACGATGACCGCGTGGGCACCCGGACAGGACGGCGCGACGATCGGTCTCGGCGAGGTCACCGGTCGAATCGTTCCCACCCGCTGACGGCCTCTGACGCCAAACGACACCGGCGTTCAGCGGCGCGCGGCCCGCAGCGCCTGGTCGAAGTCGGCCTGGAGGTCGGTCAGGTCTTCCAAGCCCACCGAGATGCGTAGCAGGTCCTGACCCGGCTTGGCGCCCTCGGCGACCGGACGGTGGGTCAGGCTGGCCGGGTGCTGGGCGAGCGTGTCGACGCCACCCAAGGAGACGGCGTGCACCACCAGCCGCAACGCCGTGAGGACGGTGCTCGCGGCGGCATACCCGCCCTCGACCTGGATTGCGAGCATCGACCCCGCGCCACTCATCTGACGTCCGATCAGACCGTGCGGGTCTTGGCCCGGCAGTCCCGGGTAACGGACGCCGGCGATGCCCTCATGGCCCAGGAACCACTCCGCGAGCGCTTGCGCGTTCTGCTGTTGGGCCCGCACCCGCACCGCCAGGGTCTGCAACCCCCGGTGGAGCGCATATGCGGCCATCGGGTGCAACAGCCCGCCGGTGAGGGCACGCACCTGCCGCAGCCGGGCGGCCCATGCCGCATCGGTCACCACGACTCCCCCGAGTTGGTCTCCGTGGCCGCCGAGGTACTTCGTCGCCGAGTGCATGACCAGGGTGGCTCCGTGCTGCCCGGGTCGCTGCAGGATGGGGGTGGCAAAGGTATTGTCGACGAGCACCGGCACCGAGCCGGACTGCTCGACCACGGCGGCGATATCGACCAGATCGAGGGTGGGGTTGCCCGGCGTCTCGAGGATGACCAGCCCGGTGCGGTCGGTGATCGCCGAAGCCACCTGGTCGGCCGTCACGAAACTCACCTCGGTGCCGAGCAGTCCGGTGGCCAGGATGTGGTCGGAGCCGCCATAGAGCGGGCGCACCGCGACGACATGCGGGGTGCCGGCCGACACGCAGGCGAGCAAGGTGGCGGTGAGCGCTGCCATCCCGGTGGCGAAGGCGACCGCCTCGGGCATCCCTTCCAGTGCCGCCATGCCGCGCTCGAAACGATCGACGTTGGGGTTCCACAGCCGCTGGTAGACGAGGCTGGCCGCGCCCGCTTCCGGACGCTGGCCGGTGGCGAGCACCTCATAGGCATGCCCGCCGGCATCGAGATCGGGCAGCGGGTAGGTCGTGGACAGGTCGATGGACGGCACATGCAGACCGAGGGCGGTGAGGTCTTCCCGCCCACCGTGCACGGCGGTGGTGTCCAATTGGTGGGTCGTCGGGTCCTCAGACATACCCTCAGTGTGCGATTCACTCCATCGATGGGCTAGAGTCCCGCAGATTCTTCGGTCCTGAGAGACCAAGGCCGAGGAACTCTCGTGCATGACGGCATACCCTGGGCTGGTGCCGAAGACCCCACTGCCCCCCGGTCCGCCGCCGCGCGTCCCTCCTGCGCTCGACGACATCGACCGTGCCATCGTCGCGACCCTGCTGGCTGACGGCCGTGCGTCCAATGTCGCGCTGGCCCGCAGCGCAGGGATCGCCGAGTCGACCTGCCTGGCCCGGGTGCGCTCGCTCCAGGAGCGCGGGGTGGTGCAGGGGTATGCCGCGCAGCTGGACTTCGCCCGGCTGGGCTTCCCGATCCAGGCGATCGTTGCCGTGCGACTGGCCGGTCAAGACCGCCGTCAGGTCGACGCATTCGGCGACCACGTGAGCGGCCTCCCGGGCGTGCTCGCCGCCTACAACGTCAGCGGATCGGACGACTTCCTCGTGCATCTGGTCGCCGAGTCCCCCGACGCGCTCCGGGACGTCGTGCTCACCCACCTGTCCGGGCACGCCGGCGTGGTCCACGTGCAGACCTCACTGGTCTTCCGCAGCCATCCCGGCCGGACCCCGCTGCCGCCGCGCGCCTGAGTGGCCGAGCTGTCACGGCATACCGGGCTTGGGCTTCTGCTCCACGAGGGTGTCGGCGACCTTGTCGTGCAGAGTCTGCCGACGGGGGTCCCAGAGCAGCCAGAGCTTGTCGAGGACGGACACCACCGGTGTGAGCAGCGAGATGATCGGGACCGCGCCCAGCACCTGAAAACCCACATCGAGCAACTGCCGCCGCAACGCCTCACCGACCGTGAGCGGCCCAGGCCGGGCGGCGCGACGGACCCGAATCCGCAGGGCCATCTTGCCTGGCGTCGCGCCGGAACGGACCAGGAAGAAGGTCTGGTAGGCCAACGAAATCGCCAGCGTGATGAGGGTGATCCAGATGATGTTCGGCCCCAGGGTGTCCTGCACCATCGCCGTC
Organism: Dermatophilaceae bacterium; assembly: GCA_044220505.1. Taxonomy (GTDB): domain Bacteria; phylum Actinomycetota; class Actinomycetes; order Actinomycetales; family Dermatophilaceae; genus Phosphoribacter. The sequence continues at coordinate 17,210 of JBGAQV010000038.1, forward strand.
ACCTCGGCCAATTCCGGCTCGGGAGCGGTCGGGTCCTCGACGAGATCGCCGATCCACCGCAGGTAAGCCGATACGAAGTCCTTCCACAGCGGGAAGGTGATCGCGGTGGTGACGATCCCGAGGATGATGTTGTCGAGGATCGCTGCGAGCAGCCGCTGCCAGGGTTCGGCGAGCGGGCGTCCGTCGGGCGTCACCCGCCCCAGGGGTGCCCAGGCCGGTGGCTGCGGGGCTGCGCCATAGCCGTAGTTCGACGGCGGCTCGTTGTACATCCCGCCGCGCCCCGAGGGGTCGGTCCACGCTCCGGCGTCCCGAGGTGCCTGGCCCGCCGACTGCCCCGCCTGGGGGGCATGCCCCTGGCCCTGCCCAGCGGCCGCACGGTATGCCGTCGGGCCAGGGTGCGTCTGCGGCTGCTGCGGCTGGGGGGCCGGCGCCTGCTTGGGCACCGTGTGGTCGGTCCACAGGACACCGTCCCAATAGCGCAGGTTTGCGGGGTTCTGCGGGTCGTCGTACCACCCGGACGGTTGGCTCATGGCTCTACCTTGCCATGCGAGGTGCGTCGACTCCCGCGCCGTCGTGGCGGGCTGGCAAGAATCCTCCCCGCAGGGTCTGACGCGTGGGCGGCCGCACGGCATACAGTCGGCTTCCGTGACCGACGCCCCCTTCCGCACCGTCATCGAACCCTTCCGTATCCACTCGGTGGAGCCATTACGGCTCACCACCGCTGCCTACCGCCGCGAGCGGGTGCGCGAGGCGGCCTACAACCTCTTCCAGCTGCGGGCCGAGGACGTCATCATCGACCTGCTGACCGACTCGGGCACCGGCGCGATGAGCCGGGACCAGTGGGCGGCCATCCAGCACGGCGACGAGTCGTATGCCGGCTCGCCGTCCTACTTCATCTTCCGGGACGCCGTGCAGGAACTGTTCCCCTACCGGCACGTCATCCCCACCCACCAGGGGCGAGCCGCCGAGCGCATCCTCTTCCAGGCACTGGCTGGGCCGGGCAAGGTCATCCCGAGCAACACCCATTTCGACACGACCCGCGCCAATGTCGAATACACCGGTGCCGAGGCCCTCGACCTGGTCATCGCCGAGGGCAAGGACCCGGCCGCGATCCATCCCTTCAAGGGGAATATGGACGCCGCGAAGCTGGAAGCCCTTCTGGCAGAACGTGGTTCGGAAATCCCGTGCGTGATGATGACGATCACGAACAACTCCGGCGGTGGGCAACCGGTCTCCTTGGAAAACCTTCGGGCGGTCAGTGAGATCGCCCACCGGCACGGCAAGCCGCTCTTCCTTGACGCTTGCCGGTTCGCCGAGAACGCGTGGTTCATCCGGGAGCGGGAAGCCGGGCAGGGCGAGCGTGATGTCCCCGACATCATCCGCGAGATGTCCTCGCTCGCCGACGGAATGACGATGTCGGCCAAGAAGGACCCGATGGGCAACATCGGCGGCTGGCTGGCGCTCAACGACGACGAATTGGCCCAGCAAGCGCGCAATCTGCTCATCCTCACCGAGGGGTTCCCCACGTATGGCGGGCTCGCCGGCCGCGACCTGGAAGCCCTCGCGCAAGGGCTCAAGGAGGTTGTCTCGCACGACTTCCTGCGCTACCGGATCACCTCCACGGCATACGTCGCCAATGCCCTCGAAGCCCTCGGTATGCCGTGCATCAAGCCTGCCGGCGGGCATGCGGTCTACATCGATGCGAAGGCCCTACTGCCGCACATCCCGCCGCTGCAGTTCCCGGGTCAGGCGCTGGCGGTCGCTCTGTATGAGCAGGGCGGCATCAGGTCATGTGAGATCGGATCGGCGATGTTCGGCCGGCACCCGGACGGCTCGGAGTCCCCCGCTGCGATGGAACTGGTGCGGCTGGCCATCCCGCGACGCACCTACACCCAGAGCCACATGGACTATGTCGTCGAGGTCGCCGAGCGGGTCATGGCGATCAAGGACTCGCTGCCGGGCTACCGCATTGTCGACGAACCCGCCCAGCTGCGCCACTTCACGGCCACCTTCGCGCCGATCGAGTAGCTGCGCGGACCGAAGGGCCTGTGGATGACCGCAGCGCCGGATAGGGCCACACCGGCAAGGTTGGCTCCATGCGGCAAAGGAGGCACCATGGGAGTCATGACGGCGCTCACGGACGGGCGGGTGTTCAGCCACGCGGATCTCGAGGCGATGCCCGCCGACGGCAACCGCTACGAACTCGTTGACGGGCTCATCGTCGTGACCCCGTCCCCGAGCCCGGCCCATCAGGGCGTCAGTCTCGAGTTGTCGTTCCGGCTGCGTGAGGCATGTCCCCCAGCCTTGCGGGTGCGCACTGCCCCACTGGACGTCGTGCTCGCGGATGACACCGTCCTGCAGCCCGACCTCCTCGTCGCCGACCCCGCGACCTTCACCGAGCACCACGTCCTCGGCGCACCGTTACTCGCCGTCGAGATCCTCTCCCCCTCGACCCGGCGCTACGACCTCGACACCAAGAAGTCGGCGTTCGAGCGAGCCGGATGCCCGACCTACTGGGTGATCGACCCGGCAGGCCCCTCCATCACCGCTTGGGAACTCCACGAGGGCAGCTACCGACAGACCCACCACGTCACCGGCGAGGCGACCTTCACGACGCAGACGCCCTTCCCGGTCAGCTTCAGACCCTCGGAGCTGCTCCGCTGAGCGATCGTCGGGACTACTCGTCCTCGGGGAGCCATCCCGCGTTGTCGTCTTCGTAGATCGCCTTGCAGGTCGGGCACACCGGGAACTTCTGCGGATCGCGGCTGGGGATCCACACCTTGCCGCAGAGGGCGACACAGGGGGTGCCCATGACCATGGCTTCCATGATCTTGTCCTTGTGCGCATAGTGCGAGAAGCGCTCGTGATCACCTGGCTCGGCGACCTGCGGGACCGTCTCCTCACGCTCCAGCACGCTGGTCCGCGTGCCAGGGTTGGGCTCTGACGGCATCGGGAGCGGCTCGAACGGATCCTGCGGGAGAGAGGCGGACGGCATACGCAACGCTATCCCGGGCGTGCGACCTTGCGCGACAACGGTTTTCATCCGAGAGCCACCTCCAGGTCGGTGATGAGGTCACGCACGTCCTCGAGCCCCACCGAGAGCCGGATCGTGCCATCGGTGATCCCGACGGCAGCTCGCTCGGCGGGTGTGAGGCGACGGTGTGTCGTCGTGGCGGGGTGCGTGACGAGCGACTTGGCGTCGCCGAGGTTGTTGGAGATGTCGATGATCTCCAAGGCGTTCATCACCCGGAAGGTCTCGGCCTTGTCGCCGTCGACCTGGAAAGTGACGATCGTGCCGCCGCCGGTCATCTGCCGGCGGGCCAGGTCGATCTGGGGGTGATCGTCACGCCAGGCGTGCCGCACGAGCGTCACCTTGGGGTGCGCTGCAAGGAAATTCGCGATGGCCACCGCTGACTCGTGCTGCCGCTCCACGCGCAACCGCATCGTCTCCAGGCCCTTGAGCATGACCCACGCATTGAAGGGCGACATGGCCGGACCGGTGTGCCGCATGAGGTTCTTGACCGGCCCGCCGATGTAGTCGGCCGGCCCGAGGATGACCCCACCGAGGGCCCGACCCTGGCCGTCGATGTGCTTGGTGGCCGAGTAGATGACGATGTCTGCCCCGAGGTCCAGCGGCCGGGAGAAGACCGGGGTGCCGAAGACGTTGTCGACCACGACCTTGGCGCCTGCCGCATGGGCGAGCTCGCACACCGCGGCGATGTCGACGAGTTCGAGCATGGGGTTGCTCGGGGTCTCGAAGAAGACGGCGGTCGTGGGCTCGGACAACGCCTCGCGCCACTGGTCGAGGTCCGCGCCGTCGACGAGGACTCGCTCGACGCCCCACCGCGGCAGGATCTCGTCGATGATGACCATGCACGAGCCGAACAGCGCCCGGGAGGCGACGATGCGGTCGCCTTTGCCGCACAGCGCGGCCAACGCGATGAAGACCGCCGAGACGCCGGTCGACGTGGCGAACGCAGCCTCGGCCCCCTCCAGCAGTCGCATGCGCTCCTCGAACATCGCGACAGTGGGATTGCCATAACGGCTGTAGACGAACCGGTCGAGCTCCTCGTTGAAGGCCGCCTCCGCCTCCTGCGCGGTCCCATAGACGAACCCGGAGCTCAGATACAGCGCCTCCGAGGTCTCGTCGAACGCCGAGCGGGCGAGCCCGCCGCGGACGGCATACGTGTCGGGGTGCAGCTCGCGGCTCACGACTGCCTCCACGGCAGTCCGGCGACCTTCCACCCCGCGACGGCACGGTGCTGGTGGGCGTCGTGGGGCCCTTCAAAGCCCTCGAGGATGTTGTATGCCGGTCCCATCCCTGCCGCAGTGGCGGCAGCAGCCGCATGCTTGGACCGCACCCCGGAGCGGCAGAGGAAGTAGATCGGCTGGTCGGCGCCCACTCCGGCGTCGCGCACCTCGTCGATGAAGCGGTCGTTGACCGCCCCACTGGGGTAACGCTGCCACTCCACGGTCACGACCTGTTTGCCCAGGGTTGCGAGGTCAGGCACCCCCACATAGGACCATTCGGCGTGCGTGCGCACGTCGACCAGGACCGCGTCCGGATCGGCCGCGAGGGCGGCATACGCATCGGTCGGGGAGACGTCACCGGCATAACTCATGCCGCCAGCGTAACCACGCCGTTCAGTTGAGGCTCGGATCGTCCGGATAGAGGGCGAGGAAGGCCAGCGGACCCCGCTGTCGCCGTAGCACGCGTTCCCACAACTGGTCCGGCTGGTCGCAGAAGGCGTCTCGGGCTTCGGCTTCCACGACCGACCAGTCACCCCGGCGGATCTCGCGCTCGAGCTGACCTGCGCCCCAGCCGGCATACCCGGCGAACACCCGCATCCCGGCCACTTCCGGCGCCACGAGCACCGGTGGAGCGTCGAGGTCGACGACCCCGATGCCGCCGAACAGCTTGCGGATGCCCAGCGGCTCGCCGCCATCGCCGGGCACGGTGACGATACCGATCGCCGAGTCGGTCTGCACCGGCCCACCTTGGAAGAGGGTCTGCGGAGCGGTCGTCACGGCCTGCCAGCCGGGGAGTACGGCGTCGACGGGATCGGTGAGTTGGCGGTTGAGCACCACGCCCTGACCACCGTTGAGATCGTGATGCAGCATGAGGACGACACTGCGGGCGAAGTTGGGGTCATCCAGCAGCGGGGAGGCCACCAACAAGGAACCGGTCAGGGCCGGCTGTCGGCTGGGTGCGGACGCCACATCGTCAGTGTGACACGCCGGGGCGCTCCTCCCAGCGTCGTGCGGAGCCTCCGTGTCGCGGAGCAAAGCCCCGCTGGCCGCCGGCTCGCGGTGCCCGAGCACCTCCGCGCGGGCCGCCACGTGATCCTGACGGTCCTCGACGGTGGGCCTTGTCGCCCTCCAGCAGGTGGCGCAGCGCTTCGTCCGAGATGGGTTGGCCCGACGGTGGGCGGCCACCGGCAGCTGCGACGAGTTCTCCGCCGGGAGCCACCCGAGTGGCGGCGATATCGACACCAGCGGCACCGAGCAGCCGCTCCATGGGCTTGCGTTGGTGCGGGAGGACGAGCGTGACGACGCTGCCCTCCTCGCCGGCACGCGCCGTGCGACCGGAGCGGTGCAGGTAGTCCTTGTGGTCGGCCGGCGGGTCGACCTGGAGCACGAGAGATACGTCGTCGACGTGGATGCCACGCGCGGCAACGTCGGTGGCGACGAGCACCGGCAGGGTGCCGTCGCGGAACCCGCCCAGCACCCGGTTACGCACGCTCTGGCTCAGCCCGCCGTGTAACGAGGCGGCCAGGACCCCGGATTCGCGCAGCTGCATCGCCACCCGGTCGGCCCCCAGCTTGGTGCGCACGAAGACGATGGTGCGGCCAGGTCGGTTGGCCAGCTCAGCGGTCACCGGCTTCTTGTGCTGCGGGTCCAACAGGAAG
>JBGAQV010000039.1:0-23048 GCA_044220505.1 Dermatophilaceae bacterium
CATCATCCGTCGCGCCCGGCACGCCCGCGGGGTTCCAGTTGCCCGCCACGTTCCAGTTGTTGCTCGTCGCCCCGGTCCAGACCTTGGTCTGTGCCATCGCCGTGTGGGCCGCGAGCATCGCGACGCCGACCGCGAGCAGCACGCACGCCGCGAGCAGCACCAGCGTGGCGGCGCCGAGCATGAGCAGCTCGATCCAGCCATAGCGCGCGCCGAGCCACCACGAGGCTGCGCCGAGCGCGGCGACCCCCCAGCCCAGCGGCGACACCCAGCGCAGCGCCCGGTGGACCGGGCGCCAGATCGGGCCCCAGGTGGGTTCGGTGCGCACGTGCAGTTCCCGGGCGCGGTCGGACAGCAGCCTCGGTATGCCGGTGAGTCGGTTCAGCGGGGACGGTTTGGACGATGAGGTCGGCCTGGACGGCTTGGTCAGGCGGGCGGCCCGACCGGCACGACCGGCCCGGCGGGACGGCATACCTGCCTGGCCGGACGGCATACCTGCCTGACCGGACGGCATACCGGCTTGGCCCGAGGGCAGGCCCGACTGGCCGGACGGCATACCCGCCTGGCCTGCGACCCGCTCCCCTGGGTTACTCATCGCCCCTGCGCCCTGCTCGGTCAGGCCGAGCGGCGGTGCTCGGGCGGCGCGACCGCGGCGAGAATCTCGTCGATGACCCCGTCGACCGTGCTGCCGGAGAACTGCGCCTCCGCCTCGAGCAGCAGCCGGTGGCAGAGCACCGGGTGGGCGAGGATCTTGATGTCCTCGGGCACCACGGCGACCCGGCCCTGCGACGCGGCCCAGGTCTTGGCGCAGCGCACGTAGGCCAGCGCGCCGCGCATCGACAGGCCCAGGCGCAGGGCGGGGTGCGCGCGGGTGGCTTCGGCGAGGTGGATGACATAGCCGAGCAGTGCCTCGTCGACGTGGATCTGGTCGGCGAGCTCGGCCATGCCGGTGACGACCTGCGAGGTGACGACGGGTTCGACGGCGGAGGATCGGTCGCGGGTGGCGGCGTCGGCGATGACCCGCACGGCGGCCGCGAAGTCGGGGTAGCCCAGGCTCGTCTTCATCAGGAAGCGGTCGAGCTGCGCCTCGGGCAGCCGGTAGGTGCCGGCCTGCTCGATGGGGTTCTGGGTGGCGATGACCATGAACGGTTTGCCCGTGGAATGCGGTATGCCGTCGACTGTCACCCGGCCTTCTTCCATGACCTCCAGGAGCGCGGCCTGGGTCTTGGGGCTGGCCCGGTTGATCTCGTCGGCCAGGACGATCGTCGCGAAGATCGGCCCGGGGTGGAACTCGAAGCGCCGGCTCTCCGGGTCGAAGATCGTCACGCCGGTGACATCCGAGGGCAGCAGGTCGGGGGTGAACTGGATCCGCCCATGGGTGCCCTGGACGCTCGCGGCGAGCGCCCGGGCCAGCTGGGTCTTGCCGGTGCCCGGCACGTCCTCGAGCAGCATGTGCCCCTCGGACAGCAGGCAGGTGAGCACCAGCCGGGTGACGTGCTCCTTGCCGAGGATGGCCTTTTCGATGTTGCCGACGAGTGAGTCGAAGGTCTGTTTGAACCAGTCGACCTGTTCCTGAGCGACGCTCATCCCTGCCCCCTGTGCCGCACGTGACGTCTCCGCGAGCTCCCGCGTTGTCCGGGGGACAGCGTAACGGCCACATCGAGCGTGGGCACCGCCCGGTTCAGCGGGTGAGCGGTGCTCGTGCCGGTGCTGTGGTCACCGCAGCAGTGGCGCGGCGGCGAGGGTGAGCAGTGCGCCCGCGATGAGCGAGGGTCCGTAGGCGAACTCGGTCGTGCGCGCGGCTCGTCGGGTGACCAGGAGTGCCGCGCCCACGAGGCCGCCGATGACGATCCCCGCGGCGAGACCATAGAGGGCCAGCGGCCAGGCCACCCAGCCGAGCAACGGCCCGAGCAGGCCGGCCAGTTTGACGTCGCCGTAGCCCATCCCGGAGCCGATCAGCGCCAGGGCGAGGAAGCTCCCGAACGCCAGCACGGCCGCAATCGCGGCGGGTACCAACGAATCCCACCGTCCGAGGCCGATCTGGCCAGCCAAGTGCGCCAGACCCTCGCGCAGGTCATCGACTCGGAACAGACCCCGATGTCGCAGTCCGACCGTGCTCGGATCGCGCAGGAAGTGGCCGACGACATCCTCGGCCACGGTCCGCTGGAGCCACTGCTGCGCGACCCCGAGGTCACCGAGATCATGGTCAACGGGTGCGACGAGGTCTTCGTCGAACGCAGCGGCAAGATCCTGCCGACGCGGGTGCGGTTCACCGACGAGGCCCATCTGCGCCGCACCATCGCCAAGATCGTGTCCCGCGTGGGACGCCGCGTCGACGAGTCCAGTCCGATGGTCGACGCCCGCCTCCCCGACGGTTCACGGGTCAACGCCGTGCTCCCGCCGATCGCCCTGGACGGGTCGCTGCTCACCATCCGCAAGTTCGCCGTCGACCCGTTCACCGATGCCGACCTCATCGCCTTCGGGACGCTGACCCCGGCCACCCGGGACTTCCTGCAGGCCTATGTGCGAGGGCGGCGCAACATCGTCATCTCCGGCGGCACCGGGTCGGGCAAGACGACCAGCCTCAACGTGCTCAGCTCGTTCCTGCCCGACGACGAACGCATCGTCACCATCGAGGACTCCGCCGAGCTGCAGCTGCACCAGCAGCACGTGTTGCGGCTGGAGTCGCGCCCGCCCAACATCGAAGGCCGCGGTGAGGTGACAATCCGCGACCTGGTGCGCAACGCCCTGCGCATGCGTCCCGACCGGATCATCGTCGGCGAGGTGCGCGACGGGGCAGCCCTGGACATGTTGCAGGCGATGAACACCGGCCACGACGGCTCGCTGACGACGGTGCACGCCAACAGCCCGCGGGACAGCCTCTCGCGCCTGGAGACGATGGTGCTCATGGCCGGGGTCGACCTGCCGGTGCGCGCGGTCCGCGAGCAGGTGGCCAGCGCGATCGACCTCATCATCCAGCAGACCCGGCTCAAGGACGGCACCCGCCGGATCGTCCAGATCACCAAGGTGGTCGGGATGGAGTCGGACGTCGTCTCGCTGCAGGACCTCTACACCTTCGATTACGCCGCCGGACGCGACGCCGACGGCCGGTTCCGCGGCTGGCTCAAGCCGACCGGCATCCGCCCGCGGTTCAGCAACGACCTCGCCGACGTGGGCGTCGACCTGCCCAGCGCCCTCTTCGCCCGGGTGCTCGGATGACTCATCTGCCCCGCAGGACCGGTATGCCGTCCGGTCGCCGCCGCTGGTCCCGCGCGGTCGTCGCCCTCTGGGCCTGGGCGGCCTGGCTCTGCGCAGCGGCGGTGACCGGGCAGCTGGGAACCGCGCACGCTGCCCCCGATGGTGGCGTGACCCTCGGCAGCCTGCGCGTCGTCGGCTCGCAGATCACCGGCACCCTCACCGTGCGTGGCGTGCCGATGACCGACACCGAGCGGGCCGCGGTGACGGCAACCGTCGACGGTCAGCCGCGGGCGGTCACCCTCGATCAGGCCCCGGTGGCCAAGCGACAGGCGATGCTCGTCATCGACACCAGCGGGTCGATGGGCGCCACCGGCATGGCGACCGTGCGCGCCGCGACCAAGCGCTATCTGGAGACCGTGCCCGCCGATGTGGGCGTCGGCGTGGTGTCCTTCGCGTCGACGGCCGGCGTCGAACTCGAACCCACCCTCGATCGCGCTGCGATCCAGAAGGTCGCCGACGGCCTCACCTCCCGCGGCGACACCAGCCTGTATGCCGGTCTCGACCTCGCCGCCGGCGCGCTCGGTTCGGCCGGTGACGCGACCATCGTGCTGCTCAGTGACGGTGCTGACACGGTCACCCTGGACAAGCCTCGCGCGCAGGCGGCGACCCTCGCGGGTCTGGCCGCACACGGCATACGGATCACGGTCGTGCAGTTCCGCAGCACCGACCCGACGGCTACCGTCGCGTTGACCGCGCTCGGAGCCACTCCCGGCGGGGTGGTCGTCAAGGCCGACGACGGAGCCCAAGTAGGAGCCGCATTCGCGGCGGCGGCGCACGAGCTGGAGACCCAGAGCTCGGTGGCGATCCCGCTGCCTGGCGCCCTGACCCCGGGATCGCATCAAGTGGTGCTGAGCGGCACCGTCAACGGAAAGCCGTTCACGACCCAGGCCGCCATCGAGGTCGGTGCCGTCGTCGCCAGCCCGTCGCCGTCGCCTTCGGCGGGGATCGACCCGGGCGCGGCCGGAGCGGCGGGCGCGGCGGGCTCTGGTGGGGCGGGCCCAAGCCTGGGGATTTCGCGCATCGCCTCGTCCGGTCTGAGCCCGCTGGCCTGGGCAGCGGCCGTGCTCGCAGCTCTCGCGCTGAGCGTCCTGGCCTTTGTCATCCTCACCCCGACCCTGCAGTCCCGGCGCGAGTCGCGCGTCGAGGCCATCCGGACGCTCGTGGCCGACCCGGCATACGCGAGTGGCGCGCCCAGCTCGGCGTTCGCGCCGATCTCGGAAGGGCTGAGCAACTGGGGCGACCGGGCGATGGCGGGGCGCGCACAGACTCCGCGGTTGCTGCGTCGCCTCGAGCGTGCCGGATGGGCCCTGCGACCGGGCGAGTGGCTGGTCCTGGTGATCCTCGGGGCGTTCGTCGGCGGCCTGCTCGGGGCCCTGCTGCTGGGCGCCAATCCGGTGCTCGGCGTCATTCTCGGGGCGCTGCCTGGGGTGCTGCTGCCCAACCTCGTGCTGTCCCTGGCGGCCGACCGGCGGGCCGCGAAGTTCGACGCTCAGTTGCCCGACCTGTTGAGCCTGGTGGCGACCAGCCTGGCCTCCGGCTTCGCGCTGCCGCAGGCCCTCGACGGCATCGTCAGGGAGGCGGCCGAACCGGTCCGCAGCGAGTTCTCCCGCGCGCTGGCCGAGACACGCATCGGCATCGACATCGCCGACGCCCTCGACCGGCTGAGCCGACGCATGGGGAGCAAGTCGCTCGAGTGGGCCGTCATGGCGATCCGGATCCAGCGCGAGGTCGGCGGCACCCTCGCGGACACCTTGCGGACCACGGCTGCGACCTTGCGTGAACGTGAAGTGCTCCAGCGCCAGGTGCGCACGCTGTCTGCCGAAGGACGGCTCTCGGCGGTCATCCTCGTCGTGCTGCCGATCTTCATGCTCCTGTATCAGCTGCTGGTCAACTACAGCTACGTCCGACTGTTGTGGACGACCCCTATCGGGTTGGCGATGACCGCGGTGACCCTGGTCCTGATGACCATCGGGATCATCTGGATGCGAGCCATCGTGCGGATCGAGGTCTGACATGGGTCTGCTCATCGCCGCCGTCGTCACCATCGGGCTGGCCTTGCTGCTGTTGCTCCTGGTGGTCGCGATCCCGCGTGAGCCGACCGGAGTCGCCCGGTCGCTCATGCTGCTGGAACACCGGATCGACCCGTCGAGCGTCCCTCGGCACGAGTTGCCGGCAAGCGAGCGCTTCCTGGCCCCGCTGCTGCGACGCACCCAGCGTCTCGGCGCCGGGCTGTCCCCGAACGGCACCCAGGAGAGCCTCGCTCGTCAGCTCGACCGGGCCGGCAACCCCGGATCGTGGACCGCCGATCGTATCTTCGGGGCCAAGGGTGCCGGTCTCGTCCTCGGCCTGGTCCTCGGGTTGCTCCTCGTCGGCCCCTCGGTCGGCGGCGTCCTGCTCGCCCTCGGCCTGGCGGTCCTGTTGTTCTTCGCCCCCGACCTGGCCCTCTACAACCTCGCCTTGCGCCGCAGGGAGTCCGCGTCCAAGAGCCTGGCCGAGGCCCTCGACATGCTCACCATCAGCGTCGAGGCGGGTCAGGCCTTCGACGCGGCCATCGGGCACGTGGCGCGCACGATCACCGGCCCGGTCGCCGGCGAGTTCGCCCGGGTGCTCAGTGAGATCCAGCTGGGTCGGTCCCGCTCGGACGCCCTGCACGACATCGGCAACCGGCTGGCCGTCCCTGAGCTGAAGAACTTCGTCACAGCCATCGCGCAGGCCGACCGGTTCGGTTTGCCCATCGCCCAGGTGCTGCGAGAGCAGACCGCCGCGATGCGCATTGCCCGCCGCCAGAAGGCCGAGGAGAAGGCGCAGAAGGTGACGGTGAAGATCATCTTCCCGCTCATCTTGTGCATCTTCCCGGCGATCTTCGTCGTCATCATCGGGCCCGGAGTCATCCGCATCCTCGGAGCCCTCAAGTTCTTCTAGGCATTTGCTGATCGCGTGGGCGCGCCGGCCGAACCGCCGAAACGGTGGGATCAGGGGACCCGGACCTCCAACAGCGGGTCGTGCCGTGCTGCGGCGAGGGCGGGGACCATCGCCCCCAGGCAGCCGGCACTCAGCAGGATCAGGCCCATTCCCGCGGCCAGCGACAGCGGCGGGAACGGGCCGCTGGTCCACCATGCGTAGATCGACTCAGTCGCCAAGGCGGTGAGGTAGGCCATGAGGCTGACCAGCGCGGCTTGTGCGACGACCAACCCGGCGATGAACTGCGGCGTGGCCCCCAAGGCGGGCACGGACACCACCCGGCCCAAGGTATGGCGTGGCGGCCGGGATATCGGCCGAGATGCCATCGCCGAAGCCTGCTGCCGCCGCCGTTGGCCGCCACGGACCCGCCGATAACCAGCTCTAGTTCGCCCGGTGGCTGCGATCCCGAGAGCGTCCTCGTTCATTGAGGAGTGAAGGTGTTGGTGGTAGCACTTGAAGATTTGATCGGACAACTGTATGATGGACGTATGTCCGAGTCCAGCGCGGGAGCATCCCTGAGCGAGCTGCTCGATGCCGCGCGGGCGTCGGTGGCCGGCATACCGGGTGGGTTGTGGAAGGTGTCCGGTGCCGAGTTGGCAGAGGTGACGCGGGCCCTGGATGCCCTGGGTGCGGCAGTGCGTGGAGCGACCGTGGCGGTCGCCGCCGAGGCCGTCGTCCGGGGGGAGACGCAGTCGTCCCAGAGCGGCAGTCTCGTGGCCTGGCTGTGGGACAACGCTCCTTCGCTGCGTCAGGGCGGGGCCAAGGCGGTGGCGGAGTGTGTCCAACTGGTGGCTGGCGAATGCCGTGGACTCGGCGCCCTCGAGGTGCTCGCGTCCGGTGTCGTCGCCTCTGACCCCGCGGACGCTGCCGCAGGCGAGCTCGGCGCCACCGACGCCTCGAGGGGCGACGGTGCCGAGCAGCTCGGGGAAGGTGCGGGGTCCACACCGGGGCAGGTGGTGAGCCGGTCGGTCTTGCGGGGCGAGTTGCTGCCATCCGTGGCCGTGAGCGTGCTGTCCGAGATGGCCCGGCTCGAGCGGCGACTGCGCCCGGAGACCCACCTGACCGTCGTGTCGGCGTTGGTGTCGCTGGGGCGGGATTGGGGCAGCGCACAGGTGCGCCGCCTGCGCCCACGTCTGTTGGCCGAATACGGGATGCCGGGAGAGTTGCAGTCCGATCACGACACCCTCGCCCGGTGCGTGACGCTGAGCGGCCCCATCGTCGAGGACGGGCTCACCGCCTATCGGCTCGTCCTCGACCCACAATCGGCTGCGACCCTGGAAGCTGCCATCGGGCCACTGGCCGCGCCGGCACCCAATCCGCAGACGGGTGAACGTGACCTCCGCTCCGCCGGGCAACGCCGCGCCTGCGCGCTGATCGAGGTATGCCGTCGCGCCACCGCCGCGGGTCACCAGCTGCCCGGGGGCGCCAAGACGACGCTGTTCGTCACGATGGCCTTGAGCGACCTGCGCGACCGGCTCACCGGGGCCGGCACTGTCGTGGGCACGCCAGCAGCCGGGGTGCTCCTGGCGCCGGAAACCGTGCGGCAACTCGCCTGCCAGGCCGAGATCGTGCCGGTCGTCCTCGGATCACGTGGTGAGGTCCTCGACCTCGGCACCCGGGTGAGGTTGTTCACCCCGGCCCAATCCAGGGCGCTCTGGCTTCGCGACGGCGGATGCAGCTTCCCCGGCTGCACCGTCCCGGCGCACTGGTGCGACGCCCACCACATCGTCCACTGGGTTGACGGCGGAACGACCGACCTCGCCAACGCCGCCCTGCTCTGCGCCCGACATCATCAGATCGTTCACCGAGATCGGCTCACCGCCCGGGTGCTCGCCCCGCCCGGCGATCCCACCCAACCCGCCGTCCACTGGGATCGCACCCCAGGGTCATACGACCGCGCCCACCGACGACCCCACGCGGCCTGACAGTGGCGGCCTGACAGTGCCAGCCAGAGCGCCTCAGCCTGCGATGGCGCAGCTGGGCACCGAGGTCGGGCTGATCTGACCGCTGCGCACCACCGAGACCACCACACACACCTGGGTGCCGGCCGGGGCTACGACCTCCTTGGCCCGGGCGCCGGTGACCGTCGTCGGCGCGGCCGCGAGGGCCTCGGCGGCGGTGGCGCCCACGCCGACCCGGTAGGTGTCCTTCGAACTCGGCCCGTCATAGTTCCACGTGAAACGTACGACTCCCGCGGCCCCCATGGCCTGCACCGACGGCGCAACGAACACCCCGTCACCAATGGCCGACCCATCGGTCGTCGGCTTGAGGGTCTGCACGGCCGTCGGAGTCGGCCCGGCGTCAGCAGTGCGCCCACCACCGAGCGCAAACGTCGACACCAACCACCAGCTCGCGGCAACCGTCGCCACGCCTGCGGCCAGCATGCCGATCCGGCGCCCGACCGACCCACGGCCCGGCTGGGAGTCGGCGGACGGCATACCGGGGTCGACCTCGACCGGCTCCCAGCGGGTGAGCGGCGTGGAGTCGGCTGCAGCATCGGGGATCGCGGTCGGCGCCCCCGCCGGCGACGATGGCGCCGCTGATGCGGCCGAGGAGGTTGAGGCGGCGGCCGTGGGAGCCGGCGGCGGTGGCACGGTCGGCCATCCGGAATCTGCCGTGGGCGGTTGCAGCCGGGGCGGGGGCGGCACGGGTGGGTAACCCCGCGCGGCTGGGGTGGCGGGCGCGGACGGCATACCCGTCGCTTGTGCCGTTGTCGCTGGCACTGGCGGGGCCGACGCGGCGGGGCGCTGCGCCTCGACCCGTTGCGGGCCCTTGACGTGCGTGCTCTGGTCGGTGTCGGGGAGCGCATCCGCCCCGGCGCCCGGCGCACCCGGCCCGAAAAGGCGAGCGCGCCCCCGGTCGTCGAGCACGAGCACTTGAGTGCGCGGCAGCCGGCATTCTTGCTCGATGGCCTGCAATCCGTGCGCGAACTCGAGAGCACTCTGCGGCCGCAGCGCCGGGTCCTTGGCCATCGCCTGGGTGAGCAGGCGTTCCAGTGACGCGGGCACGTCGGGGCGCTTGGTGGGCGGCACCGGCTGGGTGCGGATCCGCGGCATGAGCGCGTATGCCGTGTTGTCACCACCGGGCACCTCGAACGGCGAGCGCCCGACGAGCAACTGCCACAGAGTGGCGCCGAGGGAGTAGATGTCGGAGCGCTCGTCGCCGTCGCTCTCGCCGTAGACGACCTCCGGCGCCGACCACGGCACGGAGACCCCGATGTCCTCGCGGGCGCTGACCCCCTGGACGACCGCGTCGGCCCTCGTGCGCAGCCCGCGACCGGCGATGCCGAAGTCGGTCAGCCCGGGGGCGCCATAGGCGCTGACCAGGACATTGGCTGGTTTGATGTCGCGGTGGATGACTTGCGCCTGGTGGGCGGTCTGCACGGCGCTGGCCAGTTGGATCCCGATCCGCAACACGTCGCCCAAGGCGAACCGCTCGGCCCGCGAGCGCTGGGCGAGGTTGGGCGGCGGGTAGTACTTCATCACGAGGAAGGGTCGGCCGTCGGCGGCCGTGCCCGCCCGGAAGACCTGGACGATGTAGGGGTGGTCGCCCAGCGCCGCCATCGTGTCGGCCTCGGCGATGAACTCGGCCCGGACCTTGTCGCTCAGCGTGCCGGCCTTGAGCACCTTGACGGCGACCGGCATACGAGGGCTCTGTTGCTCGTAGAGGTAGACGTCGGCGTACCCCCCCGACCCGAGCGGCTGGACGTAGACCAGCCCCGGCAAGCTCGGCGCGGCGTGGGCGTTGCCGGCAGGGGCGGGCGACATCAGCCGATCTCGAAGGAGAAGGTGACCTCGTCGGCGAGTTCGACGAGGGTGCCCGGTTCGAGGACCTGCTGATCGTGCGCGACCAGGCGCACCGGGCCGCGGCCGGGCAGGGTGACCGTCGTGCCGTTGGTCGTGCCGAGGTCGCGGACCAGGACGTGCCACCCCTCCAGGAGGACCTCGAGGTGGTTGCGCGAGACATCTCGCAGCGGGCTGGCGACCTTGACGACGTGTGGGCGCGACGCCACCGGGATGCTCGCGTCGACGGTCGGTGCGCGGCCCATGAGCACCCCTCGGTCGAGGGTCACGACGTCGCCGGTCGACAGGCGCAGCACCCCGAGCGGCGGTCGCGGCGTCGAGAACGGCTCCTGCGGCGGCACCTCGCGCCCACAGGTGCGGCAGGTGCTGGCATGCGGCGGGCTCACGTGCCCCGCCGGACAGAGCACGGCGAGCACCGAGACCGCGCTGACGATCGGGGCAGCCCCGGCTTCGGCGAGCAGGGCCGAGCGGTCGACGGTCGCATCGAAAGCATCCGGGTCGTCGACAACGGCACTCGGGTATGCCGTGCCGGGGTATGCCGTGCCCGGCTGCGGATAGGCCTGCTGGGGATGATGGGCCTGCTGGGGATGGGCCTGCTGGGGATAGGCCTGCTGGGGATAAGCCTGTTGCGGGTAGCCCGGTTGCGGGTAGCCGGGCTGGCCGGCATACGGCGGGTAGGCCGCAGACGCCTGCTGCCCCGGGCCCTGAGGCGGGGGCCAGGCTCCCGGCTGGGGGTATGCGGGCTGGCCGGCCGCCGGCGCGCTCGGGGGATTGAGGGGTGCGCCAGGAGGAGTGAGAGGGGCGGGAGGGGCGAGCGGATCGGGCGCCGCAACCGGGGGAGGTGCGCTGGGGCCAGTGGGATCGACGGTCGGGTCCTGCCAGGGCGGTGGTGCTGCGGTGTCGGACACGGGGCCTCCTCGGTGCTCGCCCGCGAGACTACGCCCTCTGCCCGACAGCTCGCCCGCAGCCGCTTCGCGACAAAGCGCCGACATTGGGCCGACAATGGACAGCAGTCCACTCAAGGAGATCCCATGCGCGCTCCCCAGTTCCACCCGACTGCCTCCACGGGATTGCCGGCGCGGGTGACGATCTACGAGGTCGGCGCGCGCGACGGCCTGCAGAACGAACGCACTGTCGTCCCGCCGGCGACCAAGGCGGAGTTCATCCGGCGGCTCATCGCTGCAGGCCTCACCACCGTCGAGACCACGTCCTTCGTCAACCCCGCGTGGGTGCCGCAGCTCGCCGACGCTGCCGAGGTGCTCGCCCTGCTCGGGCCCGAGGGCACGGCGCGCAATCGGCCGGTCCTCGTGCCCAACGAGCGAGGCATGGACCGGGCGCTCGCGAGCGGGGTGCAGGCGATCGCGATCTTCGGCAGCGCCACCGAGACCTTCGCCCAGCGCAACCTCGGTCGCTCGATCGCCGAGTCGATCGAGATGTTCCGGCCGGTCGTCGATCGCGCCAAGGACGCCGGTCTCTGGGTGCGCGCCTATGTGTCGATGTGCTTCGGCGACCCGTGGGAGGGCGACGTGCCGATCGCGCAGGTCGTCGACGCGGCCCGCCGGCTCATGGACCTCGGCTGTGACGAGTTGAGCCTCGGGGACACCATCGGAGTCGCGACGACGGGACAGGTGCGTGACCTGCTCGACGCGCTCGACACGGCCGGTATGCCGCGTGGCCAGGTCGCGGTGCACTTCCACGACACCTATGGCCAGGCCCTGGCCAACACGCTCGCGGCACTGAGCGACGGGGTGACGATCGTCGACTCCTCGGCCGGCGGGCTCGGCGGCTGCCCCTATGCCAAGAGTGCGACGGGCAACCTCGCCACCGAGGATCTCGTCTGGGCGCTGCACGGTGCGGGCGTGCAGACCGGCGTCGACCTGGAGGCGCTGGTCCGCACGTCGGCCTGGATGGCCGGTCAGCTCGGGCGCCCTGCCGCCAGCCGGGTCGTCACCGCGCTCGCGGCCGACCTCGATGCCGAGGTCAGGCCGGAGCCACCCCGGTGATCCGGTGCAGGAGAAACACCGTCTCGGTGTCTGCGTCCACGGCATACAGGCGTCCGCCCTCGAATCGCCACGGTGAGACGAGGTGCTTACTGGATCGCCCGTCGCTGTCGGTGTAGCCCACCCACACGGCAGCTCCCTGGGCGACCGCCTCGCGAAGGACCGCCTGGATCTCGGCCGTGCCGGTCTGCAGCCTGGCCGGCGCGCGGCTGGCGTGACCGGGCCACGACTCCGACCGCAGTCGCTGGACTACTTCCCCCGCGAGGATCGCGTCGAGGGTCGGCGGTGTCGGATCGCTGCCGGTCCGCGTGCGACTGGCCGGGGCACGGCGAGATGCGGGCTCGCTCACCACGATGCTGCCGTCGAACGCTTCCTGTGCCGGGGCGTACCCGCCCTCACGCAGCAGGTCCAGCAGGGTGGCCGGCTCGGCCAGCGACACCAGCACGGTCGGAGCGATCCGGCGCAGCAGGGCGGAGGCGAGGGCGCGGTCGGCGAGCATGCCGGACAGCAGCGATTCGTCGTCGGAGCGCAGGTATGCCGTCGCGCCGCCGACTCGGGTCTGGCCGTGCCGTCGCGCGACGTCACGGACGAGATAGTCCAGCGGCTGCGGCACCGGGGTGCGGCTGGCCTCGCGCAGCCGGTCGAGGACTTCGTCGGCCGTCATTCCGGAGTCGAGCGCGCGGCGCACTGATTCGGCAGAGATGCGGAAAACTGTTGCACCACCGCGGGATTCGATGTCGCTGACCAGGCGCACGAACCGGGCCAAGGTGCCGTCGAGCGGTCCCGGAGCGATAGCTGTGAGATCGGCCTGCAACAACAGGTGGTCGACCGGATCAGGCATGGCGCTGGCCGCCGCGGTCGCCAGCTGAGCCTCCGAGGCGTCCTCGGCGAGCAGTCGACCAGCGGTGGTGAGACTGCCCAGCGCGGTGACCCCGAGCCATTGGGCTTCGCGTAGCGTCACGGCGAGCACCTGGGCGGTGGTGCTCCGGTCGCGCAGGGGACGCAGCCAGGCCAACACCGCCGCGACTTCCTCGCCCGCAGCCACCGCGCCTGCCGCGGGGAGCGCGAGGACCTCGAGCACATCCCGCCGGATCTCGCGCACCGGAGGCCAACTCAGCTCGGGCGAGAGCACGCCCACTGTGGTGCCCCGACCGAGGGTCGCGCCGATGAGATGCGTTGCCCGCGGGTTGGTCAGCCAGGCCCCCGCGAGGGTTGCCCAGCGGCTCGAGGCGTCCCGGGCGGACCAGGTGTCGTAGTCGGCGGTCGGCGCCCACGACTCGGGCCGGATGCCGTCCGGCGACCCGGCGCGCCCCAGCAGGCCGGCCGCGCGAGTGAGTTCGACGAGGAAGTTGACCTCGTCGGGGGAGATATCCAGGCCAGCGGCGAGCGCAGCGAGGTCACGCACGCCCACACCGCCGGTGCGCAGCACCCGCGGTGGGTCGGTGCCCCAGCGGTCGGCGAGCTCGTCGACGAGGGTGAGCAGATCACGCGCGTGAGCCCCGCCGACCCGGTCGACCGTACCCGGATCGATGGTGGGCTCCCAGGCCATGGCCGGAGCCTGCGTCGGCTCACGGAAGAGCCGCCCGCCCCGCAAGTGCAGGGCGACCTCGCGGACGAGGGTGATGTGGCCGACGCCGCTCGGGGCGCACACGCCCTTGGCGATCAGCCAGCGGGCCGCGTCGTGGGTGGCACCCGAGGCCGGGATGCTCCCCGTCGGCGGCCCCCAGGTGAGCGTGTCCAAGACCGCCCGCGCGGCCGGGGACGCCTCGGCGAGCACGGCGTCCAGGTCGGGACCCAGGGGAGGTGAGCACGCGGCATACCGGGGTTGCACCTCCCGGGCCGAAATGCCGAGCCCGGCAGGGTGGGGGCCGAGCACCTCGACGAGCGTGCTCACGACGTGCAAGCCCTGCGGCGAGCGCCAGAGCAGGCCGCGCTCCCAGAGTCGGGTGAGGCTTTCGGTGACCGGCCCGTCGGCCAGGGCGCGGACGGCGGCTTCGGTGACCACGCCCGAGCCGTGGGCGTCGGCCTCGGTGGCCACGACTGCGGCGAGGGCAACGGTGAGTTCGGCCCGGTCGAGGGTCTCGACGGCCCGGTGCACGCTCGGTCGCGTGGTCGCCCGCGCCGCCAACGCGGCAAAGCCGGCCGGGACCGGGCGAGCCAGGTCGGGTCGGATGAGCAGCAGGGCGGCGAGTTCGGCATCGGTGCGCGTGCGCAGATCGTCGGCGAGGCTGCGGACCGGTCCGGATGCGCGGACTGAGCCGGATGCGCGGGTTGAGCTGGATGCGCGGGCTGGGCCGGCTGCGCTTCCGGTGGGGCGTGCCGATCCGCGCGAAGCCATCCGACCATCCTTGCAGACCGGCAATCGGGTTGCCCGCACAGATAGGCTGAGCAGGCGCATAGCGACGCGCGGACCATGGTGGTCCGGCAGGACGAGCACGAGGTGGAACGGTGCCCACAGGCAAGGTCAAGTGGTATGACGCTGAGAAGGGCTTCGGGTTCCTCTCGGACGACGCCGGCGGTGACGTCTTCCTGCACGCCAACGCCCTCCCCGAAGGTGTGAGCACGCTCAAGGGCGGCACGCGAGTCGAGTTCGGCATCGTCGAAGGGCGCCGCGGCGCTCAGGCGCTGCAAGTGCGCGTCCTCGAGCCCGCTCCCTCGGTCGCGGCGGCCCAGCGCCAGGCGCATCGCAAGCCCACCGAGGACATGGTCGTCATCGTCGAAGACCTCATCAAGCTGCTCGACAACACGTCCGAATCGCTGCGTCGCGGCAAGTACCCCGACAAGGGCCACGCCTCGAAGGTCGCCCAGGTCCTGCGGGCTGTCGCCGCGGACCTGGAGGCCTGATGGCCGAGCTCAAGGCTGATTCCACCCTCGCTGCAGCGGTCGACCTCGCCCGCGACGCGGCGATGTCCATCGCCGAGCCCGACACGGTCGGCGAGCACCTCGTCATGGTCATGGAGGCCGAGCGGCTCGCGACGCACTACTTCCGGTGCACCTCCACGGGCTACCAGGGCTGGCGCTGGTCGGTGAGCGTCGCCCGTGGCCCGCGGCAGAAGCGCGCCACGATCTGCGAGACCAGCCTGGTGCCCGGCGAGGGCGCCATCCTCGCGCCGGAATGGGTCCCGTATGCCGAGCGGATCGCCCCCGGCGACCTCGGCGCGGGCGATGTGCTGCCCTACCGCCAGGAAGACCCCAACCTCCAGCAGGGCTTCGAAGCCACCGGTGACGACGACATCGACGCGCTCGCGATCAACGAGCTCGGCCTGGGCCGCAAGCGGGTGCTGTCACCCGAGGGCCGCGAAGCCGCTGCTCAGCGCTGGTACGACGGCGAGCACGGACCCCGCAGTGCGGTGGCCGAGAAGGCCCCGGCTCGCTGCCTGACCTGTGGCTATTTCGTGCCGATGGCCGGCGCGCTGCGGCGCACCTTCGGGGTCTGCGCCAACGAGTGGTCGCCCTCGGACGGCAAGGTCGTCAGCCTCGACCATGGCTGCGGCGCCCACAGCGAGGCCGACGTCACCCCGCCACCTCCCAGCTCGGTCGGCTCCCCGATCGTCGACGAGTATGCCGTGGAAGTGGTCGCGCTCGACCGTCCTGCAGTCGCTGTGGAGCCGGCCGGCTCAGGCCTCGTGGAAGTTGCCCCGACCGCGCCGGACCAGGCTCCAGCCGAGCAGTCCTAGGGCGACCCCGGCCGCCGCGCACCAGGGCCACCACGCCCGATCACCGGTGTGCAAGGCCGGGACGATGAGCGACGCCAGCAGCGCTACGGCCCAGCCGACCGTGCCCGCGAGCACGATCCGCTGCGTCGGCACGTGCACCGGGGCAATCGGCTGCGGCGCCGGTGCGTCGGCGGAGCTGGAGTCGGGTTGGCTCACAGCAGCACCATAGATGGTGAGTCCGGTGTGGGCGATTGCGGGAGGGCACGGCATACGGGCAAGGACGTCTGCGGCACCGCGGTGACCACTAGCCTGGTCCCCATGCCCACCTCTACCCGTAAGGCCCCTGCGGCGCCCCTCCCGCCGGCCAGCGGTCTTGACCGGTTCTTCAAGATCACCGAACGTGGCTCATCCGTCGAACGCGAGATCCGCGGCGGCGTCGTCACCTTCTTCACGATGGCCTACATCGTCGTCCTCAACCCGCTCATCCTCGGCTTCACCAAAGACAGCAGCGGGCACTTCCTCGGTGGCGGCACTGCCCCCAACCTGCCGGCCATCGCCGCCGGCACCGCGCTCGTGGCCGGGATCATGACGATCCTCATGGGCGTCGTCGCCAACTTCCCGCTGGCCCTGGCAACCGGCCTGGGCCTCAACGCTTTTGTCGCCTTCTCGATCGCGACCAAGATGACCTGGGCCGACGCCATGGGTCTGGTCGTTCTCGAGGGCCTCATCATCCTCGTGCTCGTGCTCACCGGGTTCCGGCAGGCGGTCTTCCATGCCGTGCCGGCTCAGCTCAAGGTCGCCATCTCGGTCGGCATCGGCCTGTTCATCGCGATGATCGGTCTGGTCGACGCGGGCTTCGTGCGCCGCACCGGCGTCGGTCCGGTGCCGGTCGAGCTGGGCATCGGGGGCACGCTCGGCGGCTGGCCGGTCGCGGTCTTCGTCATCGGGCTCTTCCTCGTCATCGCCCTCTGGGTGCGCAAGGTCAAGGGCGCCATCCTCATCTCGATCGTCGCGACGACCATCCTCGCGATCATCGTCGAGGCCATCGCCAAGGTCGGCCCCACGGTCATCGGTCAGAACGCCGATGGCAGCAACAAGGTCAACCCGGCCGGCTGGAACCTCAACGTCCCGGCCATGCCGAAGCAGGTCATCGACGCCCCGAGCTTCGGCACGTTGGGTCAGTTCAACCTCTTCGGCTCGTTCGCCAGCGCCGGTGCGGTCGCGGCGTTCCTGCTCGTCTTCACCCTGATGCTCGCCGACTTCTTCGACACGATGGGCACGATGACCGCGATCGGGGCCGAGGCCGGCCTTCTCGACGCCGACGGCACCCCGCCCAACACCCAGAAGATCCTCATCGTCGACTCGATCGCCGCTGCGGCAGGTGGCGCCGCGGGCGTCTCGTCCAACACGTCCTACATCGAGTCGGCCTCGGGCGTCGGCGAAGGCGCCCGCACCGGGCTCGCCTCGGTCGTCACCGGGGTGCTCTTCCTCATCTCGATGGTCTTCGCCCCACTGGTCAAGATCATCCCCAACGAAGCCGCGGTGCCCGCGCTCGTGCTCGTCGGGTTCCTCATGATGCAGCAGGTCAAGGGCATCGAATGGGACGACCTCGAGATCGCCATCCCGGCCTTCCTCACCATCGTCCTCATGCCGTTCACCTACTCGATCACGGTCGGGATCGGCGCCGGCTTCGTCGCCTACGTCTTCATCAAGCTCATCCGCGGCAAGACCTCCGCGATCCACCCGCTCATGTGGGTCGTCGCTGGCCTGTTCGTCGTCTACTTCGCCATCGACCCGCTCAAGGGAATCCTCGGAGTCTGACCAACCACACCGGTATGCCGTGTCGCACGGCATACCTGCTCGTCACGAGGGCAGTCGGGAGCACTCCGGCTGCCCTCGTCGCGTTTGTGGCATGAGTGGCGTGGATGGTGTGGCGAGCGGGGGACAATGGGTGGGTGAACGTGCGCTTCCGGCATCGGCTGACCCTGGCGGCCCTGGCTCTCGTGGTCGTGATCGCGATCGTCGCGGCGATCGTGCGCTGACCGCAGCCTTCGTGCGCTGACAGCGGCGACGAGGGCCGTGGCGCGAGGAGGCCGCCCGCAATCAGCGGGCGGCCTCCTCGCGTGCTCAGCGAGCTGGTGCGGTCAGAGCGCCGGTCAAGGCGCCGGTCAGAGCGCAGCGACCACGTGGTCGATGCACGCGGTGAGCGCCGAGACGTCCTCGGGGTCGACCGCGGGGAACATCGCCACGCGCAGCTGGTTGCGGCCTAACTTGCGGTAGGGCTCGACATCGACAACACCATTGGCGCGCAGCGTCTTTGCGACCGCCGCCGCGTCCACCGCAGCGTCGAAGTCGATCGTCGCGACGACCTGCGAGCGGGCGGCCGGGTCGGCGACGAAGGGCGTCGCGTATGCCGCGGCCTCCGCCCAGCCGTAGAGCCGGCCGGCAGAGTCGGCCGTGCGGGCGGTGGCCCAGTCCAGACCGCCGTTGCCGTTGAGCCACTCGAGCTGGTTGGCCATGAGGGCCAACGTGGACAGGGCCGGGGTGTTGTAGGTCTGGTTCTTGCGGGAGTTGTCGATCGCGGTCGGCAGTGAGTAGAAGTCGGGTACCCACCGGCCGCTCGCGGTGATCTCTTCGACCCGAGCCAGGGCGGCGGGCGAGAAAGCGGCCAGCCACAGACCGCCGTCGGAGGCGAAACACTTCTGCGGAGCGAAGTAGTAGACGTCGGCCTGCGTCATGTCGACCGGGAGCCCGCCCGCGCCGGAGGTGGCGTCGATGAGCACGAGCGCGTCGGCGTCGGCGCCCTCGACCCGCTGGATCGGCGCCATGACGCCGGTGGAGGTCTCGTTGTGCGGCCAGGCATAGACGTCGGCACCGGCTTCGGCGACCGGGCTCGCGAGCGTGCCCGGCTCGGCCTTGATGATCGTGGACTCACCCAGGAACGGCGCCTTGGTGGTGACCGACCCGAACTTCGCGGAGAACTCACCGAAGGCCAGGTGCTGGGCCTTGGCCCGCACCAGACCGAACGCGGCGATGTCCCAGAAGGCCGTGGACCCGCCGTTGCCGAGGATGATCTCGTAGCCCTCGGGCAGCTTCAGCAGGGAGCTCAAGC
The DNA here is from genome assembly GCA_044220505.1 of Dermatophilaceae bacterium. GTDB lineage: Bacteria > Actinomycetota > Actinomycetes > Actinomycetales > Dermatophilaceae > Phosphoribacter. Next base: position 18,788 of record JBGAQV010000039.1, read on the forward strand.
CCTCGCGCACCTGGCCGACGAGGTTCTTGACCGGTGCCTGCCGGTGCGAGGTGCCCAGCAGTGATCTGCCCAGGCCGGCCAGGAAGTCGACCTGCTCGGGGCGGACCTTGCTCGGACCACATCCGAAACGTCCGTCGGCGGGGAGTAGCTCGGCAGGAATGGTGATCGGCTCGGTCACGGTGAGTCACCTCGGTCGCATGCGGCTAGAGCTTCCAGTCAACCAACTGTTCATCCCCGCGAAGCCGCCGGGTCCACGAAATGGACGCGTGGCGCGCTCGATGTGGCCAGTCTCACGCACTCGGGAACAAGACTGGCGACCGCCGCGTTAGGTGCGGTGTAATGAAGTAATCACGTAAGGAGACATGCAGATGCATACGCACGTCAACCCCTCTGATGCAGTGCCCGAGGACGGCGCCGGTCGCACCCGCGGCCGCGGCCGCGGTCGACGCGGTCCCGCCTTCGGTCCCGGCGGCCCGGCCTTCGGCCCCGGTGGTATGCCGTTCGGCCCGGGTGGCATGGGCGGCCCCGGTGGCCCTGGTCCTCGCGGTCGCCGCGGTGGCCCGTTCGCCCGTCCGGGTGGGTGGCAACAGGCCGACCTACCCAGCGCCGATGACGCCGCCGCCTGGTTCGCCGGACGCCTGCCGGGCGACTGGTTCGTCGGCACACCGACCATCACGATCGACCGCGAGGAGATCCTCGTCGTCGGTGAACTCCCGCCGGTCGACGGCGAAGACAGCGCCGCCGCGGCGGAAGGCCGGATCGCGCGCTTCCGGGAGCAGACCCGCAGCGAGCGGATGGCCATCGCCGACGCCGCACAGGCGCGTTACGGCCGCAAGGTGAGCTGGGGCGCCACCCTCGGTGAGCGGCGTGAGCTGTTCGCCCACCTGGCCGTGCCGGTCATGACCCGGCTGCGGCAGCCGCAGCGGCAGGTGTTGGACACTCTCGTCGACGCCGGCGTGGCGCGGTCGCGGTCCGAAGCCCTGGCCTGGGCGGTCGCCCTCGTCGGTCAGCACACCGAGGTCTGGCTGAGCGAGCTGCGCGAGAAGATGGCCGAGGTCGACAAGCTGCGGGCGCAAGGCCCGTCGTTGTGACCACGACAGGAAGGGCCGCACGGCATCCCCGTGCGGCCCTTCTGATGTGTTGGTGAGCGATCAGCCGACCGCGTGCGGATCGATGTGGCGGACCCAGCCGGTCACCTGCTCGGGGCTGCGCGGGCCCTCGCCGATGTAGCGCGAGGACGGCCGGATGAGCCGGCCGGTGCGCTTCTGCTCGAGGATGTGCGCCGACCAGCCGGCAGTGCGGGCGCAGGTGAACATCGGGGTGAACATCGAGGGCGGCACCTCGGCGAAGTCGAGCAGCACCGCGGCCCAGAACTCGACGTTGGTGGCCAGCACGCGATCGGGGCGACGCTCCTGCAACTCGGCCAGGGCCGCCTCTTCCAGCGCGTGGGCGACCTCGTAGCGCGGCGCGTTGAGTCGCTTGCAGGTCGCGCGCAGCACGCGGGCCCGCGGGTCCTCGGCGCGATAGACCCGGTGTCCGAAGCCCATCAGCCGCTCGCCCTTGTCGAGGACGCCCTTGACATAGGCCCGGGCGTCGCCGGTCTTCTCGACCCCTTCGAGCATGTAGAGCACGCGCGAGGGCGCACCACCGTGCAGCGGGCCGCTCATCGCGCCGACCGCTCCGGACAGGCACGCGGCGACGTCGGCACCGGTCGAGGCGATGACCCGCGCGGTGAAGGTCGACGCGTTCATGCCGTGCTCGGCGGCCGACACCCAATAGGCGTCGACAGCCTCGACGTGCCGGGGGTCGGGCTCGCCGCGCCAACGGATCATGAAGCGCTCGACGATGGTGCGGGCCTTGTCAACCTCACGCTGGGGGATCATCGGCTTGTTGAGCCCGCGGGCGGACTGCCCGACGAAGGACAACGCCATGACCGCAGCGCGGGCCAGGTTTTCGCGAGCCTCGGCCTCGTCGATGTCCAGCAGCGGGCGGAAGCCCCAGATCGGCGCGAGCTGGGCCAACGCCGACTGCACGTCGACCCGCACGTCTCCGGAGTGCACCGGCAGCGGGAACGGCTCGGCGGGCGGCAAACCCGGCTCGAAGGCGTTGTCGACGAGCAAACCCCACACCTGGCCGAAAGACACCTTGTCGACGAGGTCTTCGATGTCGACACCGCGATAACGCAGCGCGCTGCCTTCCTTGTCGGGCTCGGCGATCTCCGATTCGAAGGCGACCACACCCTCCAGGCCCGGCTTGAAGCTGGCGTAATCCGGCGTGGCGAGGGGTTGGGTCGTCATGCAGTCTCCTAGGAACGTGCGGGGGTGGCGCACGCTCGATTCTGCCGCATGCCAGGTATGCCGTGAACCGGGACCGCTGCGCTGAAGGCTCAGCGGCCGCGCTTGGCGACCTTGCGGGCCGTGGCCGCCGCCGAGTCCTTGACCGCCGCCACTCGATCCTTGACCGCGGGGACCTCCTCGGGGCGCATCCGCTGGGTGAGGTCGGCGCGCTCGACGAGCGCCGCCAATGGCACCTGCACGGCCGGGTGCGCACTGACCGGCTCTTCGCCGGCGTAGACGACCCACACCGGGCTGTTGTCGTGGAAGACCTTGAGCACCGTGCCGGCCTGCAGGGTCGCGGCTTCGGCGAGGGCGATCTTGCGCTCGCGCTGCTCGGCCAGCTTGGCTTGCGCGTATGCCGTCGCCGGCTCCTTGAGCGCCTTGGCCGCCACGACGAGGTGGGGACCGTATTTCACGCCGTACTTCACGGCATACCCGACGATCTTTCCTGCCGCCATTGGTGGCCTCCTCACCCGCGCCCGTGTTGGCCGGAAGCCTACGCTGGGGGAGTGACAGACCGCGTGGACTACCGCAGTGACGGGCTGGACGAGGCCGATCTGGCCGCAACCCCCTATGAGCAACTGACCCGCTGGATCGAGCAGGCGCGCGCGGCGGGGGTGCATGCCGCGGAGGCCCCAGAGGGGCTGGCCCTGGCGTTCGCGACCGTCGACGCCGACGGTGCTCCCAATGTGCGCACGGTGCTCATGCGCTTCCTCGATGAGCGGGGGCCGGGATTCGTCACCGACAGCGGCTCGACCAAGGCCGCGGAGATCGCCGGTGAATCACGGGTCGCGGCGTCGTTGGGATGGCCGGAGTTGTTCCGAGTGGTGCGCTTCCGGGGGTTCGCCGAGCCGGTCGAGAGCGCGACGCTCGTCGAGTATTGGGCCACCCGGCCGTGGGGATCGCGGATCAGCGCCTGGGCCTCGCAGCAGTCCCAGCCCATCGACGGCCGAGCGGCACTCGAGGCGCGTTTCGAGGAGTATGCCGCGAAGTTCCCCGACCACGGGCTGGCCGACGATGTGCCAGTGCCGTTGTCGTGGGCCGGTTTTCGGATCCGCCCCGTCGAAATGGAGTTCTGGGCCGGCCGAGCTGGTCGCCTGCACGACCGAATCGTCTATCGCGCAACGTCATCGGACCCGCTGCCGCTGCTCGACGCGCCCGACGGCTGGTCGGTGAGTCGGCGCCAGCCCTGATCCGGCCGTCAGCCGTCCGGTCCGGGTCCGGACATGAGAACGGCCCGTGGGGTGAGGGTCGGTCGAGACCTTGCCTCGCACGCTGGACGAGACGTGCGTGCCCACGGGCCGCGGCGGCTGCGTTGGATTGCAGCCGCGCGATGTCCTCTTGGTAGGAACGATCGCGCTACTGCGCAACCACCTCACGAGTCCGATAGGAACTCACTACCTGACCACCTCCTCTCCCGTGTACGGCCGACGGTAGATCGATTCCGGCTGCGGCTCAAGAGGTTTCTGTCCGGGGGCTGGGCCGACAGTGGGTGAGACAGCTGGGGCGACAGCTGGACCAGGGTTGGACCCACGCGCGGAACGACGCCACCGGTGTCGGCCACGCGGCATACAGTGCCGGTCGTGAGCGATGTGACGGTGACCTCCCTGCGAGAGATCGCCGTCCCGGCATACGGACCCACCGCGCTCGCGTCGGTCGGCACGGGCGCGGTCACCCCGATCCTCGCCCTCACCGCCCTGGACCTCGGCGCGACCACCGAGACCGCCGCCGTGGTTGTCGCTCTCATGGGCGTCGGCATGGTGGTCGGGGACCTGCCGGCCGGAGCCCTCGCGGCGCGGATCGGCGAGCCCGATGCAGATCAAGGCCGCAGCCGCCATCCGCAGAAGGATGATCAGAAGCGGCGTGCGCGCAGGCGTTTCCTCCGGCGATTGCAGCCCGAGCATGATCCGCGCTGGCGCGAACAG
>JBGAQV010000003.1:0-53385 GCA_044220505.1 Dermatophilaceae bacterium
GAGGAACTCTCGGAGGAGGACCGGACGATCGTCAACCGGGCCCGTCGCATCCAGCGCTTCCTGTCCCAGAACACCTACGTTGCCAAGCAGTTCACCGGCATCGAGGGCTCGACGGTGCCGCTGGCCGACACCATCGAGGCGTTCACCAAGATCTGTGACGGCGAATACGACCACGTCGGTGAGCAGGCGTTCTTCATGTGCGGTGGCCTCGACGACGTCGAGCGCCAGTGGGCCGAGATCCAGAAGAACCTCTGACCCTCGCACGGGCACTCAGAGCAGGTATGCCGGGCCGGTCACCCTCGTCGTGGGTGGCCGGCCCGGATGTGCGTCGGGGCAGGCCGTACTGGCCGGCCGGGTAGGGTGACGTCTGTGCCCGAGTCGGTCGAGGAGTTCTACGCCAGAGTCATCGAGGCGACCGACGATGAGGGGCGGCTCCCGCTCATGGACAATCAGATGCCCGGGTGGGACATCTTCCCCTACGAGCTGGATGGGTTGCGGCTCAAGCCGCTCGCGCCGCTGCTCGACGAGGAACCCGCCCGTCAGGGCGAAGACCCCGCCACCTGTCGCTGTGCCAGCGGGAGGCCCAGGGACCACGTCGTCTGAACCGACGGGCGGTGGACGCTGCAGGCCCTAGACCGGCATACCGATTGTCGCGATCCTCGTGCCTCAGGCTCATCACGACCTGGCCGACCTCCCGGCTGACCTGGCCGCCGAGCTGGGCCGGCTCACCGTCGTGATCGCAGCCGCCATCGAGGCGCTGCCGTCGGTGGGCAGATGCCAGGTGACTCGCTACGGCGACGGCGGCGCGCACGTCCATCTCCTCTTCTTCGGGCGGCCGGCCCGCGCGGGACAGTTCCGCGGCTCGACCTTGGTGGACTGGGAGGAGAATCTGCCGCGGCTGCCTGCGGACGTGGCCGCCGACAACGCCCGCTTCGTCGCCGAGACCATCGTCACGGCATACGGCGGTGTGGCCGTCCCCACGTCGGAAGAGCCGACCGCAGACCGATAGACTCGCGGCCAGAGCTCGTCGATTTCTCCGGAGGACATGGTGAGTGCACTCAAGGTCGAGTTGGTGGCTGCAGACCGGCGGGTCTGGGTCGGCGAGTCGAGCATGGTGCGCTGTCGCACCGCGTCCGGCGAGTTGGGCATCCTGCCGGGGCACACCCCGCTGCTCGGCATCCTCGTCTCGGGCGACGTCGTCATCCACACCGCTGCCGGCAACGAGGTCGCCAAAGTCGACGACGGCTTCCTCTCCGTGGAGCACGACCGGGTCACCATCGTGGCCGAGCACGTCACCGTCACCAGTTCCGTCAACTGACGCAGCCGGCCCATGACCGACCTCGTCTTCACAGCTGAAGTCGCGGTTGGGCTCCTCATCGCCCTCGTCGGCGGATTCATCCTCGCCATGCTCGCGCGCCGCCGGGCCATCGCTCGCGGCAAGGTCCTCACCATGTGCGGATTGCGCCCGGGGCCAGGCGCCTCGTGGCGCAGCGGGTTCGTCCGCTTCGGTGAGGACGTCATCGAGTGGTATGCCCTGGGCGGGGTGTCGGTGCGCCCGCGCCACACCTGGCAACGACGTCGGCTCGACATCGGTGCACCCGTCGCGATGAGCCCCGGCGAGGGCCTCGACGCAATCCACAACGCCGTGCGGGTGGCCTGCAGTCACGACGGAGAGACCTTCGACCTGGCCCTGGCCGAGCCCGCCTACACCGCGCTGCGGTCCTGGGTCGAGTCGGCTCCGCCGGGGGCGACCTCAGCGGTCACCTGAGCCCGGCTCGGGGGCGTTTGCTGTGTCCTCGCCGGCCACCCTGCCGGCCTTTTTGTCGGATGTGTCCGGGGCGGCGACCCGGCCACCGCCGGGCTGCCACAGGACATCGTCGGTGGGCAGGTTGGCGACCCTGGCCAGGACGAAGAGCAGGTCGGAGAGCCGATTGAGATAGGTCGCGGTGAGCGGGTTGACCCCGCCGTCACCCTTCCCGGCACCGGGCTGGTCGCCATAGACGCCCAGCGCCGCCCAGACCGAGCGCTCGGCCCGCCGCACGACCGTGGTCGCGACATGCAGGTAAGCCGCGCCGGCCGACCCGCCCGGGAGGATGAACGACCGCAGCGGCTGCAGCTGCTCGAGATAGTGGTCGCAGTCGGTCTCGAGGTCGTCGATCCAGGGCTGCGCGACGCGCAGCGGAGGGTAGTCGTAATGCCGCGCGAGCGGCATACACAGGTCTGCTCCGACGTCGAAGAGCTCATTCTGGATCCGGCGCAGGGTCTGGCCGATCTCGTCGGTGAGACCGCCGCACGCGATGGCGACCCCGATCGCGGCGTTGGCCTCGTTGGCATCGGCATAGGCCGCCAACCGTGGATCCGTCTTGTGGGTGCGGCTGAAGTCGCCGAGGGCCGTCGTGCCCTGATCGCCGGTCCGGGTGTAGATCCGCGTGAGGTTGACCATAGGCCCACTCTCGCATGCCCCCCGCCTGGCCACTGCACTGTGGCCGCACTCACGCGCCGATCCGGGGCGCGGCGCGTGGAACTGGCCGGTAGCGTCGGATCATGACCGATGCCACAGCTTCCGCGCGTTCCGACGCTCCGCGCCCGACCCGCGACCGGCCCTGGGTGATGCGCACGTATGCCGGTCACTCCAGCGCGGCCGCGAGCAATGCGCTCTATCGGCGCAATCTCGCCAAAGGGCAGACCGGCCTGTCGGTCGCCTTCGACCTGCCGACCCAGACCGGCTATGACCCCGACCACGTGCTCTCCCGGGGCGAGGTGGGCAAGGTGGGTGTGCCGATCAGCCACATCGGCGACATGGCGGCGCTCTTCGACGGCATCCCGTTGTCGGACATGAACACCTCGATGACGATCAATGCCACGGCGATGTGGCTGCTGGCGATGTATCAGGTCACCGCGGAGGAGCAGGCCGCTGCCGCGGGGCAGGACCCGGCCGAGTGGGTGCACCGGCTCGCCGGCACGACCCAGAACGACATCATCAAGGAATACCTCTCGCGGGGCACCTACGCCTTCCCGCCGGGGCCCTCGCTGCGGCTCATCACCGACATGATCAGCTACACGGTCAACGAGATCCCCAAGTGGAACCCGACCAACATCTGCAGCTACCACCTCCAGGAGGCGGGGGCGACCCCGGTCCAGGAGATCGCCTACGCCATGTGCACGGCCATTGCGGTGCTCGACGCGGTGCGCGACTCGGGTCAGGTCCCGCCGGAGAAGTTCCCCGACGTCGTGGCCCGGATCTCCTTCTTCGTCAACGCCGGCGTGCGGTTTGTCGAGGAGATGTGCAAGATGCGGGCGTTCGTCCAGATCTGGGACGAGCTCACCCAGGAGCGTTACGGCGTCACCGACCCGGTGGCCCGCCGGTTCCGCTATGGCGTGCAGGTCAACTCGCTCGGCCTCACCGAGGCACAGCCGGAAAACAACGTGCAACGCATCGTCCTGGAGATGCTCGCGGTGACCCTGAGCAAGGATGCCCGGGCGCGCGCCGTGCAGCTCCCGGCGTGGAACGAAGCCCTCGGGTTGCCGCGGCCGTGGGACCAGCAGTGGTCGCTGCGCATCCAGCAGGTGTTGGCCTTCGAGTCCGACCTGCTGGAATACGACGACATCTTCACCGGATCGACCGTCATCGAGGCCAAGGTCGCCGAGCTCGTCGCCGGCGCCAGGGCCGAGATCGAGCGGGTGCAGGAGATGGGTGGGGCAGTCGCTGCCGTCGAGTCCGGCTATATGAAGTCCGCGCTCGTCGCCTCGCACGCCCAGCGCCGGCAGCGGATCGAGGCCGGCGAAGACATCGTCGTCGGGCTCAACCAGTTCACGTCGACCGAGACCAACCCGCTCACCGCCGACCTCGGCACGGCGATCCAGACCGTCGATCCCGCGGTCGAGGCTGCCGCGATCCGCGCCGTGCAGGCCTGGCGTGCGGCGCGCGACTCCGACCCCCACGGCCGCGACCGGGCCGAGCAAGCCCTGGCTCGGTTGCGCGAGGACGCCAAGAGCGGGGCCAACCTCATGGCCGCCACCCTGGAATGCGCTCGGTCCAAGGTGACGACGGGGGAGTGGGCCCAGGCTCTGCGCGCCGAGTTCGGCGAATATCGCGCCCCCACAGGCGTTTCCGGCTCCGTTGGGGTCGGGTCGGGTGCCACCCCATCGGGTGACCTGGCGGCGGTGCGCGCCCAGGTTGCGGCTACCGGTGAAGAGCTCGGCGAGAAGCTGCGCGTCCTGGTCGGCAAACCCGGCCTGGACGGACACAGCAATGGCGCCGAGCAGATCGCCGTGCGGGCCCGTGATGCGGGCTTCGAGGTGGTCTACCAGGGCATCCGCTTGACGCCCGAGCAGATCGTCGCCGCGGCGATCGCCGAGGATGTCCACCTGGTCGGCTTGTCGATCCTCTCCGGCTCGCACATGGAGTTGGTGCCCGATGTCTTGCGTGGACTGCGCGACAACGGAGCCGGCGACGTGCCGGTCGTCGTCGGGGGCATCATCCCCGAGGCCGATGGCGCGGCTCTGCGGGCTGCCGGCGTGGCTGCGGTCTTCACCCCGAAGGACTTCGGGCTCAACGACATCATGGGCCGGTTCGTGACGATCATCCGCGGTTCGCGGGGGATGGAGCCGCTGCGCTGAGCGGATCGGCGATCCATCGCCGGCGGCTGGAGCGCCGGTGAGTCACGGCATACTCGGGTGATGAGCGACCTGCAATGCCCGGCGCGTTTCCTGCTGGTCCGGGGCGCTGCGGCCGGCCCGCCGGACCCGGCGGACTTGCTGGCCCGTGTTGCGGGCGAGCGCATCGCGGCGGTCTACGCGGCGGCTGACGCCCCGGTCGGTGGAGCAGTAGCGCGCCTGGCAGCACACCTCGGTATGCCGGTGCGTCCCCTTCCTGACCCGGGTCATCGCCATGGCGGGGACCCGTTGCCGGAGCGTCTGCAGCTGCTGTCCGACACGCATCGCGGGGAGAACGTGCTCGTGGTCCTCGGTCCGGACGGGTCGCTGCCGGGGGTGTCGTGGGGGCCTGCTCTGGTGCGGGTCGACGTCGACTCCGACGGGTGGCGCGTGGTGTCGGATGTCGTGTCGCCCGTGGAGTCAGAAGAGTCGTGACTCGGCGTCGTCGATGCCCCGCAACGCGTCGTAATCCAATGTCACGCAACGGATTCCGCGATCCTGGGCGAGTGTGCGTGCCTGGGGCTTGATCTCCTGAGCGGCGAAGACGCCCTGCACGGGTCGCAACGCCGGGTCGCGGTTGAGCAGGTCGAGATAACGGGTCAGCTGCTCCACGCCGTCGATCTCGCCGCGCCGTTTGATCTCGATAGCGACGTGCCCGCGGTCGGCGTCCCGCGCGAGGATGTCGACCGGTCCGATCGCGGTCATGTGCTCGCGCCGCACCAGCGTCCAGCCCTCGCCGAGCGTGTGGATGTGCTCGGCCAGCAGGGCCTGCAAGTGTGCCTCGACCCCTTCCTTGACCAGGCCCGGATCCACTCCGAGATCGTGGGTCGAGTCGTGCAGGATCTCGAACAGGCGCACCCGCAGCGCGTCTCCGCTCTTGGCGTGTCGCACCACCCAGACCGCGCGCACGCCCTCAGCGGCCTCGTCGGGATCGGGGGACAACTCCGCCAGGGCGCAGGGGGGTGACATCCAGTTGAGCGGCTTGTAGGAACCCCCGTCGCTGTGCACCAAGAGCGACCCGTCGGCCTTGCGAACCAGCAGTCGAGTGGCCGGAGGGAGGTGGGCCTGCAGCCGACCCTCGTAGTCGACGCTGCAACGGGCGATGACAAGGCGCACCCGGACAGCTTAGGCATGGGGGGCGACGGACGCTCGGCGCGACATCGTGCCGGTCGGCTCATTCGTTCACCGAACCGTTGCCCACTGGTGACCTACGTCCCCGTTTGGGACGCGCCGGGAACGGCATACCTTCGCGCGACTGAACTGCGAAGGAACTCAACGCAAAGGAGCGCTGCGCACATGGTGACCCGCGCATGAACACGGTTCTCGTTCTGGCAACCATCGCGGTCGTTCTCGTCGTCATCTTCGACTACACGAACGGCTTCCACGACGCCTCGAACATCATCGCTACGACCATCGCGTCGCGCGCGATGACCCCCATCCAGGCGGTCGTCATCGTCGCGACTTTCGAATTCCTCGGGCCGATCCTCGGTGGCACGGCCGTGGCCAACACGATCGGCAAGTTCATCGACGTGGGCACCCTGCCGCAGAAGACCGCGATGATCATCGTGCTCTGCGGCATCATCGGGGCCATCACGTGGAACCTCGGCACCTGGTGGTTCGGCATCCCGTCCTCGTCCTCGCACGCCCTCGTCGGCGGGCTGGTGGGCGCCACGATCCTGGCGGCCGGCTCCGGCTACGTGAAGTGGGGATTCGCCGAGCTGGCCCACGGCAAGGTCGACGGTGTCGCCAAGATCCTCATCGGCCTGGTCATCTCGCCGATCATCGGCTTCGGGGTCGGCTTCCTGCTGCAGAAGCTCATGATGGCGATCTTCGCCAGGGCCAAGCCCAGCGTGAACAAGTGGTTCCGGCGCTCGCAGTTCCTCACCTCGGCCTTCCTGGCCTTCTCGCACGGCGCCAACGACGCCCAGAAGAGCATGGGCATCATCACCCTTGTCCTCGTGCTCTCCGGCCAGCTCACCGAGTTCAAGGTGCCGTTCTGGGTGATCCTCACCTGCGCCACGGCGATCACCCTCGGGATCCTCTCCGGCGGCTGGCGGATCGTGCGCACGGTGGGCTTCGGCATCTACAAGGTGCGCCCGCTGCACGCCCTGGACACCCAGCTCACCTCGGCCGCCGTCATCTACGGCGCGTCGGTGCTCGGTGCGCCCGTGTCCACCACCCACGTCGTGAGCTCGTCGATCATGGGTATCGGTACCGCCGACCGCGCCAAGGCGGTCCGCTGGGGGAAGGCCCAGGAGATCCTCTCCACCTGGCTCATCACGATCCCCGGCGCCGGCCTCGTCGGCGTCATCTGCTACCTCATCAGCATGATCTTCACCCGCTGACCACCCCCTCAACACCCTCGACACCCCCACCCACGCTTTCCCGGGGCTCATGCCCCGCCCACACAGGAGGCAACACGACATGAGCGGAAGCGCCAACAACCCCTTGTCCAAGGTGGTCGGCCGGATTTTCCCCAAGGTGCCGGACTTCATCGGCATGATGGCCGAGCAGTCGGCCCTCGCGGTGAAGTCCATGGACGCCTTGGTCGCCTACATGGAATACCCCACCCCCGAAGCGGCCGCTGCCGTGCTGGACCTGGAGAAGCAAGGTGACGTTCTCAAGGACCGCAACCTCGACGCGCTCAACCAGGCGTTCTCGACGCCGATGGACCGCGAAGACCTCTACCGCGGCATCGTCACCATCGACCACGTCATGAACTACGCCAAGACCACGGTCCGCGAGATGCAGGTGCTCGGCGTGGCTCCCGACGACGTGACCCGCGACCTGGCCGTCCTGCTCAAAGAGGGCACCGAGTCGCTCAACGCCGGCTACCAGTCGCTGTCCACATCCCCGGCCGCGGCCGAACCGCACGCCCAGGCGGCTCGCAAGGCCGAGCGCAACGTCGAGAAGGCCTACCGCAAGGCCCTGGCCGAGCTCTTCGACGTCGAGACCGAGGTCGAGCACATGGAGACCATGGACCGGCACACCGGTCCGGCGGCCCTCAAGCGGGTCATGGAGGTCTTCAAGAAGCGCGAGGTCTACCGGCACATGTCCAACGCCGCCGACCGCCTGGCCCGGGCCGGCGAGGTGCTGCGCGACATCGTCGTCAAGCTCGTCTGAGCCGCCGCCCGCACTGTCTTTCCCTGCCCCGTATGCCGTCGCACGGCATACGGCGCAGGGGCCTGTCACGGGGGCTCGGCACGGTGTGACGACCATCGCAATGACGGGTGACTCCGGCCCCATGCGCGCCCCCGGCAGGTCTGCGAGACTCCAGGAATGGCACGCGATTTCAGCACGGTAGGCGTCATCGGACTCGGCACCATGGGTGCCGGCATCGTGGAGGTCTTTGCCCGCAACGGCATCGACGTCATCGCAGTCGAGGTCGACGAGGCGGCCCTCGACCGCGGGAAAGGGGTGTTGGCCAAGTCCACCGACCGCGCCGTGTCGCGCGGCAAGCTCTCGCCGGAGGACGCCGCGGCCCTGCATGGTCGGGTCAGCTATGCCACCGACCTGGCGCAGCTGGCCGACTGCCAGCTCGTCGTCGAGGCGGTCCCCGAGCAGTTGCCGCTCAAGAAGCAGATCTTCGCCGCACTGGATGCGGTGGTCGGTGACGACGCGATCCTCGCGACGAACACCTCGTCCCTGTCCGTGACCGAGATCGCCGTCGCGACCAAGAAGCCCTCACGCGTCGTCGGGATGCACTTCTTCAACCCGGCCACCGTGCAGCAGTTCGTCGAGGTCATCCGCACCGTCGTCACCGCTGACGATGTCTTTGCCGACGTCAAGGGCCTGGCCGAGCGGCTGGACAAGAAGCCCGTCGTCGTGGGCGACAAGGCCGGGTTCATCGCCAACGCGTTGCTGTTCGGCTATCTCAACCACGCCGTGTCGATGTACGAGCAGAAGTACGCCACCCGAGAGGACCTCGACGCCGCGATGCGCTTCGGGTGTGGCCTGCCGATGGGGCCGCTCGCGCTCATGGACCTCATCGGCCTCGACACGGCATACGAGATCCTCGACACGATGTACCACCAGGGCCGCGACCGGCTGCACGCCCCGAGCCCGATCATCAAGCAGATGGTCAACGCCGGGCTCAAGGGCCGCAAGAGCGGGCGCGGGTTCTACAGCTACGCCTCGGCCGGGTCCTCCCAGGTCGTGCCCGACGCTCAGACGCCGTCCACCGAGGCGAGCGAGGACGCCGGTCTGGCCAAGATCACCAAGGTCGGCGTCGTCGGCTCGGGCACCATGGCCACCGGCATCATCGAGGTCTTCGCCAAGGCCGGGTATGACGTCGTCTACGTCGCGCGCGGCCAGGACAAGGTTGACGGGGTGCTCGCCTCGATCACCAAGGGCCAGGCCCGGATGATCGAACGCGGCCGCCTCACCCAGGAGGCCGCCGACGCGGTCCTGGCCACGCTCACCGGCTCGACCACCCGCGAGGACCTCAAGGACGTCGACATCGTCGTCGAGGCGATCGCCGAGGACCTGGCCATCAAGCAGGAGCTCTTCCGCGACCTCGACCGGATCTGCAAGCCCGGCGCGATCCTCGCGACGACGACCTCGTCCCTGCCGATCATCCAGTGCGCCAATGTCACCAGCCGCCCGGGCGATGTCATCGGCATGCACTTCTTCAACCCGGCGCAGATCATGAAGCTCGTCGAGGTGGTCCACACCGTGGCCACCGACCCGGCCGTGGTCGCGACCACGGTGGCCCTGTCCCGCAAGGTCGGCAAGGTGCCGGTCCAGTGCGGAGACCGCTCCGGCTTCATCGTCAACGCGCTGCTCTTCCCCTACCTCAACGACGCGATCCGGATGCTCGAGGCGCACTACGCCACCGCCGACGAGATCGACACGGCGATGAAGGCCGGCTGTGGCTACCCCATGGGGCCTTTCGAGCTACTCGACGTCGTCGGTCTGGATGTGTCGCTGGCCATCCAGCGCGAGCTCTACATGGAGTTCCGCGAGCCCGGCTTCGCTCCCGCTCCGCTGCTGGAACACATGGTCACCGCGGGCTACCTCGGCCGCAAGACGAAGCGGGGTTTCCGCACCTACTGATCCGTCGTGCACCATCCCACATCGGATCCCCGGGGCGACCACCCCGGGGATCCGATGCGTTTCCGGCACGTGCGGGCGGCTCTGGGAGAATCGCCGGTATGCCCCGTGCCAACCGCCGCCGCCGCGACGAGGCACCGTTGGATCTGGGACGGGTCTCGGGCGGCATACCGGCTCGGGCTCGGTATGCCGGTGGCGAGTGGTTCGTCCGCCAGGTCACCGGCGCGGGCGCGACCCGCTCGTACCGCTGCCCGGGTTGTCAGCAGGAGCTCGAGGTCGGGGTGCCCCACGTCGTGGTATGGCCCGCCGATGGCGTCGGCGGCCTCGAGAGTCGCCGGCACTGGCACTCGGGATGCTGGGGCAACCGGCATACCCGTCCTCCGACGGGGTCTTACCGGTAGGCGACCCCGCGGGGGCTCAGGACTGCAGCCGCTTGAAGGTCACCGGGCCGTGGCTGCGCATCTCGGCCACCTGCGCGAGGTAGAGCTCGGCGCAGGCGAGGGCGTCGACGAGTGCCTCGTGGGCCCGGTAGACCGGCAGGCCGTAGCGGGTCCGGGCGTTCCAGAGCCGCAGCGACAGTCGCATGGGCGACTCCCCCCACCCGACGATGAGTCGACGGTGCAGCTCCAGGGTGTCGATCCGGGCGACCGGCATACGGGAGCCATAAACCCGCTCACAGGCGGCCGAGATGAAGCGCTCCTCGATATCGGTGTAGTGGGCCAGCAGCACCCGGCCTGACAGCGCCGCGAGGACCTCAGGTAGTACCTCGTCGAGGCGCTGGCCCTGAGCGATGCGGTCGTCGGTGAGCCCGTGGATCGTCGCGCTCTGCCCGACCTCGACGCCGGCGTTGATGACGAAGCGCCGTGCCCCGGACAAATCGATGGACAGGCCGTCGATGGGGACGAAACCGATGGAGAGCACGCTGTCGTGGCGAGGGTGCAGCCCGGTGGTCTCCAGGTCCATCGCCAGCAGCCGCAACTCGGCAACATCGGTGCCCGGGTCGGGCAGCGCTGTGTTGAGGTAATCATGCAACGGCCCGTCCGGCACCGACCTCAGCGCCTTGCGGCGGCGGGAGTCAGCCGAGGCAACGCGACCGAGGGACCCGAAGAGCCCGAAGAACCCGAATGACCCGAACGACACGGTGGGAGTGTGTCAGCTGGGCGCGGATCTGTCAGGAGATGTACGACGACGGGTAACGATGAGCGAGGGAACTCTGCGCCGAGCGGACGATGGCGAAAGCCTCGCGCAGGTTGCGCTTGTCGAAGGTGCTGAGTTCGGCAGGGCGGACGAAGTTGTCGGTCTTGCGTCCGGCGCGGACCTGCGCCGCCTGGTGACGCACCCGGACATAGGAGATGAACTCGAAGGCATCTCGCAGGTCACCGCCACGCTCGGCACTCAAGGCTCCGGCGGCGACCGCGGCGCGGATCCGGGCCTGGGTGTTGACCTCGCGAGACCCGATCGACAGGGCGAGCACTCGGGCGATCTCGACCACAGCGCCGATGCCACCCCGCTTGATATCGAGGGTGTCCTTGTGGTCGCCGGCCTTCTCGAGGACGAATCCCTTGAAGAAGCCGAGCGGGGGCTCGTTCTCGCAGGCACGCTTGGCCAGGTGGGCCTGGAACCGGTTGGCCTCCGGGGTGCTCTTGACGATCGACTTCTGCAGCTTGCGGAAGAGCTTGGCCTCACCGTAGATCGGGCGCATGTCGAAGAAGATGCTCGCCCGCAGGATCGCATCGGGCACCGGCGCGGTGATCCACGTGGCGAACTCCTGACGCCACTGGGCGAGCGTGACCCGCCAGCGCGGGTTGGTCGCCATGACGTCGCCCGGGCACAGCGGGTATCCGCACTCGACCAACCCCGCGGTGACCTCGCGGGCCAGGGCCTCGAAGTAGGCGGCGTGGTGTGGGGTTGCGTCATTGCTGAGAATGATGGCGTTGTCCTGGTCGGCTGCCAGCGCCTGCTCTTGGCGGGCCCTGGAGCCGAGGGAGACCCAGCAATAGGGCACCGGCGGGGGACCGAGTTTCTCCTCGGCCAGACCGACCAGGCGGCGCTCCACGGCGTCGCCGACCGCAGTGACGATGCGTCCGATGTCGTCGGCCGAGGCGTCTTGGGTGACGAGGTGTTCGACGATGGCGGCCAGCCGGCCCGAGACCGCTGCGACACCAGCGACATCGGTCTGTTTGACGATGTCACCGACGAGGAAGACCGGGTTGGCCTGCTCCAGGCGCATGAGGTCGGTCGTCGTGATGATCCCGACCGGAGCGGCCTCGCTGAGGATCGGCAGGTGGTGGATGTTGCGCGCGAGCATCTCCATGAGGACCTCGAAGGCCAGCGCATGATCCGAACCGGTGACCGGGTCGGGGGTCATGATCGAGGTCACCAGATCGGACCTCGACTTGCCGGTGGCGACGACGCGGTTGCGCAGGTCGCGGTCGGTGACGATGCCCACGAGGTTGCCGTCGTCGACGATGAGCAACGAGGAGACCTTGCCCCGGCTCATGATCTCGGCGGCCTCGCGGATCGTCGCCGTCGTCGCAGCAGTGACGGCTGGACGCGAGATGAGGTCGGTCACCTTCGTCTTGAGGATCGCACCACCGGTGGACGTCATTTGCAGCGACGCGACGGCGCCCCGCATGCGACTGGCGCGTTGCAGGTCGAAGTAGGTGGCGAACGACGCATGCTCGGCTGCCAACTCGTCGAAGACTCCCTTGGGCATGACCAGGCACAGGGTGTCCTCGATGGCGATCGTCGAGAAGGTCGCCGGGTTGCCGTTGACCAGGGTGTAGGAACCGAAGCTGCTGCCGACCTCACCGCGGTCCATGAAACCGCCGTCGGAATCCTGCAGCTCGACGGCGCCAGAGCGCACGACATAGAGCGAGGTGTTGTCCTTGCCGACCTGGATGATCCGGGTGCCACGGCGGAAGTACTCGACGCGGAGCTTGCCGGGCAGGGCGTCCAGGACAGCGGCGGGTAGGTCGTCGAAGGGGTGCTCACCGGCGAGGAAGTCCCGGACCTCGCTGAGCTCGACATCGTCGGTCATACCGACATCCTTGCAGGTCAGGAGAGGGTCACGGCATACCGTCCGCGGCCCTGGACGGCCGGTGTGGCGGGCCTGACATCAGCCTTCCGCCCGACGGCGACGCCGCGCCTTCCACCCGGCGATTCCGTCGACGGCCAAGCCACCCTCCCCAACTGGGGCGGGGGTGCGGTACATCTTGACGTTGCCCATGAACACCCCACCGCGGACCCGGACTACGGGTCCACCGGTGGGCATCGGCGATGCGGCAGCATCGGACTTGACCTCGAACTCGCCCATGATCGCTGTGCCGTCGCATTCGACCCGCCAGGCGTCCGGGACGATGATCTTCGCGTCGCACATCATCCCTTGGATGACGATGGTCGTCTCGGGCGCGGACAGGGTCGCGGCGCGCAGGTCGAGCCGGGCTTGACCCATGACGAGATTGACGACCTCACGTTCGGCGAGGACCCACCCTTCGCCCCGCTTGACGTCACCGAGAATGCCCCACCGGGTGGGTGGCACCGCGGGCGCGGAAGGGTGTGGCGGGGCAGAGGGGGCCGGCTGGACAGGCGGCACAGGTGCTGGCCGGTCCTGTGGGGGGAGGCCGGACGCCGGAGGCCAGATGGGGGAGTCTTGCGGAGTCGCGTCGGTCACCCTTGCAGTCTCGTCGTCCAGCGGGGTGGGGGCCATGCGGGTCGCCCCTGAGATCGACCCCGAGCCGCGCCACACCGGGTGCGGCCGGTCCCGCGGCGAAGCAGTCTCACCGGGCCGCTTGCCGGGGGACCAGCACCTCTTCGTAGAGCAGCAACAGTCCTGCGGCGGTGGGGATGGCCAGCAGTGCGCCCAGCACCCCGGCCAGCGCTCCACCGACCATGGCCGCGATGATCGTCACGGCGCCGGGCACGCTGACGGTGCGCTGCATGATGCGCGGCGAGATGAAGTAGTTCTCCACCTGCTGGTAGATCAGGAAGTAGGTCAGCGCGATGATCGCTCGCACCGGGTCGCCGAACAACGCGACGAGGGCGACGACCAGGGCACCGAGCGTGGCACCGACCATGGGGATGAGCCCGAGCAGGCCGACGACGACCGCCAGCACCGCGGCATACGGGATGCCGACGATCTTCATCATGACGTAGGAGCAACAGGCATTGATCGTCGCCACGAGCAGCTGACCGATGGCATAAGACCCGACGCGTCGCATGATTTCTTCGGCGAGGGTGGCGACGCGGGCCCGCCGCGTGGCGGGCACCATCGCGTAGGCCCCCCGCTTGATGCTCGGGAGCGAGGACAGGAAGTAGAGCGTCAGCACGAGCACGGTGAAGACCGAGACGATGCCCGAGAGCACGGCCATCCCAGCCCCGAGGACTCCTCCGAAGACCTGCGACATGAAGGCGCCGTCGGCCAGGCGTCGGTTGACCTCTTCGGCGGCCTTGTCCAGGACGTGGTAGGACGCGTCGATGTTCTTGACCAGCGGCTGCTCGCGCAGGTCACGGATGATGCCGGGGAAGTCCTCCACCAACTCGGTGCTCTGGGTGGCGACCGGTGGCATGACGATGAGCCCGATGACGCCGAAGGCTGCGATCAACAGGGCGAAGACCGCAGTCACGGCCCCGGCTCGGCCCATGCCCGCGCGCATGAGCCGCTCGACGACCGGGTTGAGAGCGAGGGTGAGGAACACCGATACGACGACCAGAGTGAGCACCGTGTCCAGGCTGCCCAGGGCCTGCCACAGGGCGTAGGCCGCCAGCAGGCCTAGACCTCCCGACACTCCGATCCGAAACGGCGACTGAGTGTGCCAGGTGGCAACGCCGCCGGTGGGTTGAGTCTGCGGGGCTGTTGCGGGCTCGGCAGTCGACAGCGGCTGGTATGCCGTGTCGGCGCCGCTGTCGGTGCCGGTGCCGCTCTCGTTGCCGGTGGTGGCCCCGGCCACTACGTCCAACTCTGCGGCGGAAAGGTGATCGTGTTCGGTGACGCGGGCCCGTTGGCGCGCGCGAAAGCCCGCCCAGCGTTCCCACGCGTTCCATGTCATCGGGGCCTCACCTCCCCGGGCAGCATACGGGGGAGCTCAACCCTGATGGGCGGAGCTCCCCCGTGGCCTACCGATGCGGATCAGTGGTGTGGAAATCAGTTGGGGGTGAACGACGTCGGCTCGATCCGCGGGGTCGTGTGGGTGTCACCCTCGGGCAGGTGCGGGTGGGGCAGGTCGATCGGCGCTGCCGCCGATGCCCCCTGACCGAAGTCGGTGGCTCCCACGAGCACGGCCATGTTTCCGTGGGGGTGCTTGTTCCGGTACATGAGGTCGTGCGCGAGCGGGATCTCGTCATAGGTGAAGGCCCGCGACAAGCACGGGTCGAGTCGGCCGACGAGGGCCAGGTCGTTCATCTGGTTGGACTGCACGTCGTTGGCGAAGTGTGACCCTTGCAGACGCTTCTGGCGCATCCAGAGGTAGCGCAGGTCGACGGTGGCATTGAAGCCCGTCGTGCCGGCGCAGACCACGACCATGCCGCCGGTGTCGCAGACGAAGATCGAGGTCGGGATGGTGCTCTCGCCGGGGTGCTCGAACACGATGTTCGGGGCGCCGCGCTCGCCGAGCACGTCCCAGATCGCCGACCCGAACTTACGGGCTCCCTTGAGCCAGGTGCCGTATGCCGCGTCGTCCTTCCAGTGCGGGAGCATCCCCCAGTGGTCGAAGTCGTTGCGGTTGATGCAGCCCTTGGCGCCGAGCTTCATGCAGTAGTCGAACTTGTCCTCGCCCGATACGACGGCGATCGGCACACCACCCGCGGCCTTGACGATCTGGATCGCCATCGACCCGAGGCCGCCTGCGCCACCCCAGATCAGGACGACGTCACCCTTCTTGACGGCGTTCTCGCCCCAGCCGTGCAGCATGCGCCACGCGGTCGCCGCGACCAGGGTGTAGGCCGATGCCTCCTCCCAGGTCATGTGCTTGGGCTTGGGCATGCACTGCTGGGCCTGGACCTTGGTGAACTGGGCGAAGCTGCCCCAGTTGGTCTCATAGCCCCAGATCCGGAAGGTGGGGGAGTACATCGGGTCCTTGCCCGCCTGGACCCACGGGCAGGAGCGCGACCATTGGCCGCAGTGCATGACGACCTCGTCACCCACCTTGACGTTGGTGACGTCCTTGCCGACCTTGTAGACGATGCCGGAAGCATCGCTGCCGCCGATGTGGAAGGGCGCGGGATCGCCGCCGAAGTCGCCGCGCGCGTGGCCCTTGTTGCGAGCGCCGATGACGTCGACCGGGATACCGAGGCCGGCCCACACATTGTTGTAGTTGATGCCGGCCGCCATGACGTAGACGAGGACCTCGTCGTCGGCGATCTCGGGGACGTCGACGATCTCCTGCTGGAAGGCCTGCATGGGCGGGCCGAACCGCTCCGGGCGGATCAGCCAGGCGTGCATCTGCTCGGGGACCTCACCGAGGGGAGGCATCTCACCGATGTCGTACAGCTGCTTGGTCATGTGGGCGTCCTTTCTGCGACAGTGCCCCTGACCCTGGCGGGACGGCGTCTCGGCGCGCGGGGAGCGGCCACGGGCTCGGGGCTCGTTCTTGACGTTACTGGCGAGTTCGCGAGTCGACCACGGCGGTCGTCCGTGACCTTGCCCACCGTGGTCGCGGACCGTCCGAGCTATGGCGCGTGAGTGGAGAGTTTCCCACGCTCACCGTGTGTTTCTCTCCACTCCCGCGGCTCGGGGCGGGTCGTCCCCGAGGTGGGCATGGCCCCCGCCGAGTGGCGCACCGATGTGGCAGCCGCGGATGTCTCGCGGAGAGCTGCTGCGACTGGCCGAGGAGCAGTTCGGCGTGCTGACCACGGCGCAGTCGCTCGCGGGCGGCATCACCCGGCGTCGATCAGACGGTCATCGACACGCCAGAACGGTCTGTCTCGATGCGGCCGTGGCGCTGGCGGCACGAGCCACCCAACGGCAGCTCACCACCGCGGAGCGGTTGAGGACGGAGCTGCGGTCCAGGAGGGGCCATCAGTGGACCCGCGAGCTCGATGAAGCTCTCCGGGTCGTGGCCGATGGAGCCGAGAGCACGCTCGAGGTGCGGTTCGTGCGTCAGGTGGTGCACCCGCACGGCTTGCCCGCTCCGCGACTCCAAGCCCTCGCCCACGCCGGGCGCGGATAGCGCGCCGACGCGGCATACGAGCAGTGGGGCTTGCTCGTGGAACTCGACGGTCGCCTCGGACACGAAGGAGCGGGCCGGCTGTTGGATGCCCGTCGAGACCGGAGCGCTGCCGGACGCGGCTGGGTCACGATTCGCGATGGCTGGCTCGACGTGGCCGTCTATCACTGCGAACTCGCAGCCGACCTCGCGAAGGTGTTGAGAACTCGCGGCTGGACCGGCGCGACGCGACCGTGCCGACGGACTGACTGCGTGATGCGCAGGACGAACACCGGGTGAGTGGAGACTTTCCCACGCACACGGTGCGAAAGTCTCCCCTCAGTCCCGCGTCAGTGGGCGCCGGGTTCGACGATCTCGACGAGCACCCCGCCGGCATCCTTGGGATGGATGAAGTTGACCCGGCTGTTGCTCGTGCCGCGCTTGGGCTGGTCGTAGAGCAGTCGCACCCCGCGCTCGCGCAGCGTGGCGCAGACCGCGTCGATATCGACGACGCGGTAGGCCATCTGCTGGATGCCGGGGCCGGACTTGGCCAGGAAGCGCCCGATCGTCGTGTCGGCATGCAGCGGCGCGAGCAACTGGATGCACGAGCCGGAGTCACCGACGGCCATCATCGCCTCGCGGACACCCTGCTCCTCGTTGACCTCCTCGTGCAGGCAGGTCATCCCAAAGGTGTCGCGGTAGAACGCGATCGCGGCGTCGAGGTCGGCGACCGCGATCCCGACGTGGTCGATCATCGTGAACAGGCTGGCGAGAGGGCCGGAGGTGGCAGCGGCGGCAGCGTCCATGCGCCCGAGCCTAGGCCGCACGGCATACCCGCGGCAGTGCCAGACCGTATGCCGTCCGCGGATGTGGCGCGCGCCACGTCTCCTCGCGCGGTCCGGGGCGCGGGTGGGGGACTCCCGACCTGCCCAGGAGCGGGCCGGGCCCATACAGTGGGAGGGACGACCGTTCCGCCCGCTCGACGCACTGGAGGCTGTCCCACATGAGCACGACCACATCCGTCATCGTCGCCGGCGCCCGCACCGGCATGGGCCGCTTGCTCGGCTCCCTCAAGGACTTCTCGGCCACCGACCTCGGCGGGGTGGCGATCAAGGGGGCCTTGGAGAAGGCCGGCATCACCGGCGACCAGGTCGACTACGTCGTCATGGGCCATGTGCTGCAGGCCGGCTGCGGCCAGATCACCGCGCGTCAGGCCGCGGTCAAGGGCGGCATCCCCATGGACGTCCCGTCGATCACCATCAACAAGGTCTGCCTGTCCGGCATCAACGCCATCGCCATGGCCGACCATCTCATCCGCGCCGGAGAGTGCGAGGTCGTCGTGGCCGGCGGGATGGAGTCGATGACCAACGCGCCGCACCTGCTGGAGAAGAGCCGCGAGGGCTACAAATACGGCACGGTGAAGATGCGCGACCACATGGACTACGACGCATTGTGGGACGTCTACACCGACCAGGGCATGGGCAACCTGACCGAGTCGGCCAACAATGGCGACCGTGAGTTCAGCCGGGCCGAGCAGGACGCCTTCTCCGCGCGCAGCCACCAGCTGGCTGCCAAGGCCTGGGCCGACGGGCTCTTCGACGACGAGGTCGTGCCGGTGATGATCCCGCAGCGCAAGGGCGACCCGATCGCCTTCAAGGCCGACGAGGGAGTGCGTGCCGCGACGACCGCCGAGTCGCTCGCGGGCCTGCGCCCGGCCTTCCGCAAGGACGGCACCATCACCGCCGGTTCGGCCTCGCAGATCTCCGACGGTGCCGCTGCCGTTGTCGTCATGAGCAAGGCCAAGGCCGAGGCTCTCGGCCTGCCGTGGCTGGCCGAGATCGGTGCCGCCGGCTGGGTTGCCGGGCCCGACTCGACGCTGCAGTCGCAGCCGGCCGTCGCGGTGCAGAAGGCCTGCGCCAAGGAGGGCATCACGCCTGCCGAACTCGACCTGCTCGAACTCAACGAGGCGTTCGCGGCCGTCGGCCTGGCCTCCACCAAGGAGCTGGGCGTCGACCCGGACAAGGTCAACGTCAACGGTGGTGCGATCGCCATGGGTCACCCGGTCGGCATGTCCGGAGCCCGGATCGTCCTGCACCTGGCCCTCGAGCTCAAGCGCCGCGGTGGCGGCGTCGGCGCGGCCGCACTGTGCGGTGGCGGCGGCCAGGGCGACGCGCTCATCATCCGGGTCCCCAAGGCCTGACGGCATACGCTGGCGTCCTGCCGCTCGCGCCTCGTCCGAGGCCGGGAGGCAGGACGCCGCTGCTTCGCTCGCCCCGATTCGCCCCACGGAAAGGACGGGTATGCCGCCCCGCCCGGTCGACGTTCCAGCTCTCGTCAGCGCCGCTCGCGAGGGCAAACCCCGCGCGGTGGCGCGGCTCATCTCCCTCGTCGAGGACGCCCACCCTGCCCTGCGCGAGGTGATGGCGGCGCTCGCGCCGCACACCGGCACGGCATACATCATCGGCATCACCGGCTCGCCCGGGGTCGGCAAGTCGACCTCGACGAATGCGCTCGTGGCGGCCTTCCGGGCGCGGGGTAGGCGGGTGGGCATCCTCGCGGTCGACCCGTCCTCGCCGTTCTCCGGTGGAGCGTTGCTCGGTGACCGGGTGCGCATGCAAGACCACGCGCTCGACCCGGAGGTCTACATCCGGTCGATGGCCTCCCGTGGGCACCTCGGCGGTCTGTCGTGGACTACCCCGCAGGCCATCCGGGTGCTCGACGCCGCCGGGTGCGACGTCGTGCTCGTCGAGACCGTCGGGGTCGGGCAGTCCGAGGTCGAGATCGCCGGGCTGGCCGACACGACGATCGTGCTGCTCGCACCGGGGATGGGCGACGGCATCCAGGCTGCGAAGGCCGGCATCCTCGAGATCGGCGACGTCTTCGTCGTCAACAAGGCCGATCGCGACGGCGCCGATGCCACGGTGCGCGATCTGCGGCACATGATCTCGCTCGGTGACCGCACCGAGCCGGGGCTGTGGCGGCCACCGGTGGTCAAGACGGTCGCGGCCCGCGGTGAAGGCGTCGATGACGTGATGGAGGCCCTGGACAAGCACCAGGGCTGGCTCGACGCGACGGGCACCCTGCGGCTGCGCCGGCTCAAGCGGGCCGCCGACGAGATCGAGGCCATCGCGCTGGCGGCGCTGCGGGCGCGGATGGGCGATCTACGGGCCGGACACGGGCTCGACGACAACGCCGCGGCCGTGGTCGAGGGTCAGATCGACCCCTACGCCGCGGCCGACGACATCCTCGCCCAGCTTTCCTGATCTGAGCCTGCACGTGCCGAGTGCCTCGGCAGGTTGGGTGCGCGCGGGGTAACTGGCAGGATGGCCTGGTTCGGCGGGGAGGCCGGGAGCCGACCGAACGGCATACCCGCTCGTCCTCATCCCTGTGACGTGTGAACACGACGTGTGAAGGCAGCGATGCAGATCTGGCCAGGCAAGCCCTACCCGCTCGGTGCGACCTACGACGGCACCGGCGTCAACTTCGCGGTGTTCTCCGAGGTCGCCAGCCGCGTCGAGCTCTGTCTGGTCAATGACGACGGCACCGAAACCCGGGTGGCGATGCCCGAGCACGACGCGTTCGTCTGGCACGTCTACCTGCCGGGGGTGCAGCCGGGCCAGCGCTACGGCTTCCGGGTCTCCGGCCCCTACGATCCGGCGACCGGCGCCCGCTGCAACCCGGCCAAGCTACTGCTGGACCCTTACGCCAAGGCCATCGACGGTGAGATGAAGGGTGACCCGTCGTTGTTCGGCTATCGCTTCGACGACCCGCTCGGCGGCCTCTCCCCAAGCGTCAACGAGCTCGACAGTCTCGGGCACACGCTGTTGTCGGTCGTCGTCAACCCCTACTTCGACTGGGGGAAGGACCGCGCGCCGGGACACGAATACCACGACTCGGTCATCTACGAGGCGCACGTCAAGGGCCTGACCATGCTGCACCCGGACGTGCCGCCGGAGATCCGCGGCACGTATGCCGGCATCGCCCACCCCGCGACGGTCTCGCACCTCACCGACCTCGGGGTCACGGCGCTGGAACTCATGCCGGTGCACCAGTTCGTTCAGGATTTCACCTTGCTGGACAAGGGATTACGCAACTACTGGGGCTACAACACGATCGGCTTCCTGGCGCCGCACAACGGGTATGCCGCGAACGGCACCCGGGGCCAGCAGGTCGCTGAGTTCAAGACGATGGTCAAGGCGCTGCACGAGGCCGACATCGAAGTGATCCTCGATGTCGTCTACAACCACACCGCCGAGGGCAATCACATGGGCCCGACCCTGGCCTTCCGCGGCATCGACAACGCGGCCTATTACCGCCTGGTCAACGGCGATCCCGGTCACTACTACGACACGACCGGCACCGGCAACTCGTTGCTCATGCGCAATCCCCATGTGCTGCAACTGATCATGGACTCGCTGCGCTACTGGGTGAGCGAGATGCGCGTCGACGGCTTCCGTTTCGATCTCGCGGCGACGCTGGCGCGGCAGTTCCACGAGGTCGACAAGCTGTCCGCCTTCTTCGACCTCATTCAGCAGGACCCGGTCGTCAGCCAGGTCAAGCTCATCGCCGAGCCGTGGGACCTCGGCGACGGTGGCTATCAGGTGGGCGGCTTTCCCCCGTTGTGGACCGAGTGGAACGGGAAGTATCGCGACACCGTGCGCGACTTCTGGCGGGGTGAGCCGGCCACCCTCGGGGAGTTCGCCTCACGTTTCACCGGGTCCTCCGACCTCTATGCCCACTCGGGTCGCCGACCGGTCGCGTCGGTCAACTTCGTCGTGGCCCACGACGGCTTCACCCTGCGCGACCTGGTGTCCTACAACGAGAAGCGCAATGATGCCAACGGCGAAGGCAACCGCGACGGCGAGAGCCACAACCGGTCCTGGAACTGCGGGGCCGAAGGCCCGACCGAAGACCCGCAGGTGCTCGAGCTGCGAGCCCGTCAGCAGCGCAACTTCCTCACGACTTTGCTTCTCTCGCAAGGTGTTCCGATGATCGCCCACGGCGACGAACTCGGCCGCACGCAACAGGGCAACAACAATGTCTACTGCCAGGACAACGAGCTGTCGTGGGTCGACTGGGAACTCGATGAGGCGGGGTCGCGGCTGTTGGAGTTCACCCGGTCGGTGGTCGCGCTGCGCCGCGAGCACCCGGTCTTCCGCCGTCGGCGCTTCTTCGCCGGCAGCGCAGACCATGGGGGCGAGAGCGAGATCGGCGACATCGCGTGGTTCGAGCCGGACGGCACCCACATGGATGAGGCGAGCTGGGCCAACGGCTTCGCCAAGAGTGTCATGGTCTTCCTCAACGGTCAGGCCATCCCCGAGCTCGACCGGCGCGGCCGGCGCATTGTCGACGACTCGTTCCTCGTGATGTTCAATGCCCACGACGAAGCCATCGACTTTCATGTGCCCGATGTCAGCTACGGCCCGTCGTGGGACACCGTGCTCGACACGGCGGCAGTTCCCGGCACCGGACCGGCGTCTGTCTCGGCTGGGGGATCACTGACCGTCGCCCCGCGCAGCATCGTGCTGCTGTGCGGCACGGTCGCGTCGGCACCTGGCCCCTGATGGCCGTGCGGTGCAGCGCCCGGGGCGAGGCGGAGATGGGGTGATTCCCGCGCCCACCAGCGCAGCGCTGCGCTATCGACCCGGTCAGGCGATCCTGCTGGCGCTGCTGTCCGCCTTGGTCGTGGGGGCGGTTGCGTTCGCCCCGCTCTATGCCCAGTCGCTGGAACTCGGTCTGCTGCGTGGGGCGCTCGACCGCGCGCCGGTCGCCGCGACGACGATCGAGATCTCCCCCTCGCGGGCGGGCGCCGGCGCAGTCCCGTCGACCGAGGCTGCCCGGCAGGCCTTCCCACGCGAGTTGGCGGGGATTTTCGACGCTGGCAGCGAGGTGTGGTCGGGCAGTGTGCGGGTTGCCAGCCGCCTCGGCCCGGCCATGCCCGCCATGTATGCCGCCACCGAGGTATGCGCGGGCCTCACCATCGACGCGGGTCGGTGCCCGAGCACGGCATACGAGGTGCTCGTCTCCACCGCCGAAGCGAGCTTCCAGCAGTGGCAGGTCGGGCAGACCCTCGATGCCCGGGAGGTGCGCCCTGAGGTCCAGACCGCGCCGGTGTCCGGACAGCCGATGTTGATCGTCGGCACCTACACCCAGGTGCCCGATGCCAACCACTGGCTGCGTATTCGACTGGACGGGCGGGCCGGCAGCAGCGCCCTCGACCCCGACGGCACTCCGCTGCTGGATGCGTTCGTCACGGTCCCGGCAACGTTCGCCGAGCACCCCGCCGATGCGCAGGGCCGGGGCTGGCGACATTCGGTGCTCACAGTCGTCTTCCGGCTCGATCGGTCGGCGCTGTCGCTCGACGGTCTGGCGTCGCTTCGCCCGGTCATCAGCGCAGCGGCCGACGCGGGATTGCGGGCTACGCCGCGGCTCACCGTCCGTTCGGCCATCGGGGAGATGGCCGATGACGTCGTCGAAGGCCAGCGGCAGGTGCGGCTCATCGTCCCGCTGCTCATGGCCCAGCTGGCCTTGCTCGCCGTGGTGGTCCTCGGTCTGGTCGCCGGGTCGGCGGTCGAGCAACGTCGCCAGGAGATCGCCCTCGCCCGACTGCGGGGACGAAGTGGGCCGAGTGCAGCCCGGCTCGTCGTCGCCGAGCTCGGGGCCGCCGTGCTCGGCGGGGCCCCGGTGGGCCTGCTGGCCGCGATGGGCACCGACGCCCTCTTGCGCCGTATCTGGCTGCCGCAACCGCTGCCCGTCGAGATACCCTGGGCGGCCCTCGTCGCCGCACTCCTCGGCTCCGTCATCGGTGTGCTCGCGGTTGCCGTCGTCGTCCGACCCACCCTGGCCCGGCCGGTCTCCGAGCTGCTGCGCCGAGTGCCGGCCAGGCGGCACGGCAACGCGGTCGCCCTGCTGGATGCCTTGGTCATCGGGGTGGCTGCCGCGGCCGTGCTCGCCCTGGCCACCGGGAGCGTGACCGGGCCGCTCGCGCTCGCCACTCCTGGCTTGCTCGCGCTCGCGGTGGGTCTTGCGCTCGCCCACGTCGTCACGCCCGTGGCTGCCAGGTTCGGCGACCGAGCCGCGAGGCGCGGACATACCGTCGCAGCGCTCGCGGCCGTGCAGGTGGCACGTCGGCCGGCCGTGCGCCGAATCGTCGCCATCGTCACGGTGGCCACCTCCCTGGCCGTCTTCGCGACCGATGCCACCCTCGTGGCCGCCCGCAACCGCGAGGTCCGGGCGCGGATCGAAACCGGTGCGGTGGCCGTGCTCGCGGTGGCGACCCAGGACCCGCTGCTCGTCGTGCGCGCACTCGACGTGGCCGATCCGGACCGTTCGGTGTCCACCCCGGTGGCGTGGGTGCTGCAGGCGGGGGGAGGAGCGATCCAGACCATGGCGGTCGAACCCCGCAGCTTCACCCGCGTCGCCGACCTGGCCCGCGAGCGGGATGCCTTCGCGCTGCAACGACTCGACCAGGCCGGGGAAGCGCGCGGTTCCGACCCCCTGCCGGCATACGTCGTCGGTGGTCTGCCACCCGGGACCACCCCAGGTATGCCGTTCCAAGCCGCCGGGGTCGACGGAGTTGCGGTGGCGCTCGCCTCCATCGGCGAGCTGCCCTATGCGCCGGGCGAGCGTTCCGCGAATACCGCAGTGGTCAGCCTGCCCGCCCTGATGGATCGACCGCATACGACCCCCGCCGTAGGCCGAATGCAGGTCTTCCTGTCCGACCTCGGCGCCGAAGCGCGGGTGAGCGCGGCACTGCAGGCGGTGGGGGCACCGGTCACGGCCGTGAGCCGGGTTGCCGACCGGCAGCGCGCCTACGACGAGTCCGCCTCCGCTTGGGGGCTTCGCCTGGCCGTCGGGGTGGCCGCGCTGGCCCTGCTCATCGCGGGCCTGGTCCTGATCCTGGTCGCGGCGACCGCCTGGCGGGGCAGAGCCCGCGACTACGCGGCGCTTCGGATGGCCGGGGTGCCCGAGGCGACCCTGCGCCGGGCCAGCCTGGCCGAGCAGGCCGTCGTCGTGCTCCTCGCCATCGGCGTCGGCGCTGTGTGCGGAATCGTTTCTGCTGCAATGGCTTTGCCGATCCTGCCGCTGTTCACCAGCCCGTGGACGGCGCTGTCGCCGGACTTGACGTTGGACCGCACAGCTGTCGGGAGCAGCGTCGCGGTGGCCCTGGTCGGGCTCCTGGTCACGGCGGCGCTCGTCGCCAGGGTGCTCGTGCGACGGGCCACCCCGCACCGATTGCAGGAGGTCCAGTGAGCGTCCGCTCGGGCGTCGGGGTGAGCACCCGCGGTCTGGTCCACATCTACCGCTCGGAAGGCCACGACGTCGCGGCCTTGTCGGGGGTCGATCTCCGTGTCGCGGCGGGAGAGATCGTCGGCCTCTTGGGGCCCTCCGGAGCGGGCAAGTCGACGCTGCTCACCCTGTTCGGCGGCCTCCTGCGTCCCAGTGCGGGTGCGGTGCTGGTCGACGGCGTGGACCTCGGCTGGCTCGACGAGGCGGCGCTGGACGACTACCGGTCGACCCAGGTCGGGATGGTGCTGCAGGGTGCCGGTCGGAACCTGTTTCCCTATCTCACCCCGCGCCAGAACGTCGAGTTCGCCGGGCAGAGTGCGCTGGCTCGGGGTCGGGAGGTCCCCGACCCCGAGGAGGTGCTCGGGCTCGTCGGGGTGCGATCCGCGGCCGACGTTCCGCTGGGCCGGCTCACTCCGGGACAACGCCAACTCACCGCACTCGCGGTCGGCGTGGCGACCTACCCCGGCCTGCTGTTGGCCGACGAGCCCACCAGCCAACTCGACCATGAATCCCGAGACACCGTCTTGGCGGCCATCGCCCAGGTCAATGCCACGGTGGGCACGACGGTGGTCGTCGTCACCCACGACCCCGAGGTGGCCTCCCGGCTGCCGCGCACCGTGACGATCCGGGACGGTCGAGTCGGCGGGGAGGGGCGCTTGGGCGAGGAGTATGCCGTGGTGTCGGCTGACGGGTCGCTGGCCCTGCCGCCGGCCGCCCTGCAGGACCTCGAACCGGGCACCTTGGTCCGGGTGCATCCGGTCAACGGGTGGTGGACCATCCTGCCCGCTGATGTCGATGTCGATGTCGATGTTGACGAATCCCCGCTGCCCCCATATCGAGGCCGTCATGAGTAGCTCGTCGAGTCCTGTCCAACCTGGCGTGGGCGAGGGCGAGGTCGCGGGCGCGCCGGGGCCGGCGGTGCGGGTCGAAGCGGTGACCGTGCGTTATGGCGCGGTGCAGGCGCTGGTCGATGTGGGCTTCGTGCTGCCTGCTCAGCAGTTGCTGGCCGTCACGGGCCCGTCTGGCGCCGGCAAGTCGACGCTGTTGTGGGTGCTCGCGGGCGCGGTTGCCCCGGCACTCGGGCGGGTGCTCGTGTTCGGTGACCCGGTCGGCGGTGGGGGAGGGTCGGCATACTGGGGGGTCGGGAGCGATCGTGCTTCAGGAGCCGCATCGGTGGGTCTCGTGCCGCAGGGCAACGGTCTGGCAGCGGTCCTCACCGCCACCGAGAATGTGCTCTTCCCGCTACTGGCTCGCGGGGCGCCGCGCGCCGATGCGTGGACCCGGACCGAAGCGGCGCTGGATGCGGTGGGGCTGGGGGAGTCGGGCGGCCATCTCGTCGAGGAACTCTCCGGAGGTCAGCAGCAGCGGGTGGCAGTCGCGCGCGTGTTGGCCCTCGACCCTGACCTGGTGCTGGCCGACGAGCCGACCTCGGAGCTGGACCACGGTAACCGCGAGGTCGTCCTGCGGCTGCTGCGCGAGCGGGTCGCGGCCGGGCGCACGGTCGTCATGGCGACCCACGATCCCGAGGCTGCGGCCGTCGCCGATCACGTCCTGGCCCTCGACAGCGGCCGGGCCACGTGGATCGCCGCCGGTCGATAGTCACTGGGGCCCGTCTTTTCGGTCTCCTGGCGCATCGCCACCATCCGGCAGGGGGCACATCGATGTCCCTCCGGGGGTTGGTCGACCCGATGAGTAGTCTCCGACCGTGGCCAGCTCTCCTTTGACGTTCGATCCGATTCGCCGGGCTGGGGCCCTGTGGCGGCAGCGCTGGCCGGCGGCCTCCTCGGTGCCTGCCATGGCGGCGGCAACGTCGGTGATGCGGGTGCAGCAGGCGCTGTTGGCCGATTTCGACGCGATCGTGGGCCGCCAGGGGCTGACCTTCGCTCGATATGAGGCTCTGGTGTTGCTCGCTTTCACCACTTCGGGACGGTTGCCGCTGTCGACGATGGGTGCGCGGCTCATGGTGCATCCGACTTCGGTCACCAATATCGTTCGCCGACTGGCAGATTCGGGATTCGTGGAGCGGCTGCCGAATCCGCGCGACGGTCGAGGGGCACTCGCTGCGATCACCGCCTCCGGCATCGCGGTCATGGAGGCCGCGACCGCCGACCTGGAGGCCGCGGGTTTCGGTCTATCCATGCTCACTCGCGTCGAGCAGGACCAGCTGTTCGTCCTGCTGCGCAAGGTGCGGCTCGCTCGCGGCGACTTCCTCGACGAGTGAGCCCTCGGGAGCCTCACTCGCGTGGGGAGACGTCCTCAATTGCTAGGATGTCCTAGTAATTGACTCGCAGCCCCGGTAGATTTCGCTCATGGAACAGACCTCGGGTGCGGCACGCTGGCAGGCTCGGTTCGACGCGGCGATGACTCGCGGTCAGGTCCGCGATGCCGACTTCACGAGCTTGTCCGGTATGCCGGTCGAGCCGGTCTACGGGCCTGGACTGCACGGCATACCGGAGCCTGAAACGGACGCCGAGCGCGAGCGCATGGAGCGGATCGGCTGGCCAGGGGAGTTCCCCTTCACCCGCGGGCTCTACCCGACCGGCTACCGCGGGCGCACCTGGACGATCCGGCAGTTCGCCGGGTTCGGCAACGCGGTGCAGACCAACGAGCGCTACAAGATGATCCTCGCGCGCGGCGGCGGCGGGCTGTCGGTCGCCTTCGACATGCCGACCCTCATGGGGCGCGATTCGGACGACTCGCATGCGATCGGTGAGGTCGGGCATTGCGGCGTCGCCATCGACTCGGCGGCCGATATGGAGACGCTCTTCTCAGACATCCCGCTCGGTGACGTCACGACGTCGATGACGATCTCGGGGCCCGCGGTGCCGGTCTTCTGCATGTACCTCGTGGCCGCTGAGCGGCAGGGCGTCGACATCGGCGTGCTCAACGGCACGTTGCAGACCGACATCTTCAAGGAGTACATCGCGCAGAAGGAGTGGCTCTTCGATCCCGAGCCGCACCTGCGTCTCATCGGTGACCTCATGGAGTTCTGCACCGACAAGATCCCGGCATACAAGCCGTTGTCGGTCTCGGGCTATCACATCCGGGAGGCCGGGGCGACGGCTGCCCAGGAGCTGGCCTTCACCCTCGCCGATGGCTTTGGCTATGTCGAGCTCGGACTGTCCCGCGGCCTGGACATCGAGGCGTTCGCGCCAGGACTGTCCTTCTTCTTCGACGCGCATGTCGACTTCTTCGAGGAGATCGCCAAGTTCCGCGCGGCCCGGCGGATCTGGGCGCGCTGGATGCGCGATGTCTACGGCGCAAAGACCGACAAGGCCCAGTGGCTGCGCTTCCACACCCAGACCGCGGGGGTGTCGCTCACCGCGCAGCAGCCCTACAACAACGTCGTGCGCACGGCCGTCGAGGCGTTGGCCGCGGTGCTAGGCGGCACAAACTCGTTGCACACCAACGCTCTTGACGAGACGCTGGCGCTGCCGACCGAGCAGGCTGCCGAGATCGCATTGCGCACCCAGCAGGTCATCATGGAGGAGACCGGCGTCGTCAACGTCGCCGACCCGCTCGGTGGGTCGTGGTACGTCGAGGCATTCACCGACCGGATCGAGGCTGAGGCCGAGGCGATCTTCCAGCGGATCAAGGACCTCGGCGTCGTCGGCCGGCGGCCTGGCCCGTCCGGTCAGATCGAGCACCCCATCGGGCCGATGACCTCCGGCATCCTGCGCGGCATCGAGGAGGGGTGGTTCTCCGGCGAGATCGCCGACGCGGCCTTCACCTACCAACTCGCGTTGGAGAAGGGCGACAAGCGCGTCGTCGGGGTCAACTGCCTCACCGAGTCGATCAGCACCGACCTGGAGATCCTCCGGGTCAGTCACGAGGTCGAGACCGACCAGATTGCTGCGCTCACCCAGCGCAAACGGGCTCGCGACGAAGGCCGGGTTACTGCCGCGTTGGACACCATGGTCCAGGTCGCACGCACCGAGGCCAACATGATCCCGGCGATGCTCGATGCAGTCCGGGCCGAGGCCACCCTGGGCGAGATCTGCAATGCGCTGCGCGCCGAGTGGGGCGTCTACCGCGAGCCGGCCCGCTTCTGACCGGCGCCTCGATTTGCGGCGCGGGGTGTCGCTGTGGCTACCCTGATTCCTTGCCTGAGGTGAGGGAATCGTTGTGAAGCTGTTCATGCAGGAGCGTTGGAGGCCGATTGCCGCGATCGTCGCGAGCTTTGTCGTGCTCGTCGGAGTCGCCCGGTGTGGGTCCGGTATGCCGGTCTACGATCCCGAGAGCGCGAGCATGTCCGGCAGCGCGACCTCGACCGCAACGGCATCGCCCTCTGCCTCCGCCTCGACCACGGCCACGGCGGGTTCGCCGAGTTCTCCCAGCGCGACGACATCCGCTCCCGCGGCGACTCCGGGATCGGCCGAGACGACGGCCCAGGCCTCGACCATCGTCTCAGGGTTGGTGACCCAGTATTCCGGCGCGGTGCTCGCCACGGGCGCCGACGGTGCAGCGGCCCGGGAGGCGGTACTGAGCGGCCGGGCACTGGACGCTGCCAAGGCCAGGGTGGCACTCGCGCCGGCCATGACTGCCGAGCAGAAGGCCGACCTCGCTCTCAAGCCCGAGACCGTCGCGATCCTCGCGATCTCGCAGGGGCAGGCCTACCCGCGCAGCATCGTCGCAACGGCGCAGTCGGCCCAGACCAATTCGCCGGTGCTGCTCCTCGTGCAGGCGGCCGACGCTGCGGCCGGCTACCGGATCGTCTCCCAGGCAACTGTCCTGCCGGGGGCGCCGACCGTGCAGTTCCCACCCGTGGCTGCCGGATCTCTGCCCGGCAATGACGGGGTCGGTCTGGCGATGACGGTGCCGGATGTGGCCAGCGCGTATGCCGCGTCGGTCGCCTTCCCCCGGCCGCCCGCCGACGCCCGACTGGCCGACGACGCCTTCTCGGCAGAACTGCTCAAGGGTGCGCGTGCGCAGGCGTCGACGCTCAGCCGGTCCGGATCACTGACCCAGGCGCACACCGTGGTCACGACGCCGGCGGCACTGCGGTTGGCCGCCGGGCGGGGGGCATTGGTCTTCGGCATCCTCGACCGTGCCGACACGCTCACCGAGACGACGACCAATGCGCTGACCCCGTCGCGTGAGTTCACGATCCTCTCGGGCAAGACCCTCATCGACAAGAAGGCCGTGCTCACCTCGGCCGAGTTCCTCGTCTGGTACGTCCCGGAGTCGGGCAAGGTCACCCTGCTCGCCGCTGCAGACCAGTTGGTCGGGGCCAGCGGCAGCTGACTGAAAGAATGTCGGCCATGAGCGAGCCTCGATTCACCGCTGCTGCCTTGCGCGGCGCCGTTGACTTGTCCGCGTTGAAGCGACCGGCGCCCCGCCCGGGAGGAGCCGCCGCTGGCGGGGCCGCGGGTGCTCCGGGAACGCATCCTGGAGACGGTGGAGGACTCGTTGTCACGGCTACTGACGCGACCTTCCAGGACGTGGCCGCCGCCTCGATGCGCTGGCCGCTGGTGGTCGTCCTCTGGTCCGGGCGCGCACCCGAGTCGGCGTCCTTCGTGGGTGTCCTGGGCGAGCTGGCCCGCACGAACGGTGGCCGCTTCCAGGTGGCCTCGATCGATGTCGACGCCAACCCCGGGTTGCTGCGCGCCTTCCAGATCCAGTCGGTCCCCAGCGTCCTCGGCCTGGTTCAGGGCCAACCGGTGCCGTTGTTCGTCGGGGTGCTGCCGCCCTCGGAGATCCAGCCGTGGATCGACGAGTTGCTCAAGCTCGCAGCGCAATACGGCGTGACCGGGCAGACTCCGGTGCCCGACGCTGCGCCGGCCGCTGCCGACGAGGTCGAGGAATTACCCGCCTATCACCAGGTGGCCTACGACGCGATCGAGCGCGGTGACCTGGATGCGGCCGTCACGGCATACGAGCAGGCGTTGGCCGAGCAACCGGGCGATCCCGACGCGAGGCTGGGACTGGCCCAGGTCCGTCTGCTCCAACGCACTGAGGGGGCCGATCTCGCGGTTGCGCGGGCAGCCGCTGCCACAGACCCGCTCGATGTGCCCGCCCAGCTGCTCGTCGCAGATCTGGACGTCCTCGGCGGACATGTCGAAGACGCCTTCGCGCGATTGGTCGACACCGTGCGGGCGACCTCCGGCGACCAGCGCAACCAGGCCCGTCAGCACCTGCTCGGGCTCTTCGAGGTCGTCGGCACCGCTGACCCCCGGGTCGCGGCGGCCCGGCGGGCCCTGATGAGTGCGTTGTTCTGAGCGAATCGGTCAGTCGACCGTCGCCCAGAACCGACGCGGATTGGCGCTGCGGCGCTGTTGCACCCACCAGCCGATCTCGACAAAGACAGCTGCCACGACCCCGATGAGCACGGCGCGGGTCATCATCGCCGCATCGCCTGCATCGAGGAGGACCAGACGTGCGACGGCGGGCCAACTGAAGATGAGCAGGTATGCCGCGGCCGAGAGGGCGATCAGACCCACCTTCCACCACTCGTAGGGCCGCGCGACGACGGCGAGCACCCAGGTCGCGGCAACGATGAGGGTGGCCAGGGTCGCGGTAGCTATCCGCGTGCGGATCTCTTCCGGCACGGCGGCCTGACCGGATATCCCGGGCGGCAGCGCCGCGGCCCGAGCCATCAGGTAGCTCGTGAACGTCGCCACCGCGACGATGACCCCCGACGGCACCGCCAACGTCAGCACCCGACGGGCGAAACCCGGTTGGGCGCGTTCGTGATTGGGCGCGAGTGACAGCAAGAACGCCGGCACGCCGATGGTGAACCAGCCCGTGATCGTCACGTGGATCGGCTGCAGCGGGAAGGGCAGCTGCCACAACCCGACCACGAGGGCCAGCAGCACGGAGTAGACGGTCTTGGTGAGGAAGAGATTGGCGACCCGTTCGATATTGCCGATGACTCGGCGGCCTTCGGCGACGACGTGCGGGAGGGTGGCAAACCGGTTGTCCAGCAACACGATCTGGGCCACCGCGCGAGTGGCCGGCGACCCGGATCCCATCGAGACCCCGATATCGGCCTGTTTGAGCGCGAGCACATCGTTGACGCCGTCGCCGGTCATGGCGACCGTGTGACCTCGCGCCTTGAGGGCGTCGACCATGCTGCGCTTCTGGTCGGGGGTCACCCGGCCGAACACGGTATGCCGTGCGACGGCGTCGGTGAACTGCTCGGTCGGCGCCCCACCGGCATCGACGTATGGGTCCGCGGCGAGGGTCCGGGCATCGAGGGCGTCGGACCCCCCGACCAGACCGAGGCCGCTGGTCACCGCTCCGACCGAGCGGGCGTTGTCGCCGGAGATCACCTTGACGGCGACGTCTTGCTCGGCGAAGAACGCGAGGGTGTCCTGGGCGTCGGGTCGTACCCGCTGCTCGAGCACAACCAGGGCCACGGCGGTGACCTCGCCGGGCGCCGTCTGCTCGGTGACGGCCACGGTGCCGCGACCGAGCAGCAGCACCCGCAGGCCGGTGCCGCCGATCTCCTCGGCGGTCACCCGGGCCGGTGTGCCCTCAGCGGCGAGGACATCGGGCGCGCCGAGCACCCAGGTGCCCTGGTCAGCGAAGGTGGAACCAGACCACTTCCGAGCGGACGTGAACGGGGCGTGGTGGGTCTCGTCCCACGGGGTAGCGACGGGCGTGATGCCCTCGACGATCGCCTGCAGGCTGGCATTGGGGTGCGGCTCGGTGGCAGCCAGATGAGCCAGGACGGTGGCGGCCGGGGGGTCGCATGCGGTGAGTTCGCGGATCTCGGCCAGTCGCATGCCGTTTTCCGTCAGGGTGCCGGTCTTGTCGGCGCACACCACGTCGACCCGAGCCAGGCCCTCGATCGCCGGAAGCTCCTGGACCAGACATTGACGCCGTCCCAGGCGGATCACACCCACCGCGAAGGCGATGGAGGTGAGCAGCACCAGCCCCTCGGGCACCATGGGGACGAGGGCGGCGACCATGCCGAGGACGCCCTCCCGCCAGCCGCTGCCGATGCGGAACATCTGGGTGAAGATCGTCAGCAGGCCGACGGGCACGAGCAGCCAGCTCACGACACCGAGGATCTTGTCGATGCCGCTGCGCAACTCCGACCCCACGAGGGTGAACTTGCTGGCCTCCGCGACGAGCCGGGCGGCATACGCTTCGCGGCCGACCTTGGTGGCGCGGTAGGCGCCCGAGCCTGCGACGACGAAACTGCCCGACATCACCGGTGAGCCGACCGTCTTGGCCATCGGGTCGGCCTCTCCGGTGAGCAGCGACTCGTCGATCTCCAGGGAGTGGGCCTCGACCATCTCGCCGTCGACGATGAGCTGGTCGCCGGGCCCGATCTCGATGATGTCGTCGGCGACGACCTCGGTGCGGGTCAGGGTGACCGAGGCGCCGTCGCGCCGCACCGTGGGTTTGGCCTCGCCGATGACCGCGAGGTTGTCCAGGGTGCGCTTGGCACGCAGCTCCTGGATGATGCCGATCCCGCTGTTGAAGACGATGAGCAAGCCGAAGGCACCGTTGATGAGCGACCCGGTCGAGAGCACGAAGAGGAAGAGCACCGCCAGGATGACGTTGATCCGGGTCATGACGTTGGCGCGGACGATGTCGCCCACCGAGCGACCGCTGCGGTCGGGCAGGTCGTTGGTGCGACCGTCGCGCACCCGTTCGGCTACCTCGGCGGCGCTCAGGCCACGGCTGGCGGGGGTCGGGGCGTGGGCGTCTGCGGCGACCCCGGCGGCGGTGTCCATCCTCCGATCCTAGGCGTCAGCCAGTCCCCATCCTCAGGCAGGAAACGCCGCGCTGATCTCCCATTCGACGGTGCTCGAGAGCTGCTGCGCGGCCTGCACCCGGGGCCAGATGGCGGCACGCAGCCCGGAGTTGGCCAGCAGCTTCTGACAGCCGGGACAGGGCGGATGCGTGATGGCGATCCAGCCACCGCGGCGGCGCACCGGGTCGGCGAACAGCAGGGCATTGGACTCGGCGTGGATCGAGATGCAGAAGCCCGGTGAGCCAGGGTCCTCATACGGGGCGTTCGCCGGCAGCTCGTCGTGGCCCAGTCGGCCGCGCGGGCACCCGCCCTCCAGGCACCCGGGACGACCCGAGGGTGCGCCGTTGTAGCCTGTCGACAGAATCCGGTTGGCCTCGTCGAAGACCACCGCACCCACCCGCCGGCGGGTGCAATCGGCGCGCGCCGCAACGGCATACGCGATGCCCAAGCCCCACTCGGGCCAGTCGGGGCGTTCCGAGAACTCAGCCGTCACAGCGCCTGAGCCTACTTCGGCGCGGGTCCTGGCAGGGGGAGCACTCCGAGCGCGTATGCCGTGGTGACCGCTGCGGTGCGGTCGGTCACCCCGAGCTTGCCGAAGATGCGCACCAGGTGGGTCTTGACGGTGGCCTCGCCGATGAACAGGCGGGCGCCGACCTCGGCATTCGAGTGCCCCCGGGCGACCCAGGTCAGCACCTCCAGCTCGCGGGCGGTGAGGTCGGTCGGGGCGGAGTCCGGTGTGCTGGTGCGCAAGCGGTCTGCGACTGCGGCGAGCACGGTCTCGCCGCGTGCGGCCCGACGGATCGCGTCGGCGAGTTCCGCGGGCGGAGCATCCTTGAGCAGGTAACCGCGGGCCCCTGCCTCGACGGCCCGGACGATGTCGGCATCGGTGTCGTAGGTCGTGAGGATGAGTACGTGCGGTGCGCGGGGGAGCGCCTGGATGGCGGCGGTCGCCGCAACCCCGTCGAGCACCGGCATCCGCAGGTCCATGAGGACGACATCGAGGTGGTGTTGAGACACGGCGACCAGGGCCTGAGCCCCGTCGGACGCCTCCGCGACGATCTCGATGTCCGGCGACTCCGACAGCAGCGCCACCATGCCGGCGCGCACCACGGGGTGATCGTCGACGACGAGCACCCGCACCCGGTTCCGACCGGCGGTAGGCGTCTCGGCGGCACTCATCGGGCACTCATCGGCGCATTCATCGCGGCACCTCCACCCGCACCGAGGTACCCGCACCGGGAGCCGAGGTGAGGGTCACGGATCCCCCGATCTCATCAGCTCGAGCCCGCATGCCGTCGAGCCCGAAGCCCCGGCTCGGGATGGCCGGATCGAACCCCACCCCGTCGTCGGTGACGGTGAGCACCACCCGGTCGGCAGGGGAGAAGTCCATCGTCACGGTCACGGCTTCAGCCGTTGCGTGTCGCCGGGCGTTGGCCAGGCACTCCTGGGCAGCCCGGAGCACCAGTACCTCCGCCGAGGCGTCCAGGGTGACCGGCTCGCCAACCACCTGGAGAGTCACGGGCAGTCGGCCTTCCCGGCCCAGGGTCGTCACCAGACGCTCGATCGCCTCGATGAGGGTGCGCGACTGCAAGTGACCGGGCGTGAGTTCGGCGACGATGAGGCGGGCTTCGCGCAGGTTGTCGGCGGCAGCCCGCTCGATGAGCGCGAGTCGCTCCTGGGCCAGCCCAACCTCGCCCCGAGCCAGGGCCGCCGAGGCCGCCCGCCCCAGGCTCAGCACCGAGGTGAACCCCTGCGCGAGGGTGTCGTGGATCTCCCGGGAGAGCCGTTCGCGCTCCGCGCTCACCCCGTTGGCACGCTCGGCCGCGGCGAGTCGGGTCTGCGCTTCGCGCAAGGC
Source organism: Dermatophilaceae bacterium (assembly GCA_044220505.1). Taxonomy (GTDB): domain Bacteria; phylum Actinomycetota; class Actinomycetes; order Actinomycetales; family Dermatophilaceae; genus Phosphoribacter. The sequence continues at coordinate 35,702 of JBGAQV010000003.1, forward strand.
GTCGATGGTGGCGGCTCGGGATTGGGCTTCGGAGATGAGCCGCAGGATGAACAACCCGAGGCCCAGGGAGAGGGCCAGCGACAGGGCGGCGCTCACCAGCACCTGCAGCCGCGCCGTCGGATCGCCCGCGGTCTGGAACCACTCGATCACGGCATAACAGCCGACGACGACGAAGCTCGCGACGATCCCTTGTCGAGGGGTCCGCACCACCGACCACAGTTGAGGGAAGAGTACGAAGAACATGATCGGCGCGCTGGTGTCCGGGTTGAGGGCCACACACCCGAGCACGGCGACCCAGGCGATGACAAGGTATGCCGTGCCCCACGCCGGGCGCTCCTGCGCCACCCCGGGGGCTCCGACCACGGCATACGCGATCGCCACGAGCGCCAGGAGGCCGAACTCGGGAAGCCGACCGAACCGGCCAGGCTCGGTGCTCGCGACCGCGACCACGGTGGTCCCGACCCCGGCGACGAACCACACATGCCACCACACGAGTTGCCGCCGCCACATCTGCGCGAACTCGCCCTGCGATGTACCTGGTGAGCCGGTCAGTGGCACGAATCCCCCTCTTCCCGAAGCAGATTCATCAGGTGGTGCCCCGTTTGAACCACCGGAAGGTGCGCACGCAGAGCACCAGACCGACGACCGCCCACGCACCCAGCACCAGGGCAGTGCGCCCGAGCTCCCACGCGCCGGCCATTTCGGCGGCGGCGAAACCGTCGGGCAGGAAGACCGAGCGCATCCCTTGAGCGATCCACTTGAGCGGGAAGACCGCCGCGATCTGCTGCAGCCAGGTGGGGATATCGCTGAAGGCGAGATAGACCCCGGAGATGAACTGCAGCACGAGCAACGGGCCGATGACGACCGCGCCGATCGAACGGGCCGTGCCGAGCGAGGAGTAGGCGATGCCCAGCGTGGTGCCGCCGAGGACGCCGAGCGCGAAGACCCACGCGAGGGTCAGCCAGGCTGCGGCAGTGGTCGGCAGCGCCACCCCGTAGGCGAATCGCGCGATGGCCAGCAGTAGGGCCAGTTGGGCCAACGAGGTGCTCGCCACCAGACCGACCTTGCCCAGGAAGTAGGCGACCGGCGGCATGGGGGTCGAGCGCAGTCGCTTGAGAGTGCCGTCGTCGCGCTCGCTGGCCACCGACAGGGCCATGGTCTGGAAGCTCGTGAGCAGCACGCCGGCAGACACCATGCCCGGCAGGAAGAACCGCCCGGCGTCGACCCCGGCTGCGGTCATCTCCGGGCTGTTGAACTGCGGGCCGAAGATCGTCGAGAACAGCGCGAGCAGCATGATCGGGAAGAGGAAGGAGAAGAAGACCGACTCCTTCTCGCGGAAGTACATCTTGAGTTCCAGCAGGGTGCGGTCCCAACCCAGGGACAGGATGCGGGTCATGACAGCTGCTCCGGTGCGGTGTGGGTGGCGACCAGGCCGAGGTAGGTGTCCTCGAGCGAGGGCCGGGTGACCGTCAGCCCGGGGATCTCGCCGCCCAGTCGCGCGTGCAGGGTGGTCACCATGGCGGTGGGGGCTGAGGTCTTCTCGGTATGCCGGGTGCCCGCCTCCTCCCAGGAAACCAGCGCCTCCTGGGAGTTGCGTCCGCCGAGTGCGGCCGGGGTGTCGAGGGCGACGATGCGGCCCCCGAGGATGACGGCGACCCGGTCTGCGAGGTGCTCGGCCTCGTCGAGGTAGTGGGTGGTGAGCACGATCGTCGTGCCCTCGTTGCTCAATGAGTCGATGAGCGTCCAGAAGTCGCGCCGAGCCTGGGGGTCGAAGCCGGTCGTCGGTTCGTCGAGGAAGAGCAGTTCGGGCCGGCCGACGATGCCGAGTGCGACGTCGAGACGGCGGCGTTGGCCGCCGGACAGGCCGGCGATCCGTGCGTCGGACTTCGCCTCCAGCCCGACCGACCCGAGGACTTCGTCGACGCTGCGGGGCTGTCGGTAGAGCCGGGCAGTGGCGCGCAGGATCTCGCGCGGGGTGAGCAGGTCCAGCCCACCGGAGCTCTGAAGGACGATCCCGATCCGATCGCGCCATGCGGCGCCGGCGGCCGCCGGGTCGGAGCCCAGCACCGAGACCCGGCCGGAGTCCCGGCTGCGGAACCCTTCGAGGATCTCGACGGTCGTCGTCTTGCCCGCCCCGTTGGGACCGAGCAAGGCGAAGACCTCGCCGGCGTCGATCTCCAGGTCCAGACCGTCGACGGCCCGGGTGGGGCCATAGACCTTGGTGAGTGCCTGGACCTGCACAGCGGCTGTCATAGGTCCAGTCAATCGCCTGGAGGGGCCGCCGGACGAGAACCGGTCGGTGGACAGGGTGTCCACCGACCGGTTGATTCGCTGCGGTTCAGCCGCCGAGCGCGGCGCTCACCACCTCGCGGGCCTCGGCCTGCACCTGGGCGAGGTGCCTTGCACCTTGGAAGGACTCGGCGTAGATCTTGTAGACATCCTCGGTGCCTGACGGGCGAGCGGCGAACCACGCGGACTCGGTAACCACCTTGAGCCCGCCGATCTTGGCGCCATTGCCCGGCGCCGCAATGAGTTTGGCGAGAATCGGCTCGCCGGCCAGCGTGTCGGCGGTGACGTCGGCCGGGGACAGCGCGCCGAGCTTGGCCTTCTGGGCGCGGTTGGCCGGGGCGTCGATCCGGGCATAGGCGGGCGCCCCGAATCGAGCCGTGAGCTCGGCGTAGTGCTCGCTGGGCGATGCGCCCGTCGTGGCCTGGATCTCGGAGGCCAGCAAAGCCAACAGGATGCCGTCCTTGTCGGTCGACCACACCGAACCGTCGAACCGGGCGAACGAGGCACCGGCCGACTCCTCGCCGCCGAACGGCCCGCTGCCGTCGAGCAGCCCCGGAACGAACCACTTGAACCCCACCGGCACCTCGACCAGACGCCGACCCAGCGCCGACGCGACGCGGTCGATCATCGAGGAGGACACCAAGGTCTTGCCGATGAACCCGTCGGCCCGCCAATCCGGGCGCGCACCCCCGTAGAGGTAGTTGATCGCCACCGCGAGGTAGTGGTTGGGGTTGAGCAGCCCGCCGTCGGGCGTGACGATGCCGTGCCGGTCAGCGTCGGCGTCATTGCCGGTCGAGATCTGGTATGCCGTCCGGTTGGCGATGAGGGAGGCCATCGCCGACGGTGACGAGCAGTCCATCCGGATCTTGCCGTCCCAGTCCAAGGTCATGAACCGCCAGGTGGGGTCGATGAGCGGGTTGACGACGGTGAGGTCGATGCCGAGGCGTTCGGCGATGGCCTCCCAGAACGGCACTGAGGCGCCGCCGAGTGGGTCGGCACCGATCCGCACGCCGGCAGCCTTGATTGCGGCGATGTCCACGACGTTGGGCAGGTCATCGACATAGGTGCCGACGAAGTCGTATCCCTGGGCGTGGGCGCGGGCCTTGGCGAACGGCATACGCCGCACTCCGGTCAACCCCGCCGCGATGTAGGCGTTGGCAGCGGCGGCGATCGCCGCGGTGGCGTCGGTGTCGGCCGGGCCGCCGTGTGGCGGGTTGTACTTGAAGCCGCCATCGGCGGGCGGGTTGTGGGACGGGGTGACGACGATGCCGTCGGCCAGCCCGATCCCGGCGGGCAGGTCGTCGACGCCGCCGATCTTGCCGCGGTTGGCGCGCAGGATCGCGTGCGAGATCGCGGGGGTCGGAGTGACCCGGTCGGACTCGTCGACGAGCACCGTGACGTTGTTGGCCGCGAGGACTTCCAGGGCGGAGGCCCAGGCCGGTTCGGACAGGCCGTGGGTGTCGCGCCCGATGAACAGCGGCCCGTCGAAGCCGTGTTCCCGGCGGTAGTCGACGATGGCTTGGGTCGTGGCCAGGATGTGAGTCTCGTTGAACGCCGTGCGCAACGAGGAGCCCCGATGCCCGGAGGTGCCGAAGGCGACCTGCTGGTCGATGTTCTCCGGGTCCGGCACGAGGGTGTAGTAGGCCGTGACGAGGTGCGGGATGTCGACCAGGTCACCGGGCTGGGCCACCGTGCCGGCGCGTTCGTGGGTCATGTCAGCTCACTCTCCTTCAGGGACGAGCCACACCGTGGACAGGCGCGGCACCGTGACATTGAGGGCCCACGGCTGGCCGTCCCAGCCGTGGTCGTCGGCATCGATGAGGACTCCCGCAGCACTCGGGGCGTCCGGGTGATAGCCGGCCGTGTCGAGCACGACCCGCCACCGCCCGCCGCGCGGCACGCCGATCCGGTAGGGCTCATGGGTCTGACCGCTGAAATTGACGACGACCGCCACCGCGGGAGCGTCGAGCGCCGGGTCGCCTTCGCCGTAGCGGATGTAGGAGAAGGTGTTGTGGCCGGCGTCGTCGGCGTTGAGCCAGCGGAACCCGCGCGGGTCGTGGTCGAGGGACCACAGCGCGGAGTTGCCCCGGTAGATGGCGTTCATGTCCTTGACCTGGGCGTGGATCCGGTAGTGGATCGGCTGGTCGAGCAGCCACCAGTCCAGGCTCCGGGCATCGGACCACTCCGACTCCTGACCGAACTCCGAGCCCATGAAGAGCAACTGCTTGCCCGGGTGGGTCCACATGTAGGCGATAAAGGCCCGCAGCGTCGCGATGCGGTCCTCGCGGCTGCCGTTGGACTTGCGCATGAGCGAGCCCTTGCCGTGGACGACCTCGTCATGGCTGATCGGCAGGACGAAGTTCTCGCTGAAGGCATACATCAGCGCGAAGGTGATCTTGTTGTGGTGGTACTGCCGGTAGATGGGATCGGTCGCCAGGTAGCGCAAGGCGTCGTTCATCCAGCCCATGTTCCACTTGAACCCGAAGCCGAGCCCGCCCTGATCGGTCGGTTTGGAGACGCCGGCCCAGGAGGTGGATTCCTCCGCGATCATCACGACGCCCGGTGTGCGCTTGTATGCCGTGGCGTTGGCTTCCTGGAGCAACTGCACCGCTTCGAGGTTTTCGCGCCCACCGTGGATGTTGGGGATCCACTCACCCGGCTGGCGGGAGTAGTCGAGGTAGAGCATCGAGGCGACGCCGTCGACCCGCAGCCCGTCGATGTGGAACTCCTCGAGCCAATAGGTGGCATTGGCGACGAGGAAGTTGCGCACCTCCGGCCGACCGAAGTCGAAGATGAACGAACCCCACTCCTTGTGCCAGCCCTTGCGCGGGTCCGGGTGCTCATAGAGGGCCTGACCGTCGAAGCGCGCCAGCGCCCACGGGTCGGTCGCGAAGTGCCCGGGCACCCAGTCGAGGATGACCCCGATCCCGTTGCGGTGCAGGTAGTCCACCAGCAGCCGGAACTCGTCGGGGGTACCCCAGCGCGAGGAGACGGCGTAGTAGCCGGTGACGTGGTAGCCCCATGACGGCACGTACGGGTGCTCCATGACGGGCAGGAACTCGACGTGAGTGAAGCCGAGGTCCTTGACGTAGTTGACCAGGTGCTCGGCCAAGTCGCGATAGGTCTGGCCCTGGCGCCACGAGCCGAGGTGGACCTCGTAGATGCTCATCGGGCCGGCGTGCGGGTCGCGCTCGGCGCGTGCCGCCATCCACTCCTGGTCGCCCCACTCGTAATGCGACTCGTGGACGATCGATGCCTGCTTGGGGGCCACCTCGGCATACCGGGCCATCGGGTCGGCCTTGAGATGCACGGCGGAGTCCTGACCGCGGACGGCGTACTGGTAGTTCATGCCTTCGGCGGCGCCGGGGATGAACAGCTCCCAGACGCCCGACTCGCCCAGCCGGCGCATCGGGTGGCTGATTCGGTCCCAGCCGTTGAAGTCGCCGACGACGTGGACGGCGGTGGCGTTGGGTGCCCACACGGCGAAGGACACTCCCCACACGTCGCCCATCGGGCCGTCGTAGTGCCGCACGTGCGACCCGAGGACCGTCCACAGTTGCTCGTGGCGACCCTCGTTGATGAGGAAGCGGTCGACCTCGCCGAGGGTGGGGATGAAGCGGTAGGGGTCGTCCTGCTCGTGCTCGACTCCGTCGCCGTAGTCGACGAGCAGCCGGTAGTCCTGGCTCTGGTTGGCGACGTCGGTGGTGCCCGACCACACTCCGCCCCGCACGTGGGGGAGGTCGAGCACTGTGCCGTCGGCCAGGCGCGCGCGAACGGTGCGGGCCATCGGCCGGTATGCCGTGACCGTCAAGCCCCCGGGCCCGACGTGGTGGCCGAGCAGGTCGTGCGGCTGCGAGTGTCGACCTTCGAGGAAGGCGGTGATCGCGCTCTCGTCGGCGACGAGGGCCTGCGTCTGGACGGGATCCATGGTGCTCCTGACGGTGGGGTCCGGGGTAGGCGTCGTGGGGGCGGCAGCCAGGAGGCGAGTCACGGCCTGCAGCGGGATGGGCAGCCAGTCGGGCCGTTGGCGGGCTTCGTAGCCGACTTCGTAGAGGGCCTTGTCGAGTTCGAGCGCTGCGAGCATGGCGGCATCGGTGGGGCCGGCGGGAATCGTCTCGTGGTAGGCCTCGAGGAACGCCTCCCGGCAGGCGCCGGCCCAGTCCGGGCGTTCGGCGCCATCGTTCGCCAGGCGCACGGCTCCGGCGACATAGTCGAAGGACCGCACCATGCCGGCGACGTCGCGCAGCGCCAGGTCGGGCTCGGTGCGCTCGGCCAGTGGGCGCAATGGTTCGCCCTCGAAGTCGATGGCCAGGACGTTTTCGGCGCCGAGATAGAGGACTTGCCCGAGGTGGTAGTCACCGTGAACTCGTTGCAGCGCAGGCCATTCCATCGTGGCCAACGAGTCGAGGGTGGCCTCGACGGCGGCCGAGTGGGCGCTCAAGGCGGGCACCTGGGCGACGGCACCGGCATACCGGGAGCGGATCGAATCCAGCAGCGCCGTGCGCGCCGACGTGGTCGCGACCGAGGTGCCGAGCGCGGCTGCGAGGGCTTGGTGGATTCGGGCGGTGAGTCGGCCCAGGGCGCGTGCGGTCGGCGTGAAGTCGGTGCCCGCACGGCATACCTCGACCGCGACCCGCCAGGCATCCCGCACCCCGGGGACGAAAGCCTGGGCGACTGCGAGGTGACCGGACACCGACATCGTGCCGGCGTCCTCGCCCATGCCGGCAGCCGCCGGCCAGCGCCCGCGCAGCGACCCCACCGGTGCGGGCACCAGGCCCGGGTCGGTGGCAGCGAGCGCCGCTTGCACGGTGACGTCGGGGTTGTCGCCGGGAGCCAGGGTGCGGAAGACCTTGACGATGACATCGCGCGGCAGGTCGGCATCCGCGACCTGGCAGATGATCGAGGTGTTGGACTGCTCGCCGGACAGCACCTGGGAGGCGTCCAACCGGGGCGAGGCGTCGGGCGTGTCGCCGTCGCCGCGCACGGTGACCTCGATCACCCCGTCGCTGCGGTCGGCTTCGCGGTCGCCGGTGACGATGGTGCGCACCAGCTCGGCGACGTATGCCGGGTCGTGCGGTGCGTCGTAGACCCACCGGGTGCCCAGGACGCTGTGCTCCAAGGTGCCGATGAGGGCACTCTTCGCACCGTCGAGCGGAGCCCCGCGATAGGTGAGCGGCACCTGATAGAGCACGGGCGCCTCGACCCCGCCGCTATCGTCGGCGATCAGGAGGGTCTCGATCCCGACCTCGCCGGATGGGTCGACGAACCGGTAGCTGCCGACCCGAGCCAGTGACGGCTCAGAACCGGTCGCGTTGTACCACCGCTGGCGACCGATCCAGGCCTGGACGAGGTCGAGCTTGGACGGGGTCAGGGTGGCGGCGTGGATCTCGGCAACGCCGGTCATGCGGCACCTCGGGTCATGGGGTAGCGCCCGTCTCACCGATGGCCAGCCAGTAGTAGCCGCGCGCGCCCAGGGTGAGGGTCACCTGGCCGTCGCCCCCGATGGCGGGGAAGCCGGCCCCGCCGATGAGGTCGGTCAGTGGCTTGCCGGCCGCATCGGGCAGGTCGATCGTCACCGACTGGGCACCGGTGGCCAGGTTGGCGACGCACAGCAGCCGGCTCGCACCGCGGGATACCTCCGCCTGCCGGGTGTAGGCCAGCACCGCAGGGTTGTCGCAGGGTCGGTCGCGGAAGTCGCCCAAGCCGAAGACCGGATGGGCCTTGCGGATCGCGAGGATGCCGCGCAGCCAGTGCAGGAACGATGCCGGTGCGGCCAGCTGCGCCTCGACGTTGACCGATTGATAGCCGAAGACGAGCGACGAGACGACCGGGAGATAGAGCTTGCCCGGGTCGACGGTCGAGAACCCGGCATTGCGGTCGGGGCTCCATTGCATCGGGGTACGCGAGGCGTCGCGGTCGGGCAGCCAGATGTTGTCGCCCATACCGATCTCGTCGCCGTAGTAGAGGCATGGCGAGCCGGGCAGCGACAGCACGAGGGCGTGGATGAGTTCGAGCTGGGCCCGGTCGTTGTCCAACAGCGGGGCCAGCCGGCGGCGGATGCCGACGTTGGCGCGCATCCGGGGATCGGGGGCATACCACGTGTACATCGCCGAACGTTCCTCGTCGGAGACCATCTCGAGGGTGAGCTCGTCGTGGTTGCGCAGGAAGGTGCCCCATTGCCCGCCGGCGGGAATCGCCGGGGTGGCCCGGAGCACGTCCGAGATCGGGGCTGCGGTGTGCGAGCGCAGGGCGTAGTAGATCCGCGGCATGACCGGGAAGTGGAAGCACATCTGGCACTCGGGAGCCTCGTCGGTGCCGAAGTAGTCGACGACCTCGTGCGGCATCTGGTTGGCCTCGGCCAGCAGGATCCGGCCGGGGTATTCGCGGTCGACCATCGCCCGCAGCGCCGCGAGGAACTCGTGGGTGCGCGGGTGGTTCTCGCCGCTGTGTCCCTCCTGCTCGAACAGGTAGGGCACGGCATCGAGCCGGAAGCCGTCGATCCCGAGGTCCATCCAGAACCGGACGATCTCGAACATCTCCGCCTGCACGGCGGGGTTCTCGGAGTTGAGGTCGGGCTGGTGGGAGAAGAACCGGTGCCAGAAATACTCCTTGCGCACCGGGTCGAAGCTCCAGTTGGAGGCCTCGGTGTCGATGAAGATGATCCGGGTGCCGGCATACTTCGTGTCCGTGTCCGACCACACGTAGTAGTCCCCATACGGGCCGTGCGGGTCGCTGCGACTGGCCTGGAACCACGGGTGCTGGTCGCTGGTGTGGTTCATGACGAAGTCGGTGATGATCCGGATGCCGCGTGTATGGGCCTCGTGCAGCAGCAGCCGGAAGTCCTCGATGGTGCCGAACTCGGGGAGCACCTCTCGGTAGTCGGCGATGTCGTAGCCACCGTCGCGCAGCGGCGAGGCGTAGAACGGCGGGATCCACAGGCAGTCGACGCCGAGCCACTGCAGGTAGTCGAGTCTGCCGACCAGCCCGGTGAAGTCGCCCGAGCCCGAGCCGGTCGAGTCGGCAAACGCCCGCACCAGCACCTCGTAGAACACGGCGGTGCGGAACCAGTCGGGATCCTCCCGCAGGCCGGGCCGACGAGCACCGGTGGCCCCCAGGACAGCGCCGCCCAGGGCAGCGGCAGCCGTCCCAGCAGGGCCAGCGGCACCAGGAGTGCCGGCGGTCGTCTCGACCGGGTGGGCGGTCATGGGGTCCTCTCGCGACTGGGTCGGTCAGGCGGGCTGGGTCGGTCGGTGAGCGGTTGGGGGTGGGCCTGCGGGGGGTTGGTGGTGAGCGGGCCGGTCAATAGCTGCCCACCGACATGATGTGCACCGGCTCGGTGTCAGCCCCGAGGCGCACGTAGTTGACCTCGTGCCAATGCCAGTGCTGGTCGGTGATGAGTTCGTGGACCGGCATACCGGCGTTCCACTGCAGCCCGAGGGCCGGCATGTCCAGGTGGACCTGTGACTCGCGGGTCGAGTGCGGGTCGAGGTTGGCCACGACGATGATCGTGTCGCGCGTGCCATCGGGCAGGGCCCGCGACTTGGAGAAGCACATCAGGGCGGGATCGTCGACCCGGTGGAAGCGCAGGTTACGCAGCCAGCGCAGCGCAGGGTGGGCCCGGCGGATCTCGTTGAGCGCGGTGAGATAGGGCGCGAGGGACTGGCCCTCCTTGGCCCCACCGGGCTCGTAGTCGGCCCAGTGCCGGTTCTTGTACTCGTACTTCTCGTTGTCGATCTGCTCCTCGACGCCCGGTCGCGCCACGGACTCCATGAGTTCGTAGCCGGTGTAGATGCCGTAGGTCGGCACGAGCGTCGCCGCCAGCGCCGCGCGCAGCTTCCAGGCCGTCGGCCCGCCGTACTGCATGAACGGGGTGAGGATGTCGTGCGTCGTCGGCCAGAACGACGGACGCATGTATGCAGCGGCGTCGCCGGCGAGCTCTTCGCAGTATTCGCGCAGCTCGGCGACCTCGTTGCGCCAGGCGTAGTAGGTGTAGGACTGCTGGAACCCGGCCTTGGCCAGGGTGTGCATCATCGCCGGCTTGGTGAACGCCTCCGACAGCCAGATCACCCCGGGGTGGTCCTTGGCCACGTCGGCGATGATCCACTGCCAGAACTCCACCGGCTTGGTGTGCGGGTTGTCCACCCGGAACACCTCGACGCCATGGTCGATCCACACCTGGATCATCCGGCGCATCTCCGCATAGGACCCCTGCGGGTCGTTGTCGAAGTTGAGCGGGTAGATGTCCTGATACTTCTTCGGCGGGTTCTCGGCATACGCGATCGTGCCGTCGGCGCGGGTGGTGAACCACTCGGGGTGGGTGGCGACATAGGGGTGGTCGGGGGAGCACTGCAGCGCGATGTCCATGGCCACCTCCATCCCCAGCCGCTTGGTCTCGGCGACGAACGCCTCGAAGTCCTCGAACGTGCCCAGGTCCGGGTGCAGCGCGTCGTGGCCGCCGTCGGGGGAGCCGATGGCATAGGGGCTGCCCGGGTCACCGGGTAGGGCGACCAAGGTGTTGTTGCGGCCCTTGCGCGCGGTCGTGCCGATGGGGTGGATCGGGGTGAGGTAGACGACGTCGAAGCCCATCGCGGCGATGGCCGGCAGCCGTTCCATCGCGGTGCGGAAGGTGCCCGAGGTCCACGCGCCGGTCTGCGGGTCCTGCACCGCGCCTTCGGAGCGGGGGAAGATTTCGTACCAGGCTCCGAAGAGCGCGAGTTCGCGCTCGACCAGCCACAGGTGCCGCGGGCTCGGGCTGACCTTCTCCCGGAACGGGTATGCCGTGAACACGGCGTGCACCTCGGGGGCCAGTGCGGCGTGCAACCGGGCCAGCGCGGGCAGGTCGGTGTTGCGCAACGCCAGCACCGCGGCACGCAGTGCCTGGCTGGCCTCGTCAGGGGCCGCGCCGGGCAGCGCCGCGTCTGGCAGTGCCGCAGTGGCACGCTCGATGACGCGCGCCCCTTCTTCGAGCATGAGTTCGCTGTCGATGCCGGCTTCGACCTTGATCGTGCCGTCGTGCACCCAGGTGGCCCACGGGTCGGACCAGCCCTCGACGTGATAGCTCCACCAGCCAGGCCGGTCGGCGCTCACGGTGCTCTCCCAGAGCGACAGCCCCGGGTTGACCGGCGTCATCGCGCTGCGATGCTCGACCCCGTCAGGGTCGGTGAGCACGACCGAGGCATTGACCGCGTCGTGGCCCTCCCGGAACACCTGTGCCGTGATGACGAACTCCTCGTCGACCACGCTCTTGGTCGGGCGGGCGCCGCCGTCGACCGATGGAGTGACGTTGACGACGGGGATCCGTCCGATGGGCAGCACCCCGGGGCGGAGCGGGTTGCCCGGCCCTGGAGCGGGCAGCGGTGGCACGGTGGCCACGGGGACCGCAGCGGAGGCTGCCCTCGGTGGCTGGGCCGTCGCGCTCGCCGGGGTGGCCTGCGCACGTGGTGCGCGAGGCGGTTTCTTGCGGCCGCGGGCCGAGCCGGAGGTGGGACGCGGACCAGAGGCAGAGGTGGCGCTCACGGTCTCGACGCTACTAGGTTCCGGGGCTCACCGCGCCCCCCGACCGGCACTCGGGAGGGTCGGATGTAAACGGTTTCGTCCGACAGCTGCCCCGGGTGGCAACCGGACGGCATACGGTGTGCGTCTGCACCAGTGTCGGCCACCGTCGCCGACAGGACAGGGGCCACACATGGGCGCAGATGTCACCGTCGTGCGTGACTTCTACGAAGCACGCTACGGACGTCTCGTCGTCCAGCTTGCCGGGATGACCGGGAGTCGAGAGCTGGCCGAGGAGGCCCTGCAGGAGGCCTTCGTCCGGGCCCTGGATCGTCCGGCGGCCTTCGCCCGGCTGGACAACCAGGAGGCCTGGCTGCGCACCGTGGCGCTCAACTATTGCCGCAGCCGATGGCGTCGGATGGCGTTGTGGCGACGCACTCAGTCGCGGTTGGTCGTGCGCCCGCCCGATGCTGTCGAGCTCAGCGAAACGCAGACCGTCGTCCTGGCCGCCCTCGCGCAGTTGCCGATGGCCCTGCGGCAGGTCGCGGCCCTGCACTACCTGTCCGATCTGTCGGTCGAGCAGGTGTCCCATGCCCTGGACCTGCCCAGCGGCACCGTCAAGGCACGACTGGTGCGGGCTCGGGCGGCCCTGCGCCCCTTGTTGACCGCACTGGTGGAAACGGAGGCATCCCATGACTGACGACCTCGAGGGCCTGCGCCTCATCGGGCGGGAGTTGGAGCGCGGCGTGCGCCCGGTCGGGTTCGACGCGCTGCTGGCCGCCTCGGCCCGGCGGCGGCGCAATCGCCGCACCGGCGCAGTCGCCGCCGCGGCGGTGGCCGTGACCGCAGCCGTCACGGCATACCTCGGTATGCCGCGCGCGGACCGGGCGCTGATCCCGGCTGCCCCGACCGAGACTGTCGCGAATTCGAGCTCCGCGGCGACCGCCACCACGTCGGCGCCGGGTGGCACGGTGCCGACCACCCCTGCCGCATCCGCGTCCATCGCCCCGGTCTCGGTGCGGGCCGATGCGGCGATCCAGGCAGCGATGACCCTGCGAGGGATCTGGGGGTCGGGCAACGGGATGGTGTTCGAGGCGTTCGCCTCGTGCCCGACGGACAGCTGTGACAGTGCCTGGCGGGTCACCGACGCGACCGGCCGGATGCTCGGGCGGGGGATCCTCACCAACACCGGCACCTACAACCAGGTCATCCCGCACGCGACAGGATTCGTCGTCATCGACGCGGCAGGCTGGGGTTTCACCGTCGGGTCCGACGGGGTCGCCCACCAGCTGCCCGCGCCGACCCCGGCGGCCCAAGGCTCGGCGCCACAGGCCGGCGATGTGCTGCTGGTGGCGGCCTTCGGTGCGCAGGTCTACCGTCCGTCGACCGGGCAGCGGTGGGACCTGTTGGCGGCGTCGGGAGGACACGAGCCGGTGCCGGGCGGGGCAGCGTGGGCGCTCGCGACGATCGACCCCACCGGTCGCCTCTGGGTGCCGGCGGTCAGCAACGGGAAGGTGACGATCTTCAACACCGCCGACGGTGGCCGGACGTATGCCGGCACCGGGTTCACCGGATCTCAGCTCGGCGCGTTGGTGAGTTCGGGTGCGACGACGCTGGCCATGGATCAGGGTGACACGGTGCCGATGATCGTCGGCAGCCAGGTCCTGCGGACCGGGCAGCAGACGCCGCAACCTGGCCCGCTGCCGCTTCGGGTCGAGCTCGTCGGCATGGTCGTCACCTCCGGAGGGCACCTCGTCGTCCACGTCGCAGACGGCGACACGCACCGGCAGTCCCTGCTCATGTCGGTCGACACTGCGTGGAGCGCGCTGCGGACCGTGGACACCTGGCCCGCACCGACGACCTCGGCCGGCGCGCAGCCGGCCGGCGCCAACCAGGTGGCCGCGGCGGGTACCACACTCTGGTCGGTCGGCTCGGTCGACACCCTGAGGCGCTCGACGGACAACGGCGCGACGTGGACCACCGTCGCCGCACGCTGAGGCGAGCCGGACGGCATACCCGAGCTGGTCTGGGGCCAGTCGGTCGGGAGTGTCCGGGCGGTCAGGTGGGGTCGACGACGCGGTAGATCCGCATCGAGGCCGGCAGCATCCGCACCGGCTGGTCGCTCGGCACGGCGATCGGGGCGTCCGGTGGACGGTCCCACGCGCTGTCCCACAACAGCTCGTATGCCGTCGCGCCGGGCGGGCGGGGGAGCGTCACGTCGGCCTCGTGCTCACCGCCGTGCAGGACGACGAGCAGGGACGCCTGGTTCTCCCAAGCGCCATTGAGCAGCATCTGCAGGGTGCGCAGCCGCTCGTCGGCCCAGCGATCCTGGGTCATGGGGGCGCCCCGGTCGTCGAACCAGTCGAGGTCCTTGGAGCCGTCGATGTGGACCTCGCCGCCGCTCCAGAACATCCGTTGCCGCAGCACTGGGTGAGCCCTGCGCAAGGCAGTGAGGTAGCGCGTCGTGGCGAGCAGATCCTCCTGCCAGGGCTGCAGGTTCCAGTCGTAGTAGGTCAGGTCGGTGTCGTGGCAGAAGGCGTTGTTGTTGCCGTGTTGGGTGCGGCCGAACTCGTCACCGCCGTTGATCATCGGCACGCCCGTCGACACCAGCAGGGTGCCCATGAGATTGCGCATCGATCTGTGCCGCACCGCGGAGATGCCGTCGTCGATGGGTCCCTCGATGCCGTGGTTCCACGAGGAGTTGTTGTCCGAGCCGTCCCGGTTGTCCTCGTGGTTGGCCTCGTTGTGCTTGTGGTTGTACATCGTGAGATCGGCCATGGTGAAGCCGTCGTGCGCGGCGACGAAGTTGATCGACGCGATCGGTCCGCGGTCGCGGGCGTGGAAGAGGTCGGCCGATCCGGACAGCCGGGTGGCCAGATCCCGGACGCCGTGGGCGTGTTGTCCGGAGATGAGCCGAGACAGGTCCGAGAGCCAGAAGGAACGCACCCGGTCGCGATAGCGGTCGTTCCACTCCGAGAACGGCGGCGGGAACTGTCCGGTGCGCCAGCCCTGGATGCCCAGGTCCCATGGCTCGCTGATGTTCTTCACCTGCGACAGCACGGGATCGGTGCGCAACGCCACGAGCAGCGGGTGGTCGGGGTCGAAGTCGTCGTTCTTGCCCCGGCCCATGGCTACCGCCAGGTCGAAGCGGAACCCGTCGATGTGGCATTCCTGCACCCAGTAGCGCAGCGAGTCGAGGATGGTGCGCACGACGACGACATGGCGCGTGTCGAGGGTGTTGCCGCAGCCGGTGACGTCGATGTCGTCGCCTCGACCGTCGAGCCGGTAGTAGGCCCGGTTGTCCAGGCCGCGCCAGGACAGCGTCGCGCCGCGGGCGGACTGCTCGGCGGTGTGGTTGTAGACGACGTCGAGGATGACCTCGATGCCGGCTGCGTGCAGCAACTTGACCATGCCCTTGAACTCGTCCAGGACGCCTTGCGGGTCCGACGCGGCGGCATACCGGGCGTGTGGGGCGAAGAAGCCGAGGGTGTTGTAGCCCCAGTGATTGGTCAGGCCGCGGCGCCACACCTCTGGCTCGGTGACGAACGAGTGCACCGGCAGCAGTTCCACCGCAGTGACGCCCAGCGACCGCAGGTAGTCGATCGTCACGGGGTGGGCCAGACCGGCATACGTGCCGCGCAACTCGGGCGGCACCCCCGGCAGGCGCATCGTGACATTGCGCACATGGGTCTCGTAGATCACGGTGTCGCTCAG
Organism: Dermatophilaceae bacterium; assembly: GCA_044220505.1. GTDB lineage: Bacteria > Actinomycetota > Actinomycetes > Actinomycetales > Dermatophilaceae > Phosphoribacter. The sequence continues at coordinate 51,197 of JBGAQV010000003.1, forward strand.
GGCGTGCCGTGGCGGTCGGTCGGCTCCCCAGTCGAAGTGGTCGGACACGACGACGCTGCGCGGCACGTATGCCGCGGAGTCGCGATCGTCGGGTTGGTGGAGGTCCTCGACGGTGAGGTCGGGGCTGGTGCGGTGGCCGAAGACCTCGCCGGTCCACGTGAGCCCGCCCTCCAGAGCCCGGGCGTAGGGATCCATGAGCAGCTTGGCGGGGTTGTAGCGGAGCCCGGCATGGGGCACCCACGGACCCTTGGCGCGCAGTCCATAGCGCTGCCCGAGCCCCATCCCCGGCACGAACCCGAACCAGTAGCCGTAGAGCCGGTCGGTGAGAGCGACCCGCCGCTCGGAGTGGCCGGTGCGGTCGTCGGGGTCGAACAGGCACACGTCCACGGCGTCGGCATGGCCGGCATACACGCAGACCTCGGCGCCCCCCGGCACGAGCGTCACGCCGGGCAGTGGGGGATGGTCACGACGGGTGGTCGGGCGCGGCATACGGTCAGGATAGGGGGGCGCTACCCTCGGGGCATGACGGATCCGACCGCCCTGCCGAACTTCCCGCCCCCGGCCGACGAGCACCCCCTGCGGGGCCGGATGCTCGATGTCATCAAGGATCTCGGCACGCTGCCCTCGATCGACGACGACGGTGACATCGCCTTCGTCGTCGGCGATCCGGCCCAGCAGTTGTTCGTGCGCTGCGTCGACGGGGAGTTCCCCATCATGCGGGTGTTCGGGCAGTGGATCATCGGCGACGGGGTGCCGGCCGACGATGTCGCCCGCCTGGAGCGCTGCAACGACTTCACCTTGCAACTCAATATCGCCAAGGTCGGTATCGCCAACGGCAACCTCATCGTCACGGCCGACCATGTCGTGACGGAGGGCACCGACCTGAGCACGTTGTTCCAGCTGACCGTCAACCTGCTCATGCAGGTCGTGTCGGCGTGGTTCGGCTCCTGGGATCAAGGGCGTCACGAGGCGCCGGGAAGTGAGGACAACGATGGGTGAATTCGTCCGACTCGAAGTCGCCGACGGCATCGGCACGATCCGGCTGGACCGGCCGAAGATGAATGCGATCAACCTCCAGGTGCAGTCCGAGATCAAGGCGGCTGCCGAGGAGGCCGGTGAGCGCAGCGACATCGCCGCCGTGGTCGTCTACGGAGGTGAGCGGGTCTTCGCCGCCGGCGCCGACATCAAGGAAATGCGCACGATGTCCTACAGCGACATGGCCGGTGCGGTCGACACCCTGCACGCCTACGTCTCGACGCTCGCCCGGCTGCCCAAGCCGACCGTCGCCGCGGTGACCGGCTATGCCCTCGGCGGCGGATGCGAGCTGGCCATGGCCTGCGATTTCCGGTTCGTCGGGGAGTCGGCTCAGCTGGGCCAGCCCGAGGTCCTCCTCGGGGTCATCCCCGGCATGGGCGGCACGCAGCGCCTGGCCCGGTTGGTCGGCGCGACCAAGGCCAAGGAGCTGTGCTTCACCGGCCGGTTCGTCGGGGCGCAGGAGGCGCTCGCGATCGGGCTCGCCGACCGGGTGGTCCCGGACGACCAGGTGTACGCCGCGTCGCTCGAGTTCTGCCGGCAGTTCGTCGGTGGTCCGGCGGTTGCCCTGCGCGCCACCAAGGACGCCATCGACCGCGGCATCGAGACCGATCTCGAGAGCGGACTGGCCCTGGAACGCACCTACTTCGCCGCGATGTTCGCGACCAAGGACCGCGAGATCGGGATGGAGTCCTTCGTGGCCAACGGCCCCGGCAAGGCGGTGTTCGAAGGGCGGTGACGGTGGCGCCCGAGCAGCCCACCGACATCCTCGTCACCTACGTGCCGGTCGGGCACACCGACGCGGTGTTGGCCGCGGTCTTCGCTGCAGGTGCCGGTCGCATCGGTGACTACACCGAGTGCGCGTTCGTCCAGGCCGGGCCGGGCCTGTACCGGCCCGCCCCGACGACCGATCCCCTCATCGGCGTCGTCGGCGAGGTGCAGCGAGTGCCCGAGCACCGGGTCGAAGTCGTCCTCTCGCGGGCCGTGCGCCAGCAGGTCGTCGCCGCGCTGCGGGATGCCCATCCCTACGAGGAGCCGGCGTTCCACATCATCGAGACCGCGACCGGGTAGGGCCCCAGGCAGGCGTGCTGATGGCGAGGCCGCAGTGACGAGGCTCACGTGCCTGGATGGATTGCGGTGACGGGGTTACCGACAAG